>DASYYE010000241.1:0-100203 GCA_035946955.1 Streptosporangiaceae bacterium | reverse complement strand
CGTGCCACCGGCGTCCAGCACCAGGTTGCGCAGGTGCGCGCCAATCGGGCCCTTCTCCGCCCCGCCGTACGGGGAACCGGGAACGTCCTCCCCTGACAGGGCGAGCCGCTGCGCGTCCGGCGCGGCGATCCGGCCCAGCGGGGAACGCAGGGCGAGGTAGGCGAACGACAGGGTGCCGCTGCGGTGGCGGGGATCCGCGAGCTCGGGATTGGCGAGCCAGGCTGCGACGTTCGGCAGCTCCCGCTCGAGCTGGGCATCACGGCTGATGGAGAACCTGCGCCGGACGTAGGTGCCATCCGTGTCCCGTTCATAGCCGAAGATCGTCGACTTCGGGGGGGTGGTGAACCTGACGTTCGCGATCACGCCTTCCACGTGGCCGATGTAGTAGGCGCCCAGATGGCCGGAGTAATCGCCCGGCGCCCGCCCACTCGGGCCGGGGGAGGCCAGCAGCAGACGCGTCGTGTCGAGTCCCCCGCACGCGAGGACGTAACCCCGGCAATCGACGCTGACCCGCCTGCCCGCGAGGTTGTGGCACTCCAAGCGTTCGGCCCGCTGGCGTTCGGAATCCCATATGACCTTGGTGCAGGTGAGGCCGGTGACCACCCGGACGCGCCGGGATCTCCGCAGGGCCGCGCGGTACTCGCGGCCGAAGTTGGTCGGCAGCGACCAGCGTTCCATCGTGGACACCCGGACCTCACCATCGGTTAAACCCGGGACTATTGAGGCCGGCAGGTGCTTCATTTCGCTGGCCTCGAAGACGGCACGGCCACACACCAGCCAGTCACAGGCTCGCTGGAAGTAAGGCAGCAGCTGCTGGTAGGTGACGGGCCACTCACCATCGCCAAGGAATGCGCGGCGGTCGAAGTCGACCTCGTCATAGGGGACACACCGCCCGCCCCAGATCACCGAGGTCCCGCCGAGCTGCCTGCGGTTGGTCAGGGCCAAGGGCGAGTGCAGGCTGGCGTCCCATTCGGCGGCCTCGGCCAGGTCCTGAGCGGCGCGGTTGACCTTCTCTTCCCCGCTTTCGAGCAGAAGCACGTCGAAGCCGTGGCTCGCGGCTTCCAGCGCGACGACGATCCCAGCCGGGCCCGCGCCAACCACCGCCAGGTCCGCGCGCAGGGTCTCGCCGCCCCCCAGGGCGTGCGCGGAGGTGATCACGGCGCGCCCTCCACAGGGAGGGCCGGCTGGGCGAACTCCGCGGCGACGAGCTCGAGGAAGGCTCCAAGCGACGGGTCCCTGGCCGGCTCACCCGCCTGGGCGGCCGCGGCCGCCTGCTGGATGCGCCGAGGGCGGACCGTGCTGAACAGCACCACCCCGCCGCGGTTCTCCAGCAGGGCTGCCCGCAGCAGCAGGGAAGCGGCTACCTCGGGGTCGGCGAAGTCCGCGCCGATCGTGGCGTTCCAGCGTTTGAGCCGCTCCCGGTCGGACGTCACCCGCGTCAGCAGGCTGGCGAGCACCCCACCCAGGATCCCGAACGTGATGAGCGCGCTGGCTCCGGCCGCGGCGCGGGGCGAGCGCAGCCAGATGTTGTCCCGGACCTGCAGGACAGGTGCCCCGGCCGGGAGCGACCGGGCCACCGCCAGCGTGGGCCCGGGCTCGCCCGCGACGCCCCAGCCGCGGATGAGGCCGTCGCTGCGGGCTGACTCCAGATACGAGCGGACATCGTCTGAGCGCACGGACCCGGGGTCGGGATCGTGCAGCAGCAGGATGTCGACATAGTCGGTCCGCAGTGCCCGCAGGCTGCGTTCCAGGCTCTTGCGCGCCCCCGCCGCGTCGTATCCCTCGCTGGTGTACAGCAGGGCACCCATCCTCCCCGACCCTGGACCGGCGGCTTTCTCCCTGGCGTGTCGGCGCAAGGCCGGGAACGCCTCGAGGACGCCCCGCGCCGGCCCCTGGGCGCGGGCCAGGCCGCGTGCGAGAGGGGTGGCCCCGATGCCGAACTTCGTCGCGATGGTGAGGCCGGCGCGGCGGCCGCCAGCGAACCGGCCCACCTCCGATTCGGCCAGGCCAAGGCCATACATGGGCGCGACGTCGTAATGGCGCACGCCGGCGTCGTAGGCCGCGCGGAGAACCTCGGCCCGCTGCCGCGCGCCTGGGAGGCGGAAAAGGTTCGCGCAGCCGAATCCCAGCGCGGTCGTCTGGACGCCGGTGCCCGCGAGCTTGACCGTCCGGACAGCCATGCCTGTCTCCTCTCCTGTCTCGGGTTTCAGGCGATCGCCAGGAAGCGCGCGGCGATGAATCCAACCGATACGGCGCCGAGCGTGAGGCCGACCGCGGGAAGCAGCCACGGGCGCCTGCCCAGCGGCGGGAACCGCGACAGGCGGCGGGTCTCCCACACGGAAAGCAGGGCCACGCTCGCCACCAGGCAGATGATTCCGGGCACCACGTGCAGCCCGGCCAGCCGCAGCAAGGACGTCGCTGTGCGCATGGGTTCGCTCCTCAACGCAGCTCGCCGTAGGTCAGTTTCACGCCGATGGCCAGCGAGGCCGCGAACAGCGTCACGGTCGCGGCGACCGGAACCCAGGTGTGGGCCATCACCAGCGCGAGCCCGACCAGCATCTGCAGGCCGACGTCGAGCCCGGCGCCATAGACCAGGCATTCCGCGAGGCTCAGGTCCCGGCGGGCCCGCAGTAGTGGTATCCCAGGGCCGAACAGCGCGGCGGCGGCCACCACCGGGAAACGGAGCTGCCACGGGGCCGCGACCGCGACGACGCCGATCGCCGCCACCGAGAGCCCGATGGACATCAGGCCGATCACAAGCCGCTGCGTCCGGAGGCCCGGCCATGGATCCCGGGTCACTTCGCGGATCCCACGTACTTGTAGATGACCGTGTCGGGATTCCGGTAGACGAGGCGGAAGAGATGCGACCGGGAAAGGTCCCGCTCCACCCCTGTGCCCCAGCTCGTGGGCAGATCGTAGGCCGCCTGGGCGTATTCGAGCTGGCTGGCCGTGATGATCACATAACCGCCGTTGGGGCCCTCCAGGTTCTCGGCGATCTCATCGACGTGGCCGTAGTGAAACTCGTCCAGGTTGTTCGGCCGGTACTTGTAGCCACCGACGCTGGGGACCGTGAACTGCCAGAACACCTGCGGGGTGATGGCCATGAGGATGGAGCCGGGAGGCGCGATGCGGTACAGCGCCAGGGCACCCGCGATCTCTGGTGGCTGCACCATCTCCGAAAGCTCGTTGCCCCAGCGGGCCACCAGGAAGCTCGGGATCAGCAGCGAGATGACCAGGCCAGTGGCGGCAGCCTTCAGGTGCCTGGCGAGGGCTGACAGCGCGACCGCCACCAGGCACAGAGCGCCAGGCAGTGAGAACAGGAACGCACGCAGGCCCGCCTCGCCGCCGTAGGACTGCCCGCCGACGATGACGACTGGTGACACCATGAGGACCGCCGCCGCCCACCGGTCGGCGGGCGGCCGCCGGGCGCAGAAGAACCCGACCACCGCCAGCAACCAGATGGCCCCCACGATGAGCAGCCGGACGTCATCGACGCGGAAATGGGCGGGACTGCCGTGCAGGCGGAGGCTATTGGAGGCGTTGACGCCCAGCGAGCCCAGGCTGCCGAAGAGCTGCGTGAAGTGCCCTGACCAGTACGCGGACGCCGCGTAGCAGACCCAGCCCACAGCCATCAGGAACATAAGCACCGGCCATGCGGCCAGCCGCGTCCGGCCCAGGACAGCCAGCGCGGTCACGATGGCGAGCGCGAAGAACGGCGTGAGCTGGTGACCGGTGTCCATCGCGGCGCACAGCACCGCCAGGATGGCCAGCAGCGTGACGGTGTAGGCCACAGGAAGCGGCGCGGGTTCTGGTGGCGCTTCCTTGCGCCAGCGCGCCGGCAGCGCCCAGCGCGGCAGCAAGGTCGGGCGGCTGCCGCGCAGCGGCCCTAGGACTATGCACAGCAGCACCAGGTACAGGAAATACGCCGTTGACTGCGGGGAGTAATAGTCCTGGCCCACCCAGTTGGCGAGCGGGAAGAGGCCCGTCGCGAGCATGGCGCTCCGCCTATCGTGCAGCACCCGGGTGGCGAGCATGAACAACGGTGGGAGGTAGAGCAGGTTGATGAAGGCTGGCCACCATTTGAGGAGGACGATGACGTTCGGCAGCCCACCGGCCCGTGCCAGCATCGCCATGCCCGTGAAGAACGAGGGCCAGCTGAACCTCGCGTCAACCTGTGGCAGCACCCTGCCGGTGGCGGCGACGTAGTCGGTGAATCCCGCATGCAGCCAGGCCGGCGGGAAGCGTGGCTCGGCCTCAATGAGGCTCGGGGCGCCCTGCAGCAGGATGACGAGCGCTACGACCGCCAGTGCAAACTGCCCGTACTGTGGTTTCTCACTGCGCCACGACACGACGATGGCGACGCCCAAGCCCGCCAGCGCGGCGAAATAGCCAGGCGGCAGGGCCTGGATGAGGCCGTAGACACCGATGGCCGCTACCCGCGCGGTGGTCAGGGAGTACAGTCCCACCGCCAGCGCCAAGGGGGGCAGCGCCCAGCGGGCCGCCGCGAGATAGGGCGCCCAGGAACGGAAGCCCTCCGGGGGGATGACCGGCGGTGCCTGTCCCAGCTGGGCGTGTCTCGCTGGGTACATCGACGCTCTCACTGGCGGCTCCGGTTGGCCTTGCTGAGGGCAGCCGCGCGCCCGGAGGGCTGTGGCGTGAAGGGAGGGAGGCCAGACCCCACCGCCGGCAGGGGCCCCGCGCGCAGCGCCTCGGAAAGCTGGGCGAGCCGTCGCCGGCGCAGCACGCCGGTGACCCTGGTCACGCCGTAGGACGCCACGGTGCAGGCCACCGCCGCGGCGAGGAGTGACGCCCTCGCCAGGCCGTGGCGGTCTCCGCGCAGCGACTGGCTCACCCCGGAGGCGATCCCACTGGGAACGATATTTACCAGGTAGTCCGCTTCACTGGCCAACGGCCTGCCGCCGACCGTGACGGCGCGCAGGGTTGCCTTGGACCTGCCTTCACCGAGGCAGCGGGACAGCACGTAGCTCACCTTCTGCCGCGCGGGCGGGACCCGGTGGAAGATCCTGGCCGCGGGCTCGTACACGAACCGCAGCTCGGGCGCCTGGTTACGGACCCGCACACACAGCTCGGTTTCCTCACAGCCGGCGAGGCCGGCCCCCATCCGGCCCAGGTTGGGGTTGAAGCCCCCGAACCGGTCAAAGACGTCCTTCCGGAAACAGGCGCATCCGCCGTAGACATTGCGGACCTCCGAGCGCGTGGCCGGCATGCCGCGGTAGCTGCAACCAAGCGTCCAGAGCAGCTCCTCGGGCATCCACCCAGGCCGCCGACCCTCCCAGCGGGGCAGGGAGATGCCGCCAACCCCCGCGACCGTCTCATCGGCCAGCACCTCGCGCAGGCTCTCCAGCCACGGCCCGTCCGCCACGGCGTCATCATCGAGAAAGGCCACGAAGCTGCCGGAGGCATGGGCCAGCCCGAGGTTGCGGGCCACCGACAATCCGCTCGGCGCCGGAGTCGAGAGGGTGAGCGTGGGACCGCCGCGCTCGATGAGCCGGTCCCGGATCTCCGGCTTGCCATCGACGACCACCATGACCTCAAGCGGCGGCAGGCTCTGGCGCTCAAGGGAGGCGAGGCATTCCAGCAGCCACGGGAACCGATCCATCCGGTGCGTGCACACCACCGCCGACACGTCTGTCATAAGGCCACCTCGGCCCTCATCACCCTGCGCGCCATCGAGCGCGCGCGCCGGGTCAGGCGCCACGTGGGCTGGGCGGCTTCCCGCAGCCTGGCCGGGACCGGCATCGCCGGGCCGCCGAACCGGCGCAGCAGGGCTTCCGGGGTGGTCCGGGAGTCGACCGCGAGCCGCCGCACCCGCAACAGATCCTGCCCGGAATCGGTCAGCCCGCGGCCGACCACGCAGGCGTTGGTGAAGCCCGCTCCGGCGACGATGCGCCGCACGCTCCGGCTGTTGTAGCCGAACGGGTAGCAGAAGCTCCGGGGTGGGAACCCGTGCGAGGTGAGCGCGTCCCGCGAGCGCTCGATGTCACTGGCCGCCGCGCGGGATCCGACGGCATCGAGCTCGATGTGCCGGTGGCCGTGGGAGCCGACCTCGATGCCGTGCGCGCGCGCCGTTTCCAGGTCGCCCCAGGTCATCATCGGACGGTCACGTTCACCCGCGAAGGGCAGCCATCGCGCGCGGTCGCCGACGTACCCGGTCACCACGTACACGGTGGCGCGGGCGCCGTGGGAGGCCAGCACCGGCAGGGCGTTCTCGGCGAAGTCGGCGTACCCGTCATCGAACGTGAGGACCACGCGCTTGCGGTCATCCCGCTGGGCCGCCCACTCCGTGAGGCCGACCAGTTCGTACCCTGCTTCGCCGAGTGAGCTGAGATGCTCCGCCAGCAGTGACGGCGGAACCACCCACGGGCGGAACCGCTCATCGAGCGGCTGGCCCACGGCGTGGTACATAAGCACCGCAACCTTGGTCATGTCCCTCGTCTCCCCCGCTTCCCACCTATGGGAAGCCTGGTCACCATCTCGCGCGCATAGCCCGCGCCCGCTAACGTGACTCCCATCGCGAGGGCCGCGATCCGTGCCAGCGCGAACCTCCCGCCCGGCTGGAACAGCGCCGCGAGCTCCCTCACTACGGCCCGCCGCACCGTTGTCAGGACGTAGCTCCGTTCCGAGCTCAACGCCGCTGACGCGCCGGACAGCCGGGCCACGCGGGCCTTGGACCGGCCTTCCGAGTAGCAGCGGTCAAGGAAATAGGCCCAGGTGCCACGCGATGGCGCGACATGATGGTGGACCACGGCCCGCGGCTCGTACATGATTCGCCCGCCCGGCGACATGCCCCGCAGCCGGATGCTGAATTCTGTTTCCTCGCACCCGAGCGGGCGCAGTACCTCGGCGTTGCGGCCAACCGAGGAATCGAATGGCCCGGCCCGCTGGAACGCGGCTTTCCGGAACGACATGTTGGCGCCGAGCGGGTTGCGGATCTCGGCCTTCGTCTCGGGCAGTCCCCGGTAGCTGCATCCGACGACCCACAGGAACTCATCCGGCAGCCAGCGGGGCCGGCTGGCCGGGCGCCAGTCCGGCACCACCAGGCCGCCGACTCCCAGCACCGACTCGTCGTCGTAGGCGGCCAGCATCGCTTCCAGCCAGCGCGGCTCGGCACGGGCGTCGTCGTCGAGAAACACCACGATGTCACCGCGCGCGTACTGGACGCCCGTGTTGCGGGCGCCGGACAGACCGGGCGAGAACTCACTCGGTATGACCTCGAGGTCCGGATGCGCGGCGGACAGGCGCTGGCCGAGCTCGGGATTGTGGTCGGCCACCACGATCACCTGGCCGGGCAGCGCCGTCTGCTGGGTCAGGCTGGCGAGCGCCCACTGGATGTGCTGCCATCGGTCCTCGGTGTAGACGCAGACCACGACTGAGGCGCACGCCCCGCGGCGGGCGGGTTCGCGCGCGGGCGAGGTGTCCACGGTGAACGCCGCGATTGCCGGAGCCGTGCCGCCGTGGTCGGTCATTCGTTCACCGGCTCACGCTCGCGTTCCTTCCCCACCTGCGCCACCCCGGTCAACGTCCGTACGATGGGCGCGGTGGCGGCGCCGCCGCGGGCCCGGCCGCGGCGGAACATCCGGTACTCGGTGATGATCGTCCGCAGCACCCGCAGGCCGTCCTTAACCGCATTGAGGTTACTCGCGCCGTGAATCCGCGCGTGCTCGAAGCTGGGCACCTCTGTGACGGCCAGTCCGGCGCCTGCGACGCGGATGTTGATCAGCGTCTCGATCTCGAAACCGTCTCCCCGCAGTCGTCTTCCGTCTTCCGGGGTCAGGGACGAGACGTCGAGGTCGAGGAGCGGGACGATGTGCCGCCAGAATACGTTGTAGCCGTAGCACAGGTCCGAGTAGCGAGTGCCGTAGAGGGCGTTGACCATGCCGCTCAATACGGCATTCCCAGCGCTCCGCAGTCGCGTGATGTCGGCGCTCCCCCCGCCCTTGGCAAAGCGCGTGCCCTTGGCGAAGTCGGCGCCTTCCATGAGGGCCTTGACAAACTGCGGGATCTCGCCTGGGTTGGCCGAGCCGTCCGCGTCGAGCATGACGATGACGTCACCGGTCGCCGCCGCGAAGCCGCAAGCTAAGGCATTGCCCTTGCCCCGGCGTGTCTGTATCACGATACGGACGTCCGGGCGCAGCTCCCGGGCCACGGTTAAGGTGCCGTCACGCGAGTGCCCATCAACCACTATGACCTCGTGGAGGTTGGCCGGTAGCTGGGCGAAGACGTGCGGCAGGTTACGCGCCTCGTTCAACGTAGGAATTACGACCGAAATCTTCGGTCCCCGGCCATCATCACCTGCATAAAACGCCATGGTTTCCCCACTCAAGACCTCAGGCGAAAAATCAGGAACTACAGATGGATCCCGTTGACTAACGTCAGGTCAAATGGTTCCTGACCTTCATGGGCAGCCGAACGCCCTGCAAGCCTAAGTGGCAGCGGCGACGGTCCCTGCGGCGCCCGCCTGCCTAACAACGGCCGACTTGCCCAAGTGCTGAGACATCTGATGCCATACAGCACAAGTCTGTCGCAACGGAGTATACGCCGTTCGTAAGCTCCCTTCTCCATTGCGCCAGCCAATGGCAACATTCGGACAGCTGCCACCTCTTCTGCGATTGGGTGGCCGACAATCTTTCTATCAGGGCCGTACAAACCAGCGCAAGGGTCGCTTTAAATCCGTAACAATCTGTTAACGGAGTGGCCGCTGTGGTTACCAGGCAGTTTCCCTATATATTAGATCGGAAAAAAAGTATATGCCAATAAACTTTACGTAACGGCGCCACCCTGCCCATGTATCGCATCGGCAAAGAGCGACCGTGCCTCTCACCGCGAGGCAGCGGAGACCGTGATCCACACCTGGCCGGGCCCCAACTGCACCGTCCTGTCACCACCCAGGCGGGCTGTCACGGGGTGGGAGGTGGTGTTGGCGGCGATAGCCCCGCCCCGGCCCGCCCCGGCTATGACGCCGGACGGCTGGCCGGGGATGAGACCCACCTGGTACCTGAACACCCTCGACGCAGCCGGGAGCAACTGGGCAAGCACGGTCGGCTGGCCTCCGCCGGGGTACTGCGTTGACGTCCACAGGCCCTCGTCGGGTATGCCGTCGCCCTGTTCCGGCTGCCACTGCAGCGCTGCCACGGCACCACTGCCCGCGGCCTGGATGAGCGCGGCGACCCGGATCGCGGCCGCCCGCCCGGCCGGCCAGCCGCTGGCCGGGGGCTGGATGTGGGTCTCCATCCACCAGATCGGCAACGGGGTCCGGCGGCGCAGCCATTGGTCAACGGCCGCGTACTTCTGCGTCGCCGTGAGCGGGTCGGTGATGGGCCCGCTGACCGGAAAGTCCGGCCCGTCGACCGCCAGGAAGTCGGCACCGGCCTTGTTCACGAGCCAGTAACTGATGGCGGTGAGCACCCGCTGGTCCAGGTACCCCCAGTCGCCGTGCGGGGTCGACGGGAGGTCGCCTGGCTGTGGGCGCGCATACGGGGGCGTGGGCGCATACGGCCCCCCAACCAGCGCGTCGGGCCTGACCCGTTTGATGGCGGTGTACACGTCGTTGTACATCTGCGTGTAGTGCTGGTAGTCCCACGTGTTCGCCGCGGTGTTCCAGAAGCCCTTCAGTTCATTCCACACAACGAAGTACCTGACCTGGGGGAACGACCGCGCGACGTGGGCGGCCAAGGCGGCGAAGTCGTGGTAGTGGGCTGGGGTGGGCGCGACGTCTGGGCTGGTGCTGCCGGTCATCCACTCCGGTGCCGCGCACAGCGTGACCACGGGCACGCCCCCAGTGGCGGTGATCAGGTTGACCCGCGCGGCCAGGGCCGCCAGGTTGAACCTGCCGGGAGTGGGCTCCGGGTCCGGCAGCCCCCAGTCCTTGATGGAGGTGTCCTCGGCCATCGCTGGGACAGACGACATCACGTGGCGGGCCGAGGCCACCGCCTGCGCGTCTGCTCCGGGCCCGCTGTACGGCCCCTGGGCGGCGAAGTCGAAGCCGTAGGAGAACGCCGGGCCCGTGGCCGACCCCGGTCCAGCGAGGACGACAGGGGCCCCAGTTCCCGCGCGCCCCCCTGCGGACACAGCAAGCCTGGCCACCCCGACGGTCACCAGGACCAGGACAGCCACTGATACCAGCGCCTCCAGGAACGCCAGGCCCATCCGGCTGCTGTGCGGGTGACGCATTGACGAGACCCTCACCACGTGGACTGCCGACCGCTGATCCAGCCCGTCATGAGAGCCTAACAACCCCAGCCATTTGGCAAGCCGCGTGGTGTGCACGCCGATGTCGGCGCCAACGTCTGTATATGTTCCGCCGGGCCTGACAAGTGCCCTGGAACAGCGGCCGTGGCGGACCTGCTGATGGCCCCGCTGGTACGGGGTATGGCGGCAATTTCGCAGTGCGGGAAAGCAATGTTGGGTACGTGGCCCGCCCGTAACCGGGACGGCCCACGCGTCGCGCGCAGGCTCACACGAGACCAAACCCGAGCCTAACGCCCGACCCCACCCCCGAAGGCCGGTTAATGGAGCAATGGGTCACCGAGCTGCAGCGACGATGTCTGGAACGCGGAGTGCTCTGCTCACTCGACGAGCCCGCGATTGCGCTCGAAGATTGGATCAAACTCTGGAACGAAGACGCCCAGCCCTTCACCCAGACCAAGGCCGCCGGCCAGATCATCGACCGCATCTGCCGTCACTGCTCGCGCATCTCTGGACCGGCTCACTGGCTGCCTCTTGCCAGGGCCTCAAGGAAAGCAACAGCCACCTGGGGCTGAGGTTTCCCGCAGCGTGGGCATTCCACACCCGTCTCTGGAATGTTCAGCCAGTAGCCGACAGCCCCGGCAGCCGCACCAGCATGGTACACAGTGAGCAGGTCCGAGGGCGTGACATGCCTTCCGTCGGGGTTGGTGCTCAGCCCGACGAATACTGGCTCCCCGGGCCGGGAGCGCAGCACAGCGGCGATCGCACTGGGCGCAAAGGTAGTTGCGAAGGCTGTTCCCTCGGTCTGCTGCGACTGGACCTCGAAGACGTCGCTCACCGAGCCCGGACCTGCGATCGCCCGATCGAACTGTGCGAACCGCGCGGCCTCTCCTACGGCATTGGGCAGCGTTGCGGTTAGGTCGACCGCCGGGGTGAAGACCACGCACTTGCCTGCCGAATGGGCGATTGAGAGCGCCCTTCTCAAGCTATCTATCGGACGGAGTTGCTCGCCGGATGGCGTCAGTGGCCAGCGCTCAAGGTCGAGAAGAAGGTACTGTACGTCGCCGGGCACCCTGTGTTCCTGCACAGCGGTTTCCAATCCGCTGGCACTGGTGAAATAGTAGGCCAGGGTCGCCCGAGGGGCCAGCGCAACGGGCCGGCCGTGGGCGACGAGGAGCAGGGTGCTTGGGCGGTTGAACTCTCCCAGCAGTGGTGCTGGCAGCCCCCACTGCTTGAGGCGGGCGAGCCCGCCAGGTGTGACGATCCACGCGGGCGTGCCCTGCTGGGTGGCGTTACCGGGCTGGAAGCGTTCCCCGCAACTGCTCGGTGCGGCTGGGGTAGTGGCAAGCCGTGTCTGGCCACCCGTGCTGCATCCCGCCATGAAGAGTCCAGACAGGGCCGTGGCGAGCATGCAGGCCGTCAACAGCCTTACCACTCTTGACCACCAGCAGCCCCAACGCTCACCGTCAGCCTCTCCTGTCCTGCCCAGACCTGAGGACCAAGGCCGGGTCACGGTGTCACGCGCCGCCAGCAATGCCATGCCCTGAATCATTCCGGGAATGGATACGCGCGGAACCCCACACATGCTGGCTTGTACCGGCGTCAGGGTACCCCTTCTTCGACTGGTGGGCGTTGTACCAGCTAGAGGCCGCTATGCGTACAGCTCGCTGAGCGCGAAGTCGTTGCCGGACACGTCCTCGTAGAACCCGACGCCCATGCAGTGGGTGGGCAGCGTGCAGGACACTCCGCTCAGGTCGCTCCTGGTAACGCCGTTGACAGGCGACGGGACGCTCTGGACCGCCCAGTTCGTACCATCCCAGCGTTCCGCCAGCGCGAACGTGCCCGAGTTGTTCGTCAGGAACCCTGTGGCTGTGCAAGACGTGGCCGCAGCACACGAGATGGCGGTGATACCACTCCCCGTAGCCCCGGACGGGACGGCAGCGTTAGCAGCTGTCCAGTTGGTGCCGTTCCAGTCCTCCGCCATCGGAACGACCTGAGAGCCGTTGTTGTAGTCGCCTGCCGCTACGCAGGATGTGGCCGATCTGCACGAAACCCCGTTGATGAAACCATCGGTCGTGCCATTGGGGTTGGTCATCGAAACGATCGTCCAGTTGGTGCCGTTCCACGATTCGGCCAGCAGTGTGTTACTCGGAGTGAGGTAGGTGCCCACGGCGGTGCATGCCGTAGCTGAGCCGCACGACACGCCCTGGAGCTCGACGGTGTTCCCCGTGCTCGGGTCGGGGGTGCTCTGAATCGTCCAGTTGGTACCGTCCCAGCTCTCCGCTAGCGCCTGCTGTGTCCCTGACCCGTCCACCCAGAAACCGACGGCCATGCACGAGGTCGAGGACCGGCACGAAACGCTGGTCAAAAAACTTCTGGCTGCTCCGGCGGGGTTCGGGGTGCTCAGAGCCGTCCAGCTAGTGCCATTCCAAGCTTCCGCCAGCGTCACCGGGGTGTTACCTGCACCAACCTGGGCGCCTACGGCCATGCACGTGGTGGTGGACGTGCACGACACGCCGTTCAGGTTGGTGTCCGCAGCGTTGGGCGTGCTCTGAACAGTCCAGGAGACGCCGTTCCACTGTTCGGCAAAGGCTGGGAAGGTGCTGCCGGAGTCTTCGGCCAGCCCGACCGCCTCACAGAAGCTGCCCGAGGCACATGACACCTGAGCCAGGCTGGTTGTCAACGCCCCCGACGGAGCGGGCACTGTCTCGGGCTGCCAGCGGGGTGCATAGACCTCCACCAGGGCCTTGTCGCCAGTAGTGGGGTCATGGTAAAAGCCGACTGCGGTGCATTGGGTCGCGCTGCGGCACTTGATGTCGGACAGGCCGCTGGAATCGAAGGAGGTGGTGATGGGCGGCTTCTGAACCCGCCAGGTGGTGCCGTTCCAGGCCTCGGCCACCAACTGCTCGACCGCCTCGCTGTCGAAGAAGGTGCCCACAGCGGAACAGGTGGTCGCGGAGGTGCAGGACACGCCAGTGAGGTCGGCAGGCGTGTTACCGCCTGTCCCGGCGATGGTCTGCAGCGACCAACTGCCGCCGTTCCACCGTTCCGCGAATCCTCTCCCCACGGCCGTGCACGCGGTTGGCAACGTGCACGAGACGTCGTTGAGCTGGTTGAAGTTGCCCGCTGGGTTGGGCGTGGTCTGGATGGTCCAGGTGGTGCCGTTCCACGCCTCGGCAAGCGTCTGGGTGCCGGTGCCGGGTGAGGAGTCGCCGACCGCCGCACAGAATGTCGATGTGTTGCACGAGACGTTGTCCAGCGCGCTATTTGTCGCGCCGACCGGGTTCGGGGTGGTCTGCAGACTCCAGCTCATGCCGTCCCAGATCGCGGCGAGCGTCACCGTGGTGGTGCCGTCGGATGACGAGCCCACCGCGATGCACCGGCTCGTGGAAGTGCACCCGATGCCGTCAAGCACGGCCTTAGTGGCACCGGAAGGGCTGGGCACAGTCTGGACGGTCCAGCCCGTGCCGTTCCAGATCTCGGCGAACGTCACCGTGTTGGAGCCACTGGGCTGGTCACCGACGGCGATGCACATCGCGTTGGACGTGCAGAACACGTCATTCAGTTCAGAGCCAGTGGGGCCGGAGATGCTCTGCTGGAACCAGGTGAAGCCGCCACGGTCCTCCGCCAGCAGATGCGTCCCTGAGTTATCGGAGTAGCTGCCGACCGCCTCGCAGAAGTTCGTATTCGATGCCGGGCACGACACCGCGGTGAGATCTGAGATCGTGCCAGGGAGCGGGGCGTTCTGCTGCTGCCAGCTCGCCAGGGCAGCCTGCGCTGCCGCCAGAACGCCGACTGCCGCGAGCGTTGCGACCACCGCGACTCGCGACGCGACACGCGGCAGGTGCTTGGTAGTTCCCCCCGGGAATGGCACGGTCATCATCTCCGAAGAATGGCGTGAAGCCCACCGCACCAGACGTTACAGCGATACTGGCACCAATTACCAGCGTCTCCAGGCGACCAGAAGGAATATTCCGGGCAAATACCTGGTGCCACGGGCCAGTGGCTCTCGTATTTCGGTCCGGTCGCCGGTACTGGCGCGTAGGTGACGGGACTCGCGACGCGGCCAACCCTGTGGGTGCCGGAAACCCTGTCATGGTTACAACACAGGTTCTCTGGACCGCGCAGGGACCGGCGGCCACAGGAGCCGGCCGTTCCATGCTGACTTTAGTTGCCGCCGAGCGCACTCAGCGGCAGGTGTGAGACCTGGTTCGCCGGCGGCACCGCGACGCTGAGTGGCACATTGACGGCGGTGATGTTTATGGTAATGGTGATGGTCAGGGCCGAAACGTGCTCGGTGGTGACCACCCTGCGCAACTGATGCTGCCCGTCGACCCAGACGGTCTCATCGATCAAGCCGTGGATCGAAGAACCGATGGTCTTGATCTCCCTGGGCTTCAGCCCCTTGAGGGCATCCGAGGCGGGGTAGGAGCCTTCGTATCGAGTGGTGCTGATGCCATTGACGACCTGGGTGCCAGCGCCATGGCAGTCGCCCGAGTTGAAAAGCAGCACCATGTCCTGGAGCGGGTTGGGGTTGGACATGTCCGGCTGACCCGCGCTTGCCGCCGCGACCGGGGAGGGAACCGCTGCCCACGGCTTGCCGGTCGCGACGGTCAGCGACGCTGTCTTGATGTACAGAGTGTTCCCGGCCGTGATTTCGTCCATGTTAACCACCCTGCTGGATGCTTTGATCTGCACAGCGCTACTGATCACAGTGCTGGGCTTGAACTGCATCCGCATGGTGCCCGCGCTTGTGCTGGCGGAGGCACCGGAGACCCGCACGTTGATGTTGCCTAGGGCCGAGGTGTCCCGTTTCCCCTGCACCAAGGCCAGGTACAGGGCCCGGCATGCCAGGCTGCCACCCGTGCTATCGGCACTGCCGGACGAACTGGCGGTTGCCGGACTGTTCGCGGTATGGCCCGACGCCTTAGCCGACCCGGAAGAGCAGCCCGCGCTGGCCACAACGGCCGTGCCGCAGAAGGCCGCAGCGAAGAGGCGTACCCGCGTACCCGTTGGCCGGAGACCAGCGAGGAAGTGTGCAGATACATAAGGCATGACGAGTCCTATCCGAGGGCGGGCTTGATGTGGGGACGTTCCCTGGCACTGGCAGCAGCAGGCGCCCCTGCCGTCAGCAACTTCACCAGCCACCGGGCGATGGCGTACTCTTGGCGAGTTGTCATGATCATGTCCGTGCCGGACAACCGGACATCCCCCTCTTGTATCGCCTCCCCCATATTGGCGCCAGCCGCTATTGCGAGCAGCACCTCAGCCGAGGCGGACACCATGACCTCCGCCTCGTCGTACTCCTGCTCGGCGCGTACGTCACCTGCGGCGACATCGATAATCAGGGAGCCGACCGATTCGCCAAAGGCCAGGCGCATGAGCGGCGCCTGGCCACCATCATTCTTGCTGAGCTCCAGCATTCCGAAGCGCAAAACATCGGTGACCTCGGCGACGTCGTCATCGCGGCTCGTGGTGCCGGAGTCCCGGTGTGCAGCGAACGGGTACGGGTCGGTGTTCCAGTCGGCACCAATCTGGGGATACTCGAGCTCGGCCAGCAGAGTATTGATGACGAGCAGCAGGTCTGGGGGAACCATGCCGGCCGGCACGGCATGCCCCTGACCGACGCTTGTTTTCTTTATGCTGCTCGTGTAGGGCAGCTTGTAATCGCCCGCCCCGAAGTCGTCGAGCGACCCGAAATCTGGTTCCAGAATGGCCGGATCCCACGCCAGCCCCAAGCCGTCACACAGTATGCGGCCGGTGGTATCCGGTGCTGTGACGAGTGCCTCATAATAAACTCTGGTGCAGCGCTCACCGTTCTTGCGCTCGAACCGGCGGATGGCTGCCACCTGGTCGTACCAGTACATCGCCAGGGCGCGGACGAAGTTGTCGGTAGACATCCGGACGTACGGCTCGAAACCATATGCCCTGAAGCCCCATCGGGAAGCGCTGAGGCCGGACGCTATGACATCCATAGGATGCCGGTAGAGGCAGATGAAGCGGGCTTCCGGGAAGACCTGGAGGAGCAGGTCCGCCCCTGGGATATTCGACGCCGACTTGTCGCACCATACCTTCTTGCCACGCTTCCTTGCAAAGGCTTCGAGCGGTTCCGAGATGGTTTCCCTGATGGCGGTACGCGCCGCATCGGACAGTGTTCTCCAGTTGTCACTGCCCTCGGTCGACCCCCACATCTTGATGAGCGCGTTCGCAACCTGCGGGAACAGCGTCTCCGGCGGGCAGGCCACACTATGATGATTATTCAGGAGGATCCGCAGGAGAGTCGATCCTGACCGCGCGCAGCACAATAGGAAAATTGGCGCCCCGTCGTCTGTACCCAGCACAGGGTATGGTGCGCTTGCCTTCTGCTGAGCGGCTAGGAGCCGCTGTATAGGCCCAGCTACATCGTTGTCACGGTCGTGCACAGGTGCTCCCTCAGAACTGAGACATTCCTGAGGCCGATTCACCGGCCTGCCTGTTGGCTCCCGGCAGCGCCGGACTGGCTCGACGAAATCTCCGTTGCCTCCTGCATCTCGTACAGTTCCGCGTACAGGCCATCGTCGGCAAGCAATTGCTGATGTGTGCCGGACTCCACGATGTGTCCCTTTTCCAGGACGTAGATCCGGTCGGCTGACCGGACTGTCGAAAAACGATGGGAGATGAGCAGCACGGTACGGTCGGCGAACAGCCGCCGCATGCTTTCGAACAAGGCGTACTCGGCTCGCGGGTCCAGCGCCGCGGTGGGCTCGTCGAGTATGATCAGCTCGGCGTCCCTGAAGAATGCCCGGGCCAGCGCGATCCGCTGCCACTGGCCGACCGAAACATCGGCACCTCGCTCGAATATCTTTCCAAGCGGCGTGTCATAGCCCTCCGGCAGTCCGGCAGCGAAGTCGTCGACGCCTGCCGCGGCGGCCGCCTCTTCGATCGCCGGGCGGTCGTCGGCGCTTTCGATCCGGCCGATTGCGATGTTCTCCGCGACGGTGAAGAGATAGCGGCCAAAATCTTGGAAGACTACGGCGATCCGCGGCCACAGCGACTGCGGACGCACCGTGGACAGATCGGTCGTGTCCCAGAAGACCGTCCCCTTCTCCGGCGAGTAGAGCTGGCAGAGGATCTTCGCAAGCGTGGTCTTGCCCGAGCCGTTCTCACCGACAAGCGCGACGATCTCACCTCGCCGCAAGGTCACGGACACGCCATCCAGGGCGGGATTCGTGGCATTCGGGTAGCTGAACGACACATCCTCCACCCGGATCTCATCGAAGTCCGCCGGAGCCTCTGTGTCCCGCCCTTCGTCCTTGTTCTTCATGTTCGGCAGGAGGGCCAGGAAATCCCGGTAGTCATCTAGGAAGAGTGAACCCTCGAACAGCTGACTGACGTTCACCGAGACCACCGCCAGGATGGCGGAGAGCTGAAAGACGGTGAACGAGCCGACGGCGGCGGTCGCCAATGGCACCCGGCCGGCCATGACGAGACCCATCAGCAGGCCGATGCTGCCCGCGATCGCGATTGCGGCCCCGATCCCGCCAGCGGCCAGCTTGGGCAGTGAGCGCCAGGCGATGGACCGCAACTCGCGGTCTCGCTCCTCGGTGAGCGCTTCATTGCGCTCTCTGATATGGCCGATCAGGCCGTAGGCGCGGACCTCAGCCGCGCTCGGCCGCGCGGTGAGCAGGGACCGCAGGTAATAACGCCTGCGTTCGTGCTCGTTGAACTCCACGCTGAACCGGTAGACCCGTTTGCTGAAGCTGACGTTGGCCGATACGAGCGGGACCACCATCAGCAGCAGCGGGATCACCAGCAGCGGCTGCAGGGCGAACAGGACGAACAGCATGCTGCCCATCACCGACAGCGACCGGGCGATGCCGAGCATGCTCTGGGTGATCGCGTAAGGACGGCCCCCCGCGTTCTGCGCTCGCGTCAACTGGTCGTGGAACCTGGGGTCGTCGAACTTGGCGAGATCCGCCGCTGCCGCGACATCAAGCACCCGCTCGAACGAGTAGTAGGTCACTTTCTCCACGAGCAGCGTTTGTATGAGGCCCATCGCGAGCTGGGAGACAGCGGCTGCCGCAATGACCGCCGCGAAGACGAGCACCGGCCCGGCCAGCACGCCGATCTTCAGGCCGTGTCCCGACGAGTCGATGACGGTCACAATGATGTTGCGAAGCGCCAGCAGTGCCACGCCCTGCGCGGCTCCGCTGATGAGGGTCAGTATGAAGATCAGCACTGTCAGCAACGGAGCCGCCCGCCACAGCAGCCCGACCGATCTGCCCACCAGCCCGGGCAGGCGCCGGATCGAGCGAGGTGCG
The DNA here is from genome assembly GCA_035946955.1 of Streptosporangiaceae bacterium. Taxonomy (GTDB): domain Bacteria; phylum Actinomycetota; class Actinomycetes; order Streptosporangiales; family Streptosporangiaceae; genus DASYYE01. Next base: position 81,697 of record DASYYE010000241.1, on the reverse strand, counting down.
GAGGAGACTGGTGGCTGGATCGACTTGAACTTACCGATCGAAGGCCGCCCGGTGGGCGGGATCCGCGAGCGGCCGGCCTGGTGGCCATTGGATGTGATCATGACGTCATGACCAACTGCCGGAGAATCTGAGCAGCGCCTTCCGGGTCATCGACCGTGATGAGAAACCGCCGCCCGCCGTCGAGTTTCAGCCTGAGCCCTGGCCCCTGGCGGACATTGAGAGCGGCGGCCTTCCCGAACCGCAGGCTGCCCCGGTAGCCCCAGCCGCCCGACTTACGCGGGTCGACGTTCACCAGTTCGATCTCACGGATGGCCGAGATCGGTATGTGCGTGGCCGGCCATCGGGCACCGCCGAAGTAGCGGACCCGGAACTCCCGGTGGTCGATTTCTACCACGATCGCGGTCAGCGAGAGTATGAACGCTCCGCCGACGATCGCACCTAGGGCGAGAATTAGTCCCGTGACGTCACTGCCGATGTAGAGGGCGCCGAAGCCGATCACGAAGAACACGATGGAGTTGATGGTCGGCCGCCGCGACATCGCGATGCCCCGCCACAGCGGCTCATCGCCTGGGCCCGCTCGCCAGGCCGGCGGCTCCGCGGTCCCGTCAACGGGCGCCAGGGCGACATGCAGCGCGGCCAGCAGCGCGACCGCCACCGTGGCGACTGCGGCCAGGACAGCCACCACGACCGGGACGTTCGCCGCGTCACCATATGCCGCGTTCACCGACAGTGTGAACACGGCGCGCAGGCCGGTGACCACGGCTGCCAGCACGCCCACCGATGTGAACCCGGCACGCATCAGGAGCACGAGGTTGAGCCTGGGACAGGTGGCGGTGATCGCCGCGAAGGCCAGCGGAACGGCAAGAAGGATGATGACCGCGACCAGCTTCGGGACATGCCCGCGCGGGTGCCCGCCGAGTGTCCAGAACATCGCGACCGAACCGGGCAGGCTGCGCCACGTCATGACCGCCGCGATGACCAGTGCGAGCACCAATGCAAACAAGATCACGAAAGCACGGCGGGCATAGGCAGGCATGGCTGACCTCCCTTCGTGGTGCTCGCCCAGCCGCGATGACAGGTGCACCCACGGCTGCCGGTCATACGAGCCCCAGTCATACGAACCACTGTGCTATCCCGGCCTCTGACGAAAGGTCGATGTACTGGAGCGAGCCGCCGCCTCGCCGGACGCGCAGGGCGTACATGCACACGTGTGTGGCGCCGAGGGCCTCATATCCTCGCGCCACGGCCTCGATCGCGTCCTCGTAGGGAGTCCCGGCATGGCCGGCCACAGTCCCGGCGACGCCGGTGACCCAGGCCGCGTCCGCGGTGGCGGGGAGATGCGCGGTCACGGTGAGCGTCACGTCCATGGTGGCCAGCTTGGCGAAGGCCGACAGCTCGTCCAGGATCGCGGGCAGCATGCCATCGCTGAGCGCCATTCCGATGACCTGAGCCTGCCCGTCGGCAGACAGGTGATCAGGCAGCCCGGCCAGGATCCGGCGGACCGCCCGCAGGCCATCCGGCCCGCCGTCACCGACGAACGGGTACGCTACCTCGTTGGGTATCGGCAGCAGCGGGGGGTTCGCGAGGATGTTGCCGAACCGCTCGTCGCTGACACCGGCGTAGAGGTCCGCGCACCGAACCGAGACACGGCCGGTCAGCCCGTTCAGGCCGACGTTCAGCCGACAGAGGGCGGCCGCCACGGGGTTGATCTCGACCGCGGTCACGGGGTGGCCACGCTGCGCGCACAGCAGTGTCTGAATGCCCGGGCCGGCGCACAGGTCCAGGCAACTGCCGGGGCGAAGGGCAAGGCGGTCGGCGAGGGCGAAAGAGTCGTCGCCCAGATACAGGGTGGGGGATATCTGCGGGGGCTGGACGAACAGCCAGACTCCGCGGGTGAAAAGCAGCACGAGGCCGGACAGCCTGGCGTGGCCGTCGGTGACGTCGGCGACGCCGCATCGGGCCAGGGCCGGCAGGATGCCGTTGACCGGCTCGTGAAGCCCAGCCGTGGGAACGCGCTCACCGAGCAGGAACAGGCCCACCGTCTGGCGCAGTTCCCCATCGACCAGCTCCGCACACCGCTGCCACGCCGCCTGGCGGACACCATGAGGAGAAATGCAGGACATGAAATCCGCATATCCCGTAGCGGTCACTACGTCGGGTATAGCGGCAAGCTCGGAATCGACATCTGAAATCGGCGCCGCGGTCACCTCGCCACAGCCTCCTCCTTGGCCTTGCCGGACGTTGAGTCTGCAAGCAGCCGGACGATCTTGGCTGCCGCTATGTCTCCCTTGATTACTTCCGCGTTGGCTCGAAGAGCCGCGACCGCCTGCCGGCTGGTGGTCACATCTTCACAGATCTCGCAGATCGCAGTGTACTGCGGGCGGAACTCGAGCGACGGGTCGAATTGCTGCGCGCGCTTCATCAAATGGCTCGGGCCGAGCGTGGCGATGGCCAATAGCAGCGGATCATCGTTGGCCTTCGCCACCAGGCTGGTAATATCGTGGTCTGCCCTGCGGCCGAAATCCAGCACCTCGTTGCCCTCTGCTTCGATACCGCAGCAGGCGACCAGGTGGTTCTTGGCCGACAGGGCGGCCGTCCGCACGGCCCACGGGCATGGCTGGTCCAGTTTCCTACTGTCATCGGGGAAACGTGCGTACGACTGCCTGAGCCCTCGGCCGCGGCCAATCCGGTAGATGTAGTTATTGGCGATCAGGTAATTGGTGCCGTCGGCTGCGGGTGGCGGAAACGTGTTCATGTAGCCATCGTCATCATAGGTCACCGCCACTTCTTCGCCGAGGGCCGCCATCATGGTGGCCGGAGTGATCTTGCTCCGAGGACCGCTGGCCAGGGCGATGACCACGGATTCGAAGCCGGCGCCCTTGCATGCCCGCCAGGCATTGATCACGTTGTCCAGCGGGATGAACGGGAGATGGAAGTCGTCGGCGCTGAAGTTGATCTCGTCGAGCCCGGCCTCCCTGAGCACATTCACGTAAGCGCGTGCCTGCTCGAGCGTTGGTGCCCAGCCCGCGTTCGTCACCAGGCGCGTCCTGATCCCGAGGCTGGCGACGTGGGCAACGGCGTCGAGCAGCTGATCCCCGAGGAGGGTCGGCTCGCCGCCCGCGAACACCACCGTCAGCAGGGGATTGGCCGCATGAGCGGACTCCACCGTCTCGATGATCTGCGCCAGCGTCAGCGTATCGCTCCGCTCTGGGCTGGAGCGCATGAGGCAGTGCGCACACTTGGCATCGCACTCGCTGGTGGTCAAGATGGTCAGCTCCGATGGCACTACCTCACAGTGCCCCGGGTAACTACTGTTGTCCATGTCGTCTTTTCCTGTCATGGCACGGGCAGGGTGAGCGCGGAGCCTCGTTCGGTCAGCAGCAGGCCACGGCTCTCCAGGTGCGCGGCTGCCGACTGGATGGCCTCGGCCGGTGTCTCCGAAAGGTGAGCGATCCGCGCGATCGAACTCACCTCGGTACAACCCGTGAGAACGGCCGACTCGATCGGATCGGTGATGGTCGCGACATCCAGCCCGGCTCCCTTGGTGTAGCGGATGATGACGGGCCGCTCGGCGTTCACAATGGATAGCCGGTCGCCGGCGCTGTACCGTTTCTGCCAGCGATGCGCTACAGCGACGAGTTCGTCGCGGGCGGCCTCGAATTCGTCTCCCTGGTCCCGCACCGTGAAATTCAGCTGGTAGCAGAGCCGCATCAGGCGCTCGTCCGGGCAGCGGTAGATGACTCGCTGGACGGCGAAGGGTCGGACATCGTCAAGGCCATAACCAGCCGGGTTCGCGAAGTGCGGGCTGAACCGGTGCAGCACCAGCCGCGAAACGTCAGCAGGCGGCGTCAGGTGCATGATCTTTTCGCACTTCCGCGCTATACCGCGCAGATCGCTGGCAGTCTCGCCGGGCATCCCGGTTATGATTCCGTAGGTGACGGCTATCTTGTAAGCGCGCGCCCATTTGAGGAATGCGATTTGCTGGAGACCGGCCGCGCCTTTGTCCATGAGGCTGAGCGACGATGTGCTGAATGACTCGATACCGGGCTGCACGCTGGTCACACCGGCAGCAGCCATCACCTCGATGCTATTGCGGCGCAGATTCGATTTTGTTTCGTAGAAAATTGTCCAGTCTCTGCCTTCACTGCGCGCGGCGGCCAGCGCTGGCCAGACCTCCGTAATGTAGTTTATCGGGGCGATCGAATCTGTGCAGTACAGCAGGTCTGGTTTGTATGTGTCATACAGCTTGACAAGAGATGCGACCGTGTCGGCCGCCGCGCGGGTCCGGTACCGGTCATCGACATTCTTGATCCCGCAGAATGTGCAGTGGTGCTTCTGCCCCCACCAGCAGCCACGTGACGTTTCGAGCAGCACCGCGAGCTTGCGGTCCCGGTAGGGCGAGCGCTCTTTCTGGGCGATGAAGGAGGAGTAGTCCACGAGCGGGTGACGCAGGAACGTGTCGCTCACCGGCGCCTCGGGCACCTCGATCACCGAGGTGCCCGACCGGAAGACGCAGCCGGGCACGTCGTGCGGTTCCGCACGTTCGGCCAGGCGGGTGAGGAGCACCGGCCAGGAGTCGTCGGCTTCGCCCCGGAGGACCATGTCGAACTCGGGGAACTGCTCCAGGAGAGCGGTGCCCATCGGCCCGTCGGTCCCCGTGCCGCCCGCGACGAAGACCGCGTCCTCACCGCGGGCGCGCAGGGCTCTGGCAATCGACGCGGCCGGCATCTTCTGCGAGTCGAAGCCAATCGAGAAGCCGATGACATCGAACCGCCGCTGCGGTATGGCGGCCAGGATATCCCGGACGCACCGCTCAGCCTCACCGATCGAGTAAAGGAACTTGTCAACGAGATCGCCCCAGCGATCCGAGAATATCCGGTCGCGCACCTCGAAATCGACGCGAATCGATTCGGTCAATTGCTCGGCGTGATCGACCGGGTCGAGGCCGAAATAGAGCGGAGTGAAACATCCGGGCGAGCCAATACCATGGATCATGGCATCGTGGAAGGACGGCGGCTGGAAAAGCGCCCCGTGCAGGACCTCTGCCTCGTGGCCGAGGTCCCTGGCCTGCCCAGCCAACAACTCGATCGCGAGATTGGCCATCTGCGGCTCGCTCAGCGGTGGTGCGATCAGGAGAACAGACAATCTGGCCATGGCATTGCTATGCTCTCGGATTCTGGTACGGCGGGTTGGGCTAGACGTCCGCGAGGATCTTGGCATCCAGGATCTCGAGGCCTTCCGGGCCGTTGCGTGACTCGATCTCCAGCGTGTCGCCCTGGAACATGTAGCGGGTCAGGCGCCGTGTTGCGCCGTCCTCCTGGTTGGCCAGGACCTCTTCGCCGTCATTGGCCGCCCGCTTGAGCAGCGCCAGCTGGCGGGCTTGCGTGAGGCGAAGCGCGGACAGGCGCACGGCGACCGCGCACTCGGCATACCCGCTGAATATCGTAAGGCGGCGGGACGATGCCTCCGGCGTGCCCTCGGTGAAATAAGCCCGGCCGCTTGTTCCGTTGGTGTTGGTGTTGGTGTTGGCATTCGCGTTAGCGTTCGCGGCAGCGTTCGCATTCGCACCGGCGTTCGCATTCGCACCGGCGTTCGCATTGGCTCCGACGTTCGCATTGGCAACTGCGAAGACGAATACGAGAACGGCGGGGAAGTCCGGCTCTCCGCCATCCGAACGCGGCATGAACGAACTGATCGAGCGGATGGTCGCCACCCGGACTTCCGGGTCGAGCCCGGCCATCAAGGTGCCCAGTGAACTGGGCTCGGCTCCTATCGGAATAGCGATATCGATTCTCTTTTCGAGCAGAACCGCCTCTGGGTCCGCAGTGAACCGGGCAGCCAACTCGGGGTCAGCCTCGAGTTCCTGGCAGAATTGAGAGATTTCGGACAGGGCTGTTGACTGGACTTCGGTGGTCATCGGGAGTTACCTCCTGGCGAGTCAGGTAAGGGTGAGACACTGACAATCTGGGTCGGGCCAAGGACGGCGTGGCTAATGTTACGCCGGTTTGCGCGGTAACATATTGGATTTGCGTATTCGGTGGATCAGGGATCAGGTGTGAACTCTGGCGGCGGGCATAATGGCGGATGGATCGCGGGTCAACGATCGGCGGGCGGCAGCGGCACACTGCGGCGCAGGCCCGAAGCAGTGGCCTTAGGCTGGCCGGGTGGCGGTCGCGTTCCTGGAGGTGACTGCCGGGAACACGGCGGGGTGAATCGCTCGCGGGCTGCGGGCGGCCCAGCCACAGCAGCGCATAGATATCAGTGCTCATGGAAGATCCCAAGACAGCCTCGTATGGAGTTCGCCGCGGGTTTGCCTTCAAACGTGGGCGGTGACGGAAATGGCGGGTGGGCGGGATCATCGGCCAGGTTCACATTCCAGAAATATATGGCCCGCAGATGATATTGCTCCACCACATCACAGACGGCGGTGAACCACCGGGCCTGCACGGTCTCATCAAACTTTCCGCCGACCCCCCACAATGACGGGTGGTAGTAGGCGTCATCGGTCGCACTGATGCCAACCTCATCGAGCGCGGTCCGGTAAAGGACCTGCGGAGACATTGCGTGGAACAGCCGGTCCCATCCGGCGACTAGCTGGCTCACCTGGGCAGTGGGCGGGAGGAATATTTGCGGATATGCATCCACGCCGTAGTAGCTGAGCTTCAGCAGTTGCTGCGCTCCATATGCCGGGAAATAGTTTCGCTGCTCAGAGGCGTAGGAAACTATCCCATGATAGATCGCGCCGACCGACCGGAAGAAGGACGGCCACAAGTTGCTCGAGTTGAGAAACTCAAGCTCGGAGCCGGTGACGAACTCCCTGACGTGCAGGCGCTGGGCGATCTGCAGGTACGGCAGTTCGGCTCGGTAGTAACTGGCGAACCACTGAGCCTGGTTCTGCGGTGCGATGAAGCCTTCCCAGTTATGCGGGTTGATGAGTCCTCTTGGGCCCAGGCCCGCCTGCATCTCGATGAGCGGACGGTACTCAACCGAGAGGTGCTCGGCATAAGCCATCTGTGTCAGCATCTGTACATTCGCCGGCGTCAGCGTGCCGCCCGTGGCCCGCACCTCGTTGGAGTGAATGTCTGGCTCAAAGAAGTTCCAGGCGATCCCCACGCTCGTGGCACCGAGGGTGTGCTTGATGTAACTGAGCGCCCGCCGACCATTCCGGCGTACGAATGCGGTCGGGTAGTTGCCCTTGGCGTACAGGTCGACGCCGAGGATCGGGAATTGCGGTGGTGCGTGCCGGGAGCCCGTCAGGTGGGAGTGTGCGCCGGTCACTCTGCCCGGCATGAGCGGGTGCACCGAGCAAGCGGATGTCATGCCCGCCAGCAGCACGGCAAGGCCAGCATGCCACCGATAGCGTTTCATCGCACTCTCCAGACCGTAACCGTTTCCTTGAAACCACGGAAAGTCACTAGCCTCACTGAGCTCCGGAGCAGCGCATAAAGGGCAGGATCGTCCGGCGGGTTGCCTTGAAGAAAGGTGGTGTAGGTGATGACGTAGGTCGCCGCGTACCGGCAGACCGGTGCGCGGTAAACGGAACACCAGCGCTGGTTTATCTCATCGCCGATCTGTTCCGGGGCGACGACGACGTCGCTGCGCGGAATATGGGTCATCGCATATTGCCTGACCTGGGCCAGCACATTGTCGCTGTGGCTGGCGACGCGCATGTAGAACGAGCCAAGGCCGACCAGCACCACGACCGCCGCGCCTGCCACCGCGGCCCTGGCCAGCCGAGGCCGGCTGGCCACGATATAAGACAGCTCGGTCCACAGAAAGCAGTACAGCGGTACCAGCAGCAGCGCGAAATACTGCTGGTACCGCAGTTCGCTTGCACCGAATACAACGATGGCGGCCGCGGTCCAGCTGAAGAGCAGCGCATTGCGCTGAAGCGGTGCCACGCTCCGGGCCCGCGCACACTGGATGACCCTTCTCACGACCAGCGCGAACCCGCCCAGCGCCGCCAGGAAGCTGGGCAGGAACACCGCATACTGATGAGCCAGTAGGTGGACAAACGCCAGCGGCGAGGTGAGCGTGCCACCGCTGTGGCGCAGATCCACGACGCGTTCCAGCTGGAGCAGCGTGTCGTCCAGGAACCAGTGGTGCGACCCAACATCGAACAGCAGTGTCATGATGCCGAAGTACAAGGCCACGACAAACAGGGCAGCACCGGTCAAGAGCAGGTGGTTGCGGTGCTCGCGCCTGGTGATCAGCCAGTGGAGCAGGATCGTGGGCAGGAGATAGGTGCCGGTCTGCTTGAACATGATGGCGCATCCGACCGCCGCCCCAGCGGCGAGGAACCGCAGCCTGCCCGGCCGCTCCAGGGCGCGCTGGTACAGCAGCAAGGCGCCCACCACGAGCACGAAAAGCGTGTTCTCGATGTACGAAACCCGCTGGACGAACAGCAGCCACCCATCAAAAGCCAGGAATGCCAGCGTTAGCAGGGCGATCCGCGGCCCGTGCAGCTTCCACAACAGCCGAAAGAGCAAGGCAAACATGATCAGAGACATCAGCACGCCCAGCAGCCGGGCCTGCAGCACGCCCGCACCGACCAGCTTGAACCATCCGGCCAGCAGCAAGAAGTAGAACGGCGGATGGAACAGGAAGGGAGTCCACGACAGGCCATACTGGAGGTGCTCGTTCAGCGTGCCAAACGTCGCGACGTTGGTCGCGATCGAGGTGTAGACGGGCTCATCGGACTGCCAGCCGGGCCGTCCGCCAAGCTGCCAGAGCCTCAGCGCGGCCGCGGCCGCCAGGATGACACCACCCGCGGCGACCAGATCCAGGCGGTGTTTGGCCGCCCGCCGGTGGCTGGTGGGAGGGTACCGGGATCCCGGGTGCGGCTGTTCCGCGGTGAGGCTTTGTCTCATCGGCGCGCCCAGGCCGTCTGTGCCCGGCCCATCGGCGGCGACGGCTCCTGCCCGCTAATGAGCCCTCTGACCAGGCCGACCACGAACAGCGAGCCGAGAATCCCGGTCACCAGCGGGTATGCGAGCGACTCCAGGCTACGGGATCTGGCGTATTCCCACCCGCTGGACAGTATGAGTCCCACGGCGGCCACGGCCAGGACCAGCTCTCCCGCACTGTCAGCGGTCAGCAGCGCCGCGAGAGGTGGCAGGCTGGCCCCGGTCATGCCGAGCGTCACCGCCTGAACTCGCCGCTTGCGGGACAGCGGGCAGTCCGGGTGAGCCTTGATCAGCATCGAGCAGCCATGGCTGGCCCGCAGGTACTCCCTGGCGAGCGGGACCAGGCCACGCCGGTGGTGGTGCAGTCCGTTCAGCTCACTGCTGACCAGGATCTGATGCCCGGAACGCGCCACACGCCAGAACCACTCGTAGTCTTCATATCCAAACAACCAGTCGACATCCAGCGGGCAGGCTTCGTAGAGCTGTCGCGTGAACACCACGTTGGAGGTAATGGGTGGCTTTTTGCGATGCAGGCCGAAGTCGTCGGCCTTGACCAGGTACGATACATCGTTCCGCGGAGTTTTCGCGCCTAGCCGGTTATTGTCCACATACCGGCCCCAGAAGCTGGAGTGTATAGATTTCATGCCACCCGTCACACACTCCACCCGATGCTCAGCCATAAGCTGTGTGCTGCGGCTAAGCCAGTCCGGTGGCATGACAATATCGCTGTCCGACAGAGCGATCAGTTCACCGCGTGACTTGCAGATACCCGCGTGCCGTTTTACGTTCGGATCGCGCCCAGGCGGCGATGCTTTCTCTATGATGATCAGCCTTGGGTCATCGATGCCACTGAGCGCGGTCCAGGTCGAATCGCCAAGATCACCAACGAGTATTAACTCCTCCAGATCGTCATAGTCCTGCCCCAGCAGCGACTCCACGGTAGCCCGGATCGTCCGCTCGTTTTCCTTGCATGGCACGATCACACTGACGGAGGGGGACAATTGTGCTTTCCTTTCGTGGGAACGAAAGTCCAGAAATTGCCTATCGCGTAGTTGACAGCCGTAAAGACCGCCGTAGTAGCGAAGTTCGCTGCCAGGTAATTAACATGGACCGCTATCAGGGCCACGTAAATTAACAGGTTTAAAACAATAGTGATAATTTTCTGCGAATTGAACTTGGACCAGGCTGACCAGAACTGGACCTCCTTGTCCCGCCAGGTCCAGTAGTAATTCAGCAGAAAGCTCACCTGGACCGAGATGAATCCCTGCACCAGATACGAGGCGTCACTGCCGACACCCCAGACCTGGACCAGGAACGCCTGGATCGCCAAGCCGAGCACGAAGACGAAGCCGCCGACCCCGCTAAAGGAGACGAACCTCGCCCCATGCTTGCCGAGCAGCCGGCGTATCCCGTCTCGTGACAACGGCGAGACCGGGGTACGGTGCCGTCCGCGCAGCGGAGGCTCACAGCCAGTGGCCGACTCCGGAAGGGTTGGACGAATGCTGCCCTCAGCCAAGCCCCAGGTCGTGCTGGCGTATGGGGATGCCTGGGTGCGCTCAGCCTGATTGGCGTGGCGGTCCATCCTGTTACCTAACGCTGCGGTCCATCCCGTTACCTGACGTTCGACGTCCCCATGCGGCCTGACGTCCGACGTCTTACCTAATGCTGCGGTCCATCCCGTTACCTGACGTTTGACGTCCTCGTGCGGCCTGACGTCCGACGTCCCCGTACGGCGTGAATCATACAGATCGAGCCAGCCCAGGCGATGAAAACAGGTTAACCTGACACACGATGGTCTTCTGTTGGTTAAATGATGGTGTTCTGTTAGTTAAATATTGGGTGATCCTGTGGGATGGCATGGCGGAGTCCCGGCTGTGCTGATCGCCGGGTGTGCGGTTCGGCTCGGGATTGTCCGGGGCACCGGTGCGCGTGTCAGCCGGAGTGGCTGATCCTTGGGGGGTCGTGGTCTCGGCTGCCGACGGGGCCGGGGATCCATCCCCAGCAGACACACCACCCAGAACACACCATCAGCGCCGTCAGCACCACAAGACACACCTGGATAGCAACGCCCACGATCAGGCCCCCCACGTGAACCACTGAATACTTACTTCTGTAGAAACATACACTATTGTGGTGTTCATCCGATAAGGGTGGTTTATGCCCGGCTGGGCAAACCCAGGCGGCCAGTGCGTGGCGCCTGGCAGCCCACGGCAGGGCGGCGACGCCTCCGGCGGTGTCGCTGTCTTCCGTCTCGGCGGCTACCAGCCGTGGACAACAGGCGGCGCCGGGCTGTGTCCGGCTATAATGGTGCCCAAGGCCAGGCAGACAGAGAAAGGAGGGGCCATGCGCGGTATTTATCGCTGTACGGATGGCCACCTTTTTCAGCGCAGTTTCAAATCCATGCTCTTCGAAGCCAACCTTGGGCCTGGACGGCATGTAACCAAATGTCCGGTCGACGGAAAACGAGTTGTCATAACCCGGGTCCGGAGAAAGAGCCTGACTCCGGCTCAGATTGCCAAGGCAGAGGCTCTTCGAGCGTAGCCGTAAGCAGCAGTCACAAGACCAGCTACGCGCACTGCCGGACGGGGCGGCGTCCCGGGCAGGAGCCGGCAAAGCTCATCGAGCGACCGGTTGTGGCTTTCATCAGTGTGGATCATGCAGTCGGCGCACAGCGCGCGCAGCAGCGGAGTTGGCATGGTTGCCCCCGAATGCGCTGCCCGGCTCAGCGCTGATCGAAGCGACGGCTGCTGCATCGTAACTGGATAGGTCTTGAGCCTTTGGTGTCGCGGGTTCGGGGTGAGCTGGTCCGGCGTGTCGCCTTGATCGGGCTGCCTTTGCTGTGGTCATTGGTGGTTCGTGCCTGATGAGCCCTGTGTGCCTCGTGATGAGGTGGCGTCCCTGCGTGCCGCGAACGTGCGGCTGCGGGAAGTGATCGAGGCCAAGGACGTCGAGGTCAGCGTGCTGCGAGAGCAGCGACGGGACAAGAAAATTGAACACGCGGGCCGCCTTGCAGCGAGACGGCCCGCGTGCCCGTAACTGCCGGACGATGTCAGTTCAGGCTGAAATCGTCGGCATAGACGTTGCCCTGGCTGTACCAGCCGTGGACGAAGACGGTCACGTTCCCGGTCGAGCCGGTGGTGAACGGCACCGTCAGTTGCGACCAGCCACTGGACGACGTCCAGGTGCTGGCGCTCGCATCGCCGCTGACACCGATGTAGGCGAAGTTGCCCTGCACCCAGCCGGTGAGCGTGTAACTGGTGTTCGGTTTCAGCGTGACGCTCTGGTCACACTCCCCGGTCTGGCTCGCGGTCGGCGTGATCTGCGCCGCGAACGAACCGGAGTGCACCGGGCTGCTCACGGTCACGTCGCCGGACTGGCACACCCACGGGCTCAGGCTGCCGCTCTCGAAGCCGCCGTTGACGAGGGGGCCGCCACCGCCACTTGTGCCCACGGTGAGCGTGTAGGTGGCCAGCTTGGTGCCCGAGAGAGCCTTGCCCTTCACGGTGATCTTGTACGTGCCCGTCGCGACCGTGGATGCGACCTTGATGGTCATCGTGGACGAGGCGCCGGTGGTGACCGACTTGGGCACGAATGACGTGGTTACGCCCGTGGGCTTGCCATATGCGGACAGTGTCACGGTCTGCGCCGAGCCGGAGGTGAGCTGTGTACTCACGGTCGCGGTTGCCGACGAGCCTGGGGCCACCGTCGCGGAGGACGGCGAGACCGAGACCGAGAAGTTGTTACCGCCGCTCCCAGTGACCGTGAGTGTGTAGGTGGCACTCTCGCTGACCGAGCCCGCCGTCCCGGTCACGGTGATCGGGTAGCTGCCCGGCGTGGTCGTGGACGAGGTCGCGACGGTCATCGTGGACGAACTGCCGGTCGTCACCGACGTCGGGCTGAACCCAACAGTGACACCGCTGGGCGCACCGGCAGCGGAGAACGTGACCGTCTGCGCCGAGCCGGAGAGGAGCTGGGTGCTCACGGTCGCGGTCGCGGACCCTCCCGGGCTCACCGACGCCGAGGTCGGCGATACGGACACCGAGAACGGCTGGCCAGCGCAACTGCCCGGCGTGGTTCCCAGGGCGTTTTCGATGTCGTTGAACAGGACCGGGCTGGTGGGGTCCTGGTCGTACATCGAGAACATCATCACGCCGGCCATGCCCTGGCAGTGCATGAAGTCGATGTCCGCCTTGATGGACTGCGGGGACAGGCCAGTCCAGAAGTTGTTCCCGCTGTAGAAGTACGCCGCGCCCGCAGCCGCGTCGTAGTAGGTATCCGCGGGGTTGTCGACGATGTCCATCCCGGAGGAGAACGGCCCGTTCGTCAGTTCCTTGTACATCTCGACGCCGGGGACGTTCCCCGAGTAGGTGAAGCCAGGGCCGGGGCCGCTCGCAGGCATGTACAAGCCGTGGTTGCTGCCAGCGGACACCCCCGTCCAGTCCCGGTAGTACAGCGGCATCCCCAGCGTGAGTTTGCTGGCTGGGAAGCCGCCAGGTATCGAGTACGAGGGGTCGCCGTTGACCCAGGCATTGACCGCGTTGGTGATCGAGTAGTGCTGGTTGCCCGGCGGGATGACAGGGCTCGGGTCGGCCGGGTCGTTGAAGAGCGGGTCCTGGAAGTTGGTGGGCCCGTTCGCCTCGAAGCCGCCGTGCATGTCGTAGGCCATCAGGTCACCGAAGTTCAGGTACTGGCCGATCTGGTCGGTCTGGACCTTGCTGATCTTGTCCTGGCCCGAGGGCAGCGCCGCGCTGAGGTAGTAGGTCTTGCCGGTCGAGGAGCCCAACGTGTTCAGCTCGTTGCGGAACTCCTGCAGCAGCAGGGTGTAATTCTGGGTGTCGTTCGGGCTCACGTGGTTCCCGAGGTGCCCAGGTGCGCCTGGGTACTCCCAGTCGAGGTCGAAGCCGTCGAACAAACCTGAGATCGCTCCGGGCGCTGGCGTGACGCCGTAGTCCGCGTCCGGCGGCAGGTTGCCCTTGAGGAACATGTTGATGCACGAGGACACGAACGTCTGCCGGGAGGCCGCAGTGGCGGCGGCGTCCGAGAAGTACTTGGAGTAGGTCCAGCCACCGAGCGAGAGCAGGATCTTCAGGTTGGGGAACTGCGCCTTGAGTTCCTGGAGCTGGTGGAAGTTGCCGGCCAGCTGGCCGGAGGTGTCGGCCTGCCCGTTGACCGCCTGGGCGGCCGTGAACGGCTTGCCGTAGTCGGCGTCCACGTCGCCCGCGCCGTCACCCGCGTTCGGGTCGTTCTCGCCCGCGGGGTCCGGGTCGGTCGCATGCTCCGCCTCGAAGCACGTGTAGGGGGCGGTCGGGCTGATGTTCTCGAAGTCGTAGATCAGGTAGTTGATGTGGTTGATCACGCCCGAGGTGACCAGGTCCTTGACGAAGTAGTTGTTGGCATAGATCGACCACTGGTCGAAGTAGGCCACCGTGATGCCACCTGAGGAAACGGTGTGCAGTCCCTTGACCCCACGGACGGAAACGGTGTGCCGCGCCGTTGCGGCCGCTGATGCGGTCGATGTAACCGTCACCAGGCCCATGGCGCCGACGAGTGCGGCAGCTGCCGTAGCAGCCGTCGCGACTCGGCGCCTGCGTCTGATACCAGCGAAGAACTTGGGTCGTGGCATCGATGCTCCTCCCACCCATCGCGGACGACATCACCTTCCAACGGGGGCGCCTGCATACCGGAGTTGAGAAGGTTAATTAACTAATAGGAAACTTTCCTATTAGTTAAGGTGAGCGTAGTCCGCGTAGATCAGCACGTCAATGGCCGGTTATGGGCAGCGGTGCAATCGCGACCGTTTCGCAACCGCGGTCATGTCGTTGTTGTCGACATGCTGCAACCGGAGTTTTCGGGCATGCTGCGGGCCATGGGCCAGCCGCACATCTACCCTCACGCCCATGCGCACGGCGGGCACTCTCACGGCCACGGGGACGGCCAGCGCCCCCAGGCACATGGGGACACCGAGCACCCCCAGGCCCACGGGGACAGCGAGCACACCCACGGGCACGGTGTGGCGGCCTGGCTGAGACACGTCCTGCGGCCGCACTCACACGACGCCGCTGACAAGGTGGACGCTGCCCTGGAAAGCAGCGCCGCAGGCATGCGGGCACTGTGGGTGTCACTGGCCGTCCTCGGCGGTACCGCGCTGGCCCAGGCCGCGGTGGTAGCCATCTCGGGCTCGGCCGGCCTGCTGAGCGACACGCTCCACAACGCCGCCGACGCCCTGACCGCGGTCCCGCTGGGCCTGGCGTTCCTCCTCGGCCGGCGTCCGCCCACCCGCCGCTACACCTACGGGTACGGGCGCGCCGAGGACCTGGCCGCAGTGGCTGTCGTGGTCGTCATGGCAGCGTCGGCGACTCTGGCCGCATGGCAGGCGGTGACCCGCCTCGCCCACCCGCGCCCGGTCGCCAGCCTGGCCGCGGTGGCCCTCGCGGCAGTGGCGGGGTTCGCTGGCAATGAGACAGCCGCCCGGTACCGCATCCGCGTCGGGCGCAGGATCGGCTCGGCCGCCCTGGTCGCGGACGGACTGCACGCCCGGGCGGACGGTTTCACCTCGCTGGCGGTCCTGCTGGGCGCGGGCGGCGCCGCGGTCGGCTGGTACTGGGCGGACCCGGTCGCCGGGCTGCTCATCGCGGTGACGATCATCGCTACGCTCTGGCAGGCCGCCCGCCAGGTCTGGCACCGGCTGATGGACGCCGTCGACCCGGCCCTCCTCGACCAAGCCGAGACGGCCCTGCGCACCACGCCCGGCGTGCTGGGGGTCGGCCAGGTCCGGCTCCGCTGGGTTGGCCACCAGTTGCGTGCCGAATGTGAAGTGGTCGTGGACGCCGGAGCCAGCGCTGTCCAGGCCCACCAGGTCGCGGCCGACTCGGAGCACGCACTGCTGCACGCCCTGCCACGGCTGACCGGCGCGCTCATCCACGCGGACCCCGCCTCACTCCCATGATCGCGGTGATTCTTACTGCTATACGCAGTAAAGACAACCGCGATCATGGAAGTCGGGACGGCGCTGCGGGGGTTGCTGGTGGGCAGTGGCTAGCTGGGCTTCAGCTTGCGCCAGCCGCCCGCGCGGTTGTTCGCGATGATCTGCTTGAACATCGCGGTGAGGGCGGCGGCGTTGAGGGTTTCGCCTTCGCGCACGGCTACGGTGCGGGCGGTCTTGTTGCCGTGGCCGCCGGTGATGATCCCCTCGGGGTCGGGGACGACCGCCCCGTCATAGAGGAAGACGTTGACGTGGTCTTTGGCGGCCAGCAGCGCGCAGATGTTGCCGTGCAGGACGAAGTAGGGCTGGGTGGTCCGCTTGATCGTTTCGGTCACTTCCGGGTCGGCGGCGTGGACCAGGTCGCGGACCTGGTGGCAGATGGCCTGCTGCCAGGCTGGCAGTGCGTCGATGTAGTGATCAACGCGCGGGTCGGTGGGGTAGGTCATGGCGCTCCCCTGGGTTCATCGTGTGGACGGGAGGTCGAGTTCGATGACGCTCAGGCCCTCGCCGTCGCCGATAGCGACGGTGAGCCCACCGGTGGCAGGGGAACGGACGGCGGACCGCAGCAAGCCCACCATGGCCCCCAACCCCGGTACGCCCTGAGGTGGGTAGATACCCATACCGGCGCAAGGGGTACCACCAGCGCCTCAGCGAATGGAGTGCCCCCCATGGGCCGGTGACCGCGGGTGCCATGCGCGGTGTTGGAGGGATCGGGGCGGTGCAAACAGCCTACCGACTTGGCGTGCGGGGCCCTGGCATTTCGACCGGCAATCGTTCGCGGAGCCAGCCGTCCATACCACCATGCATTTCCTTGACCCGGCGGCCGAGCGCAGCCAGCCGCAGCGCCCCCCTTGCAGCGGCATTGCAGTGCGGGCCATTGCAGTACGTGACCACGAGGTCACCCGCTGGCAGCAAGGCAGCGATGGACTCACCAGTGATCTGGCGGTGCGGGATGTTGACCGCGCCAGGGACGTGGCCGGCGGCGTACAGCTCGGGCGAACGGCAGTCCACCACGACGAACCCGCTCACCCCCGCCGCGATGTCGGCCCCGACGTCGGAGCAGTCGGTCTCGTAGGCCATGCGTGCCGAAAAGTAAGCGGCGGCCTCGGGCGGGGTGGCCGGGGGGTGTTCCAGGGTCTTCGAGCGTGGTCTCATGCCCACCATCTTCGGCATGCCCGCGACTTCAGGCGAGTGTCGGTAATGACCCCTGTCGATAAGATCCAGACATGACAGGTTCGTCTCACCGCATCGCCGCGCTCGCCTGCCCGGATATGGGACCGTTCGAGCTGAGCATCGTGGTCGAGGTGTTCGGCCTATCGCGGCCCGAACTCGACGTGGCGTGGTGGTACTCGCTCGACGTCTGCGCGGTGACGCCCGGTCCGCAGCCGGCCGTGGGCGGGATTGCCATTGACGTGCGCTGCGGCCTTGCCGAACTTACTGGTGCGGACACGGTCATCGTCCCGGGCTGGCCGGTCGGCACCGCGGTCCCTGCCGTCCTGCGGCAGGCACTGCGGGAGGCGCGTGACCGCGGGGCGCGGCTAGTCTCGATCTGCTCAGGGGCGTTCGCACTTGCGGCGGCGGGGCTGCTCGACGGCCGCCGCGCCGCGACCCACTGGCGTTACGCCGACCAGTTGGCCCGTGAGTTCCCAGCGGTCTCAGTCGACCCGAACGTGCTCTACGTCGACGACGGCGACCTGCTCACCTCGGCCGGTTCCGCCGCTGGCATCGACCTCTGCCTGCACCTCGTCCGTAAGGACCATGGCGCGGCCATCGCCAACCACGTCGCCCGGCGCCTGGTAGTGCCACCGCACCGCGACGGCGGCCAGGCCCAGTTCATCGAGCAGCCGGTCGCCACCGACGACGACACCCGGGTCCATGACGTGCTGGCCTGGCTCACCAGCGACCTGTCGCGCCCGGTCACCGTCGCCGTGCTCGCCGCGCGGGCGCACCTGTCGGAGCGGCAGTTCAGCCGACGCTTCCACAGGATCACCGGAGAGAGCCCCATGGAATGGCTCACCGGCCGCAGGATCGCGTCGAGTCTCGCCCTGCTGGAGTCCCGAGATGACCCGGTCGAGCATGTCGCCGCCGCGGTCGGCTTCGCCAGCGCGGTGACGTTCCGCCACCACTTCCGGGCACGCATGCGCACCTCACCAACCGCGTACCGGCGTGCCTTCCGGCGCTGACGCGGGTGACCAGGAACGGCAGCGGCAGCGGCAGCGAGGTGGTCTTCTCACTGCGCCGCAGCCCCGGCATGACCGATGAGGAATTCGACCGGGACGCCGGCCTGGTCGCGGCTGACCTCGCACGGCTGAAAGCCCGCGTCGAGGGCGGGTAACCAGCCGATCAATGGCTGGCACGGCGGTCCAGGTACGCCTCACCGGCAGGTAGGGTCGGGCACCAGGGCCCGCCAGGTGGGGGTAGCCACGATGGCACCACTGACACTGCAGGAGCGGGACGGGGTCCGCAGCCAGCCCAAGCGTGGTCACCGCCGGAAGCGTGGCAGGCACGCCCGTCCCAGGAAGCCGCTGGCCGGGCTGTTACCACCCGGGCAGGCCGGCTGGATCCTGGCGGTGATCGCCCTGGTCGATGCCACCGGAACGGGCGTGTACCTCGCCGGGTCGGTGCTGTTCTTCGTTCGCTCGGTAGGCCTGGACGCTGTCGAGGTCGGTGTTGGCATGTCGGCCGCGGGCGTCGTCGGCCTGGTCACGATGGTCCCCCTCGCGGCCGCCGCCGACCGCTTCGGGGCACGGCGGACACTCATCGCACTGCAGACCTGGCGCGGCGTATGGTTCGCCGCCTTCGCACTGGTGCACACGTTCCCTGAGTTCCTCGCCGTGTCGCTCATGCTCGGGGTCGCAAACCAGGCGGTGCCACCCATCAATCAGGCGGTGGTGGCCGCAGCCATCGAGGGCACGGCACGAGTGCGGGCGATGGCGCAGACGCGGGTGATGCGCAATGCCGGGTTCAGCCTCGGTGCGGTCGCCGCCACGGGCGTCATCGCGCTGGACTCAGCGTCGTGGTTCCGCTCCATCGTGGTCGCTGACGGGGTCTCCTTCTTCGTCACCGCGATCCTGCTCGCCCGGCTGAGGTTGCTCCGGCCCGCGGCGCCGGCCGGCCGCGGGCCCTGGTGGCATGGCCTGCGTCCTCGGGAAGACCCCTGGTACTTCGCGCTCGCGGGCCTGAACGGGATCCTTGCCCTCCACATGACCCTGCTCTCGGTGGGGCTCCCGCTGTGGATCGCGCAGCACACGCACGCCCTGCGCTGGGTGGTGGGAGTGGCCGTCTTCACCAATACCGTGCTGGCGGTGCTCTTCCAGATGCCTGCCTCGCGGGGGTGTGAACAGGCCCCGGCGGCCGCCCGCCGCGCCCGGGCCGCGGGGCTGATGCTGGCCGTGTGCTGCCTGGTCGCGGCCGGCACCGGCGGCTTGCCCGCGGACCTGGCGGTCGTGGGCTCGCTGCTGGCCGTCACCGCGCTGACCGTGGGTGAACTATGGCAGTCCGCCAGCGCCTGGGGTGTGTCGTACGCGCTGGCACCTCCGGAACGCCAGGCGACCTACCTGTCGGTCTTCAACCTCGGTGTGGCGGCGCAGACCATCGTGGGCCCGACGCTGGTCACCGTGGTCGTGGTCAACCATGGCTGGGCGGGCTGGGGCGGCCTCGCCGTCACGTTCGCCCTTGCCGGGGCCGGCATGCCCATCGCGGCCAGGCGCTGCCTTGCCGGGCGGGGTGCGCGGCGGCCTGGTGCCGTCACGCAGGGCCTGGCCTGAGGTGTCTCCTTCCGGACACCCCTCCCAGCGGTGAAAGGCAGCGGAGCCCAGCGGCACTCGGTTACCATTACACCCATTCACGCCATTTTCAGGACTGGGGTGTTTTTCCCTGGGGATTGGCGTTGCCCGAGCAACAGCAGTGCTGCGTGCTTATCGGCATGGAAGGGGATCCCGGGTATGCGGGTGCTCCTGGTCGGCTACAACGAAAGCGCACTCTCGGGTCTTGATCGCTGCCTGCCTGCCCGCAGCGTCACCGTGCTCGAAGAGCCCGACCTCTGGCAGGCAAAGGCGCTGGAGCCCAAAGCGGCCGGGCACCCGTCGTTTCGTGGCGTGGTCTTCGGCCGCTACCAGCAGGACGATGAGTACACCACGGTGGTGGCCAGGCCCGCCGACATCGACGCGGTGGTGCCCGGCATGGAGTATGCCGTGCAAGCAGCCGCCGAGCTGGCGGAGAACTGGGGCCTGGCAGGCGCGGGGGTCAGTGCCGCGGCCACATTCCGCGACAAGCTGCTGCTGCGGGAGGCGACGCGGGCGGCCGGGATGACGGTCCCGGAGTTCCGCGAGGTCCGTGGGCTCAGCGACCTCACCGAGTTCGCCAGCGGCCGTCCCTGCGTGCTGAAGCCGGCCGCCAGGCAGGCCAGCCTGGGGGTGCTCCTCCTGGAGCCCGGGGCGGACCTCGCACAGGCGTGGCAGCTCAGCAGCACCGCCCATGAGCCGCACCAGCTCGCCGACCGCCCGATGACCTGGCGCTACCTCGCGGAAGAACGCCTCGTCGGGCCGGAGTACAGCACCGAGTGCCTGGTCCGCAAAGGTGAGCCGGTATTCGTGAACGTCACCCGCAAACGGACGCTCCCAGGGACGCACCCGGTGGAGGTGGGCCATACCGTCCCTGGCTGGCCGGGCGGCGACCCACACGAGCCGTGGTCGACGGCCGTGGCTGACCTGCTCGCGGCAGTGCCGTTCGGCACCGGCATCCTGCATGCGGAGTGGATCCTCACCAGTGCTGGCCCGGTCCTGGTGGAGTGCGGTGGACGGCTGCCCGGTGACAAGATCGTCGACCTCATCGACCACGCCTGGGACACCAACCTCGTCGAGCTGTGGGTCCGGCTGCTGGCGGGCGACGCACCCGAGCTGCCGGCCGGCCCGGTGGGTGGCGCCTCGATCCAGTTCCTGGTCCCACCCGCTGGCGTGGTCGGCCGCATCGAGGCACTGGAAGAGGCCCGTGCGTGCCCGGGTGTCCAGCGTGCCGACGTCCGCATCCAGCCAGGGGATGTCCTCACCGACCCCACCTGCTCGTGGGACCGGGCGGGGTCGGTCCTGGCCGTGGGGAGCAGCGCGGCGGAAGCGGAACGCCGCGCCGGACAGGCCCTGTCACGGATCAGGGTGGTCCCCGGCCAGCCTGGCGGCTGCCGATGATGCAGCCGCTGCTCACCCCGGCGCCCAGCCGCCCAGACCCGGCTGACCTCAGCGGAGCCACGCTGCTCGTACTCGGGAGTGCCAGCCCGTCCAAGCGCGGCCTGTTCGAGGCCGCCAGAGCGCGGCGGGCCAGGGTCGTCGCGGTCAAACACGACGCCACGTGGGAACGCGAGTACTGCGATGCGGTCCTGGACTGGGACTGTGCCGACTACACAGACCTGGCCGAGACGGTGTCACGGGTGAGCGAGTTCGCCCGGTCCTGGGCGGCGACGGGGGTCGTGACGACCGCGGACGCGGCCCTCCCAGCCCTCGCCGAAGTCGCCCGCGAGTGCGGCATGCCAGGACCCGAGCCGGGCCTGGTCGCCTTGCTGCGGGACAAGACGCGCATGCGCGAGCGCTTCGCCGACCTAGGGCTGCCGTCGGCCGTGAGTATCAGGGCCGGGTCGATGGCGCAGGCGCGCGACGCCGCGGCCCGGATCGGCCTGCCGGTGATCGTGAAACCCGCCACCGGCACCGGCAGCAGGGGGGTGCTGCTGGTGGATTCCATGGCGGGCCTGCAGCACGCCTGCGAGGTGATGGACACCGTCGCGGCCGGGCCGGACGGCAGACCAGCGTTCGTGGTCGAGGAGTTCATCGAGGGCCCGGAGGTCTGCGTCGACGCGGTCGCCCACGCCGGCGAGGTCATCTTCCAGAACGTCCTCGACAAGCCACGGCCGATGAACGGGCCGCTCTTCGAAGAGGTCGAGTTCATCACCCCGTCCGGCCAGGACACTGAAGCCCTGGCGCAGGCCCTGAAGGTGAACGAGCAACTGCTGCACGGGCTGGGCCTGGCGGACGGCATCGGCCACACCGAGATGAGGCTGACCAGCACCGGCCCGCGATTGATCGAAACGCACCTGAGGGTCGCGGGGCAGCGGCTCCCCGAGATCGTGGCGCGTGCCGTCGGCGTCGACTTCTTCGGGGCAGCGGTCGACCTCGCGATGGGACTGTGCCCGGACACCACCCCCCGGCCATGCTGTTACGCCGGGTACCAGTGTGTGTACTCAGCCCGTTCCGGCATCCTGCGGGCGGTTGAGGGCCTCGACGACGCGCGGCAGGTGCCCGGGGTCACCGGCGTCGAGGTCGTCACCGCCGCTGGTGAGCAGATCAGGACACTGCCCGAGCACACGCAGCAGAACATCGCTTACATCCACGCCGAGGGGCCGAGCTACGGCTACGTCCGCCAGCAACTCGCGGCGGCAGCGGCCAAGATCCGGGTTGACGTCTGCTGACCTGCCGCACCACCAGCGGCCGTGGTCACGTCGGCCCGGCGGCCCCGGCTGAGAAGACATCGAGCCTGACCGCCACGTCACCGCCGAAGCCGGCCTTGAAGTGGGCGATCGAGTGGAACTTGGCGTCGAGCCCGGCGTGCTGACCGGGATAGAGGCGCTCGCCGAGCTCGAGGCTGCGGCAGCCCTGCTGCTGAGCGTGCTCAATGGCACGCCACAGCACCAGGTGGCTCAGTCCGGCCCCATACTGTGCCCGGTCGTTGGCGGCACTCGCGTAGCAGCAGCAAATGTCGGAACAGGGAAAGTAACCTGCGGAGACGAACTCCCCGTCCTGGCACCCGAAGACCCAGAACGCCTCACCCGAGCGCACGCAGTCACCCATGGCCTCCCACGCAGCCCACGGCCGGGTCTCACCGAACGCACCCACATGCAGGCCGTGGAAGGCCTTCACGTGCTCGCCGGTGACGTCCCCGGCCGTCACCACCTCCGCGGAGTACCCGTCACGGTGGTGCCGCAGGAGGTAACGCAGGCTCTTGCGGAAACCGCCGCTTATCTCATCGAGCGGGCGGCTCAGGTCGATCAGCTGGACGAAGTACGGCAGGGCCTGCCCGCCAGCGCGCAATACCAGCTCAGTCAGTTCGGACTGGTGCCCGCCAGTCAGGAAGTCACGGAAGTGATAGCCCTGGGCGCCATGCTCGCACCGCAGCTCCTCCAGCCGGTCATGGAGCAGCCGGGCCGCAGCCCGCCGCCGCAGCGGACCCGCGGTGGCGTCGGCAGCGATGTAGAGCGGCCGCCCGAACGAGGAGAGGTACGTCTGCCCGCCATTGCGCTCGATGGTCATGACAACTCCCATGACCGGCCCGTCCGCGTCGGCGGCGACCAGGTGTGCCGGGGAGAACTCCCCTCCGGCACGCCCGGCCGCGGCCGGGCGCAGCTGCGCTGGCAGGTAATACAGCGACGGCCTGCGGCCCATGCCCGCACGCAGCTCGGCGGGCTGGTACATGGGATGCCGGCAGGCGTCCGCCGCCCACAGCCCGGACCAGGCTGGACTGGTGAGGTCGGTGGCCGCAATGAGCCGCATCTCCGCCTTTCCTGCCCTGGGACCTGCCTGACCTGCGCTAACCGCGGGGCGACAGCGCGGCAAGCAGTTGCCAGGGCGTTGACACCGTGGTGACCAGGCGCAGCGGGCTCCCCTCGGCGAGCTCGGCCACGCGCCGTTCGCTGAGCGCGGATGCTTCCAGGTACAGCCGCTCAGACTCGCTGTACAGGGACAGCGAGCACCGCCCTGGCCGCCACGATGAAAGCACCAGCAGTCCCTCCGCGTCCATGAGGCTAGCGAGTGAACGGAGCATGCCGCGGCGCTGGGCCGGATCTATGTGGTTGATGGTGCCGAGCATCATCGTCACCAGCCGGAATGGCGCGTGACGCCCAGCCGTCGCGGCAAGCTCATCGGTACGCAGGAGGTCAGCGCAGTACACGTGGACGCCGTCACGCCGCAGGGTGCGGGCACAGTATTCGGTGGTGACCGGTGACCGGTCGATCCCGCACGTCAGGCCGAAACCCTGCGTCACGCCCCAGCGCAGGTACCTGCCGGTGCACGTGCCGATGTCCAGGTGGGCGATGGACCGGCGCGGCACACCCGCGAACGCCGCCTCGAACAACTCGGTGAACGCCGCCATCTCGGCGTTGACCAGCCGCCGGTCATCGTCCCCGAGGTTGCCATAGCGGCGAATCCAGGACTCGTCGTAGGCGGGCGCGGGATACGCCGTCGTGGCTCCCGTGCCCTCACCCACCATCGGCAGCCCGCAGGGTGACGGCCAGCTCGGGCAGGCTGATCCGTGCCGGGTCGAGGCATGAGCTGATCTGCTGCCACGACCGGGCCAGGCCCGCCCGGTCCTCCTTCAGGCGTGCGGCGAAGCTGTTGCACTTGCAGCCCTCGCTGTGCACGTAGTTGGCGTAGACCATGAGGGGGGCGTGGGCGGCGGCGAAGAACCCACCTGCGCTGTCCCCGATCCGCAGCGGTTCGAGGACACCCAGGGAGCCCAGGTCCGCGGTGTCGACTCCCATCCCTGGGCTCGCCACGAACCCGGTCCCGGCATGGTCCTGGACGTACTTGACGGTCGGCTGGTGTATGTTGCGGAACCCGCACTTCGCCCGGACGAGCAATGGTGACAGCTGGTGCAGCACGTCCGGGGGGGCCTCACCGAGGTCGCCGATGCGGTTGCGGCCAGTCAGGATCGTGGGCTCGAAGTAGCTGCGCAGGCCGTTGTCGACGACGAAGGCCGCGACGTCGGCGGCGTCAGCGGCCCCGATGTCGCTGACGGGCATCTCGATACCAAGACGGCCACGCAGGTCGCCGGTGAAGACCTCGTCCATGAACGCGAGCAGGCTGGATGGCAGCTCAAGGGTGGTGTCGCGGCTGGGCACGCGGACATACCGGTACTCACCGGTCTGCGGCCGGCGCACTTCGGTGTTCTCGCGCCCGGACGCCCGCCAGATCGAGTGGTAGACCTCGATGTTCTCGCGGAACTCGGCGAGTTCGGCGGTGAGCGCACGGACGGTGGGGTCGGGCGCGCCGTCGCGTTCCAGGGCACTCAGCCGCTGGGCGATCCGGTCACGGCTGGGGCCCTGCAGGTGGGCTGCTGCGTCCTGCCATACCCGCCGGGCCGCCTCCTCGGAGGAGAAGGCCAGGCCAGCCGTGAAGAACAGCCACTGCATGCCACGCTCGCGGATGGCCTCCAGGAGGTCAAAGAACCTTGGGAAGATCGTCGGCTCGCCGTCCCCGGAGGTGTAGACGGTCCTGGCCCCGCATGCCCTGGCTTGCTCAATGACCGACAGTGCTCCCGATGTGAAGCCCGCAACGAGACCGTCGTCAAAGGGCCGCGCGGTCACCGGGACCGCAGCCGCGTAGCAGCCACGGCAGCTCAGGTTGCACTGCTTGGGCACGAACAGGTTGAACGTCTCCATGGAGTCGGCGGCGGCCGTGGTCACGGCGTCGGCGAGCGCCGCACCCGTCATGTCCTCGAGGTCGATCAGGTGGTCGCGGTAGGTGCCGCCGCTGTCCCCGGGCATGCCGGTGTCGCCGCAGGCGCCCATGGAATCGGCGCTGAACCGGTCCAGGTAGCTGTGGTAGTCAGGCACCTCAAGCACCCGGCTGATCGCATAGTCCACGGTCATGACGTTCCGGACGAGCTCGGCGATCCTGGCATCGGAGGGCAGGTGGTGGTCGAGGAGGTTCATGGCACCGAACGCGCCCCGGTGTGAGGTGAAGAATTCGCGGACGTCACCGGCGATCTCTGGCTGCCGCGCCTGCTCGATAATCATGCGGTTCTCGCTCTCGCTAGCGGTGGGAAGAGGGGACGGCGGCAACGCCGTATGACCGGAAGGGACGAGAGGGCAATCGGAGGGACGAAGGCGCCTGGAAGGGACAGGAAGGCAATTGGAAGGGATGGAGGGAAAGGGATACACCCAGGCCCGGGCTGCTCTACCTGCGGGAAGGCCACCACCCCCGGGGAGTGAATTCCCATCACCAGAGAACCCCCCGGAATGCATGCCGTGCCCTCTCAGATCACATTTCCTGATACTGGCGCGATCAGTGAGGCCGTTTGTCAGCCAGTCTTGAATATGGTTAGCCGACCAGTGCCCAAAATGGATAGTACAGCGGCGCGCCAGGCGCGGCAAGGGTGCTGTCCGTTACCGGACACAGGCCAATTGCGCCCGATGTCAATCAGCCGCCGCCCAGACAAGTAAAATCCGCATCAGAACCTTGCGCAATGCCGTGGCCCGTTGCAGTATTTATGGCCGCGCCGTTCGGTCGGTGCCCGTTCAGGACGGGCGGGGCCAGCCAGCCGTCAGATGAGTCCCACTGCTTCGTCCAGCAGGGGGTGGCCCCAGCGCTCGGTCAGGGCGGCCTCGATGGCCGCCCCCACCCGGTAGGCCCGGCCGTCCCCCAACGGCGGGGCCATGATGTGGAACCCGACCGGCAGGCCATCCTCGTCCGCGAGCCCGCATGGCACCGACAGGGCGGCGTTCCCGGCCAGGTCAGACGGGATCGTGCACAGGTCAGCCAAGTACATCGCCAGTGGGTCGTCCACGCGCTCGCCAATCGGGAAGGCGGTAGTCGGGCTGGTGGGCGAGACCAGCACATCCACCTGGGCGAACGCGGCCTCGAAGTCTTCGATGATCAGGGTCCGCACCTGCTGAGCCTTGGCATAGTAGGCGTCGTAGTACCCGCTGGACAGGGCGTAGGTGCCCAGCATGATCCGGCGTTTCACCTCTGCGCCGAAACCCTGCCCGCGAGTGAGCGACATCACTTCGTCCGCGCTGCGGGTGCCATCGTCGCCGACCCGCAGCCCGTAGCGCATCCCATCGAAGCGGGCGAGGTTGGACGAGCACTCGCTCGGCGCGATCAGGTAGTAGGCCGGCATGGCATAGCGGAAGTGCGGGCAGGAGACCTCGGTCACCTTCGCGCCCAGCGACTCGAGCATGTCCACGGTCTCGGCGAACCTGGCCAGCACACCCGGCTGGTAGCCGTCACCACCGAGTTCGGGCACCACACCGACGATGAGCCCGCTCACGTCCGCCTGCCGTGCCGCCTCGACCACCGGCGGCACCGGCGCGTCCACGGATGTGGAGTCACACGGGTCATGGCCGGAGATGGCCTCGTGCAGCAATGCCGCATCGAGCACGCTGCGGGCCAGCGGGCCGGGCGTGTCGAGTGAGGACGCGAAGGCCACCAGGCCATACCGGGAGGAGCCGCCATAGGTCGGCTTGACACCCACCACGCCGCACACTGCCGCTGGCTGCCGGAGTGACCCACCCGTGTCGGTGCCGATGCCCAGTGGCGCCTCGAACGCGGCAACGGCCGCGGCGGAGCCACCGGAGGAGCCGCCCGGCACCTTGGCGAGGTCCCACGGATTGCGGGTCGGCCCGAAGGCCGAGTTCTCGGTGGAGGAGCCCATGGCGAACTCATCGCAGTTGGCCTTGCCGAGTATGACCACCCCGGCGTGGCGCAGCCGCCGGGCAATGGTCGAGTCATAGGGCGGCTGCCAGCCGTCCAGGATGGCGGAGCCGCAGGTGGTGGGCATGTCGTCAGTAACGAAGACGTCCTTGAGCGCCAACGGGACCCCGGCCAGCGGCCCGAGCCGGTGCCCAGCGGCCCGCCTGGCATCGACCGCCCGCGCGGCCTGCCGCGCCCGGTCCCCGGCCACGTGCAGGAACGCATGGACCCGCTCGTCCACCGCCTCGATCCTGGCCAGGTGCGCGTCAGTGACCTCGAGCGCGGACACCTCACCGGCCGCGACCGCGGCGGCGGTCTCCGCCGCGCTCATCCGGGTGAGCTCACCGTCCATCCTCAGGCCTCCGGGTGGTCCAGTTCCGCATTGGACAAGGCACGACGGGCCAGCAGGCGACGTCGGCACGGTCGGTTGGCATGGTCACGATTTTAGCTTGATCATTCACCCCGGCCGCAGGTGGACCGGGCCACCACCGGCTCTCGAGTGATCTTCGAGTTTAGGGCCCAGCGGCATGACGACGGCCCCGCCGCCGCCCAGACCAAAGCGATGCCATCCGTCTAGGCCGAAGCGATGCCTTCCGTCAAGGCATGGCCCATTCTTTACCGCTGCATGGATAGCTGGCGGCTTTCGTGCATACCATTCAAAGTGCCCGGTAACCTGCACCCGCCGGGCTGCGTGGCGGGACAGCGACGACCCGATACCGCGCTGACCTGGTCATTCGCCGGCTTGGCAGCTATCGGCCACATGGTTGACTTTTTCCACATGATGGGCTTCGATACACGCTAGGTATTTGCCTCCCCCGAGTCGAGTAGGCGGTTCGCCGACTGCACACCCCATCTGGCGCAGCAGAAGGATGTCATGACGAACTCACCGCTCCGAGAGGCTGACCAGGTAGCGCAAATTGCCAGCGAGATTAGCACCCCCTATGACAGTGGGACCACTGCTGCATTCCCGCTCGACCGGTCAGTTGTCCTGCAGAAATCCGGCCTTGTATTCTCCCGGCCTCTCCCTCACCGCACCTGGGAGCTCGTCGGCCGGCAACTACTTACATTCACTGACTCCTCGACGTGGTGGATCGCGGACTGGCTCGTCTACGGCGAGGCGGCATTCGAGGGCCGTTACCGTGACGCGATTGAGAAGACTTCGCTCGACTACCAGACCCTGCGTAACTACGCCTGGGTCGCACGGCGGTTCGAACTATCCCGCCGGCACGATGGGCTCAGCTTTGGGCACCACGCTGAGGTCGCCGCTCTCGACCAGCCCGAGCAGGACTTCTGGCTCCGCAAAGCGGAGGAGTTTGGCTGGTCACGCAACCAGTTGCGCAAGGAGGTCCGTGCCAGCTTGCGCGAACGCAAGCACCAGGTCATACGGGCGCCACGTGCTGAGGCCGTCCGCCGGGAACTCGGCACGGCCGGGTGCACAATGGACACGGCCATGAGCACGACCGCGACGCAGCCATTGTGTCTGCAGCTCACGCCCGAGCAACTGGCCCAGTGCGCCACTCTTGCCAAGAGCCAGAACATGGCCGTGGAGGAATGGGCGGTCCGGGTGCTCGACGCCGCCGTCCGCAGTACCACTCCCCCCTGAACCCGGGACGTCCCACGCCGCGCACCGGCTCCGTCAGCGGGCCGAGGCCCAGTTGAGGGTGCACTATCCTGGCACGTCCCTGGCGCATCGCGAGAGATGCCCGCTGACGGGAGTGGTAATCACGCGATGGACAGCCATGAACTCACGCTCCATATCGATGAGGGGTGGCGGGAATGGGAGTCAGCCGATCCTAGGCAGTTTCAGTCTGCCTTGCAGGAATGGCGGTCAGCGGTAGCGGCCAACGGAATGACGTTCGAGGGCATGCCCTATCCCGCCCAGCCTTTCCCGGTCTTTGTCACGAGTCAGCAGCACCGCCAGGTCCGCGCCGACCTGGTCGCGCTGCACCGCCTGCTCGAAAAGGTGCTGGACATCTATGAGGAAGAACCCGGTGTCCGGCGTCAGTTCTTCGGTGACTATGAGCGGGCCAGGCCCAGCTTCGGGCCACGCCCGCCCTATGCGCCCCGCATCTGGGTCTGCCGTTTCGACGGAGCCTGGGATGAGGACGGCGAGTTCCGTATCGTGGAGGCCAACACCGCATGTCCCGGCGGGGTGGTCCAAACTGGCCTGCTTGGCAGGCTCTGGCGCAGCACCGGGTTCGCTGATGCGCTGCCACCTGGCGTAGCGCTGCAGCCGCAGCCCCTCACCGATGACCCGCTGTGCTTTGCGCGGAGCCTGCTCTCCTGCGCGCGGTCGGCGGGAGTGACCGTTGCCAACGCCGCGGTCGTGAACCTGCGCGGGACATACACCAACGAGGTGACGCACATCACGAGGGGACTGTCCCGCCTCGGTATCCCAGCCGACGTGCACGACGTCACGCACCTGTCCCATCCCAGCGGAATACCGACGGCCGCGGGGCGCCAATACAACCTTCTATACTACAAGCTCGACCCACTGATGCTGATCGCCGCACCAGCGGCGGCGGCACACCTGGCGGCGCTGCGCCGCGGGGCATTCTGCGGGGTCAACCCGCTCATTGCCCAGGTCATCGCCGAGGACAAAGCCGTGCTGGCGCTCCTCACCAATCCCGATTGGTGTGGCATGTTCTTGCCAGCCGAGCGGGACCTCATCACGCGGCTGGTACCCTGGACCCGCCTCCTGGTTCCCGGCAACACGGCTCTCCCTGACGGCAGCCGTGGTGACCTGCTCGCCTACACTGAAAAACAGCGTGAGCATTTGGTGCTCAAACCCGCCAACAGCACCAGGGGCGACGGGGTAATTCATGGAGCATTGGCAAGTGCGGACGAATGGGCAACCGCATTGGCGCGGTCGCTCCAGAGCCGCCATGTCATTCAAGAAAGGGTCAGCCACCCGTCCCGGGACCTGCCCAGGCTCGCCGGGCAGGCTGGCTATTGCGGGCTGGATGGCTATTTGCTTGGAGGTGAGTTCGCGGGCTTCCACGCCCGCGCGTGCGCCGAGCCGACGATCAACATCGGGCGGGGTGGCTCGGTCTTCCCTGTGCTCATCGCGGACCGGCCGGCCGCCGGTCGTCCCAGCCACGAGTGCCCCGACAAAACTGCTGTCCGGACCCACAGGGCTGAGGTGAAGAATTGACCCCCCGCAGACGACCCACCGTAATGATCTTCGACCGGTTCGCGCCGGGGCGCGAAGAGAACGACCTCTCGCAGCGCCTGTCCCTCCGGGGCGTCGACGTCGAATGGGTGGACTGGGCACAGGTGCGGCTGACCGCGGCACCCAACCGCCTGCTGGTGGGCGGCCGTCCCGTCGACCCGCCTGATGTGGCTGTCCTGCGTTCACGCGTGTGGACCCGCCACACCAGCGGAGACCTCGCTCAGCTCTTCGACCGGCTGCTGATGCTCGAAGACCTCGGGGTGCGGCTGACGCCTTCCGCCGAGGCGGTCCGGGTCACCAAGAACAAACTGCTCGCCGCCGCACGCCTGCATGCGGCCGGCGTCATGGTGCCGGAAACCCGTGCCGTCGAGGAAGTCTCAGAGATCGGGCCCTGCCTGGACGCCTGGCCGGAGGCCGTGCTCAAACCCGTCTACGGCCACTCCGCGATCGACATGGTCCGTTTCCGCAGGCAGGCAAGTGCCGACCCGGAGATTCCGGCTGGGCTCACCTCCATGCAGGAGATCACCTCCTGGCACCTGCTGCACACCTACGGCGTGGTGCTGGCTCAGGAGTTCGTCGCCAACCCCGGCTGCGACCTCCGGGTCTTGTGCGTCGCAGGGCAGGTGGTGTCCGCAACGCGCAGGCGGACCGCGAGCCCGACACTCGAAGTCAAGAACATGTTCCACCCCTACACAGAAGAGCTGGCCGACGTCACGACCGACCTGGCGTGGATCGCCACACAGACAGCCAAGCTGTTCTCCCTCGACTCGACCGCGATGGACGTCATCGAGGGCCCGCAGGGCCTTGCGGTGATCGAGGTCAACCCGACCATCTCGAGCTGGTGCCAGATAGACGGCGACGGCCTGCACCAGGCCCCGGAAGGCGTCGGGGCGGCGTTCGCCGCCATGGTGCTCGGCCTCGTCGAGACGGCGACCGCCGCGGGCGCGGGGACAGCGCAATGACGGCCGGGGATGTCAGGCGCGCGCCTGACGCGCCAGAGCTGGGCCCGCGGCCACGGGTACTGCTCACCGGTTACAGCACCGACCTGGTGAAGGCACTCGACTCGCTGCTGCCGCCCGCATCGCTGGTGGTGCTCGAGGAGAAGGAGATCTTCGAGCGGCGCGGCCTGTACAAGGCGGAGACCGCCGCGTGCGTCGAACGTGTGGTCTTCGCCGACTACATCCAGGCGAACGACTACCGCCATGCCATCACCACCGAGGCCCTGGAGCGGTCCTTCGACGCGGTGTTCACCGGCACGGAGTACACCGTCCCCGCAGCAGCCGACCTGGCTGAGATGTTCGGCCTGCCGGGCGCGTCACGCTCCGCCGCTGGCTGCTTTGCCACCAAGGTCGAACTGCGCTCCGCGGCTGGCGCTGGCGGGGTGGCCGGCCCCCGCTGGGCCGAGGTCCACAGCCTGGCCGACCTGGAGCGATTCGCGGCGGACTGCGACACGGACATCGTGCTGAAACCCGCTGACCGGGCAGGCAGCTACGGAGTCCGCTTCCTCGGCGTGGGCACCCCCCTCGGTCCCGCGTGGGAGGCACTGTGCCAGGCCCCCCCGGACCCCATGTCCTGCGACCGTCCCCTGGAGCACCGCTACATCGCCGAACAGCG
Source organism: Streptosporangiaceae bacterium (assembly GCA_035946955.1). GTDB lineage: Bacteria > Actinomycetota > Actinomycetes > Streptosporangiales > Streptosporangiaceae > DASYYE01. Next base: position 49,573 of record DASYYE010000241.1, on the reverse strand, counting down.
TATGCGCGGCCCGGAATACAGCGTCGAGTTCCTGGTCAGTGCCGGGGTGCCCGTTTTCACCAACGTGACTGGCAAACAGGTGTGGCCGGGGGACTCGCCGGTCGAACGCGGGCACGACGTGCCAGCACCCATCGCCCAGGAGACCGCGCACGCACTCCTGGCCGCGATGCGCACCCTGGTCGCGGCGACCGGTTTCCAGACCGGGATCCTGCACGGCGAGTGGATCCTCACCGCGGACGGACCGGCCCTGGTGGAGTGCGCGGCACGCGCCCCCGGGGACCTCATCGTCGGCCTGATCGACCTCGCCTACGGCATCGACACCGTCAAGGCCCTGCTCGACCTCTACCTGGGACAGCCGGCCGACCTGCCATCGCGGCCGGTGACAAACGCGGCGATCCGCTTCCTGCACGCCCGGCCGGGAACGGTGCGGCAGGTCCGGGGGGTCACCGAGGCATCCGGGCTGCCCGGCGTCCATTCGGTGGCCGTGACGGCCAGCCAGGGCAGTGAGGTACGCCCACTGACGTCGTCCTGGGACCGGATCGGCTATGTCCTCGCCACAGGCCAGGAGGCTGGTGCCGTGGCCGAGCGCGGGGCGGGCATGGTCGAAGTGGTCACGGAATGAAAATGGTCACGGAATGAAGTCGCCCATCGCCGGCTTCGAGCGCATCGTCACGATCGCACTGGTGGACTCGATCGGGACCGGGCTCTACCTCGCGGGCGGGGCACTCTTCTTCACCCGGGCCATCGGCATCCCGGCCACCGAGGTCGGCCTGGGCCTGTCGGTCGCTGCCATCTGCGGGATGCTGACCGCCTACCCATTGGGCCGCGTGGCCGACCGCGGCAACCCCCGGCAGGTGGTCGCCGCCCTCATGCTGTGGCGGGCAGTGGGGATGGCCGCGTATGCGCTGGTGCACAACTTCCTCGGCTTCCTCGTCATCGTCTGCCTGCTCGGCATGGCCGAGCGGGCAGACTCGCCGATCATGCAGGCCGTCATCGCCGCGGCAGCGGGGGAAAAGCGCCGCGTGCGGGCAATGGCGGTCACCAATGCGAGCCGCAACGTCGGCTTCACCCTCGGCGTCCTGCTCGCATCGCCCATCCTGGCCACCGGCACCCGGGGCTCATTCCTGTGGATCATGTTCGGGGATGCCGTGACATTCGTCGGCGCGGCCTTCCTCGTGCTCCGGCTGCCGCTGGTCGACAAGCCACTCGTGAACGCCGCGCCCCGGATGTGGGCCAGCCTGCGGCGGATCGCATCGGACCGGGCCTTCCTCACGCTGACCGGCCTGAACGGTGTGCTCGCGATCCACATGACGGTTTTAAGCATCGGGCTGCCGCTGTGGGTCACCTTCCACACACACGCCCCGCCGGTCGTGGTCGCTCCGTTGCTCGCGGTGAACACCGTCCTCACCGTGGCGCTCCAGGTGCGCCTGAGCAAGGGCAGCGACTCGCCATCGGGCGCTGCCCGCGCGGCGCGCAATGCGGGCCTGGCCCTGTGCTGCTCGGCGCTGCTCATGGCCTTCAGCGCAAAGCCGGGTGCCATTGTCGCCGTGATCGTGCTGGTGGTCGCCGTGACCGCGCACACCCTCGGCGAGCTGTGGCAGTCCGCGGGTGGGTGGGGGCTGTCCTACGCCCTGGCCCCGGCCGAGTCGCGTGCCAGCTACCTCGCGTTCTTCAGCCTTGGGGTCACCGCGCAGGGGATCGTCGGGCCCGCGGTGGTGACCGCCGGGGTGATCGCGGTCGGCACCACCGGGTGGGTGGTCCTCGCCGTGGTGCTGCTGCTGACCGGACTCACACTGCCCATGGTCAGGCCGTGGGGTCAGCGCGCCGCCGGGCGCGCGCCCCGCGACCGTGACCATCGAGGGCACCACGGCGAGCACCGCCGGATGCCCGGCCGGCGCAAGGCCCCCCGCGCTGGCGGGAGTCACCGCGCCGGTGTCCCGCCACCCCGGGCCGGACGCCGCGCCTTGGCATCGGCACTGCGGTCAGACGCCTCGCCGTAGTCCCGTACGGACCACCGGGGGCCCGGACGGGCCCACACAATCGCAGGACTGTTGAAGAGGAGTATTTCCAATGGAATTGACGGGGCATGTTGGCTTGCTGCCGACCTCACCGGTTACCTCTCCGGTGTCACTGGGGGACGGCCTCTCGGGCGTGGCCGCCACACACATCGGTGACCTTGACGCCCAGCAGGTGGCCAGGATGACAGCAGCCAGCTACTACTGGGCCTCTCCCGGCTGGCTCGCCGCGGCCGAGCGCCTGCCAGGCCACCATTTCCTGCACCTGGCGGTGAAAGACGCCAGTGACCGCATTGTTGGGCTGCTCCCCTGCCAGTACGTCACGGACAGCTCCACCCCCTCGTTCTATGACATTCCGCGGATGATCGCCGAGGGCGCCGTCTTCGGCTGCGCTGACTGGCTCTCAGCAGCCGAGCAGGGCGAACTCACCCAGGCCCAGGCCCAGCTCACTACGCGCGACCTCTACCCATCGCTGGTGGCGGCCTCACCCAATTCGTGCTGCCCGATCGCGTTCGAGCCGTCGCTGACGCCAGGTGAGCGCCAGGTGGTCAGCCGCGCGCTGCTGAGGCTGTTCACGTTGTGGGCCGCTGACCTCAACGTGGTCACCGCCGGGGCGTTGTTCCTGTACCCGGAGTCCGGCCCGGAACTGTACGGGCCCCTCGCGGAGGCCTTCGACGCGGCGGGGTACCAGCACGTCACCCTGGGTGGCGACTGTGTCCTGCCGATCCAGCGGCCGGACTTCGACGGTTACCTGGCGAGGTTCCGCAGCTCCCGGCGGGTGGCCATCAGGCGCGAGCGCCGCGACTTCGCCGAGGGCGGCTTCCACGTCAAGATCACCCGCGGTGCGCACGCGCTCACCGACGACATGGTCGGCCTCCAGGTCTCCCTGCAACGCAAGTACGGTGCGACCCAGGTCGACGTCGCCGCGCTGCAGGAGACCTTCGCCGAGCTCAGACGGTCACTCGGGGACGAGATGGTGGTCTTCACCGCGGAACGCGGCGACACCACCATCGGCTACATCGCCTTCTGTGAGTACGGCGACGCGCTCTACGCGCGGGTCACCGGCTTTGACCACCAGGTCCTGGCCGCCCATGACTTCTGCTACTTCAACCTCGTCTACTACGAGCCGCTCTCCTGGGCCGCCGCGCGCGGCCTGACCCGCATCCATTACGGGTTCGCCACCTACGAGGCGAAGCTGCGGCGGGGCTGTGAGCTCCGCCGGGCCCACGGGTACGTCGCGGTCGCCGGCGACCTGGCGTCCCCGGCCCGCACCGCCGCCCAGATACTGTCACTGAGCGAGCAGCGCCGCCTGGACTACGTGGAGACGACGTACGGCGGCGGGACCGCCGGGCAGCCGGGCCCGGCAACCGCCACGGCGCAGCCAGCCCCACGATGACCGAGGTGGTGGAAGCCGGCTCGGCAGAGCAGTACGCGGCCTGCGTGTGGCAGGCCGTCTCGGCCCCGGGGCACGGGCCGTTGCCGGTCCTGCGCCCCGTCGGCTCCCGGCTCCCACCCCTGACAACCGCCACGGCGCCCAACGCTGGGCTGGCTGGCCCCGCTGGCCCGGCCGATCCGGCTGGCCCCGCTGGCCCCGCTGGCCCGGCCGATCCGGCTGGCCTGGCTGGCCTGGCTGGCCCGGCCGATCCGGCTGGCCTGGCTGGCCTGGCTGGCCTGGCTGGCCGGTGGCCGGGGCTGGCGGCACGCGGCGCCGCCGGGGTGCTCGCCTGGTACACGGCGGCCATGCTCAGCAGGAGTCAGTGGGCCGGCCCCGAGTCTGGCCAGGTCACCGCACTGGTGTCCGAGGTTCTCGCAATGGCACCGCAGCACCGGGCCCCGGCCCTGGCCGCCCAGGCCGGGGCCGGCCAGCCCGGTGCGGTGCTGGGTTACGGGGACCCCGCATGGGGGCTCGCCGCCATGCTGCACGCGAGCCGCACGGACCGCCCCCTGTGCTGGTTCGACAGTGCCGGAGACCTGGTCGCGGCGGTGGCGGAGGCCGGACCCGGTCCCCTCACCGTGTGCGCGCCCGCCGGGCTGCTCACCGCCGGCGTGCTGGACTCGCTGGCGCTGGCCACGTCCTTCACCGCCGCCTCGGCGGGGCTCGGTGATGTCCGCTTCCCGGCCAGGCCGGTCAGCCTGCTCACCGCCCGGACGCTGGAGGTCGCGTCCAGGGTGGTGGCCGTGCACCAGCCACGCCCGCTGCCGGCATCGCAGGACGGGACCGCGTGGGTGTCCACCGAACGCCTGCCCGGGCGCGTGACCGACCCCGGCACCGCGCTGGTCACGGAAAAGGAAGCGGATGCGGGCCGCGTGACCCAGCTGGCCGGGCGCGCCCTGCTGATGCTGTGGGGCCACAGCCGGGAGGACCTGTTCCATCTCGGCGACGATGCCCTGTGCGGCGCGTCACACGAGGCGGCCCTGGCCGGCCCCTCGCAGCGGCTGCCCGCCTGCGCGCTCGACGGCCAGTGCATCAAGCGCGGCCAGATCGTGCCCATCCACCGGGTCACGGGCGAGGTGCTGGTGATCGGCGGGTGCAACATCATCCGCCTCGGGGGCTCGGGGACGTTCGCACCGGAGTTCTCGCTCGCCCTGAGCGCCTTCGAGGGCGGGGCGGGCGCCGTGGTGTCCAGCCCGTGGACACGCATCGGCGCACCGGTGGAGCTGCTGTTCCTCTACCGGCTGCTGCGCACCGGCACTGACCTCGGCGAGGCGGTGCGACTGCTGAACTCGGCCATCCCCTTCTGCGGGCCTGACGTGCCCGACTACCTCGTCCTCGGCGAAGGGGCGCGTCCCGTGTTCACCGCGGAACGCAATGCCGCCACATCAGCGGTCACGCCGCAGGACGGCCACTGGCGGGCTGAGTTCCGCGGGGTCGACGCCGAGTACGTGGTGGTGCGGCTGCCGGAGCTGCCCGCCGCGCCCTACGCCCGGGTCTGCGACGGCGGTGAGGACCGGGGACTGCATGCCGCCTTCGTGCCAGAACCTGATGGTGGCTGCCTGGTCTACCTGTTCGGCTGGCAGCGGCTGCACACCGATGAGATGACAGTGCTCATCGGCGGGGCCGCCCCAGGGGGCGAGGCGCCAGCGGCGATCGCCAGCGCCCTGGCGAACTACCAGGCATACGGCCGGCTGTTGCGGGGTTACCAGCCCAAGATCAAGAACCAAGAGCAGGAACTCACCGCCCTGGGCACCTACCTGGCCCGGCGCGGGACGCAGGCCCGTCACCGGCTCGCCGCGTACCGGGAGTGCGACCAGAAGGCGCAGGACGCGGCCAAGCTCATCGCGGACATGGACCGGTCGGTGTGTGAGTACATGCTTGGCCGCACCTGGCAGCGCGCCTTCTCCTGGCATGACCAGTACCTGAGCGAGGACGGCACCTTCGTGGTCGGGCACCGGTGGACGGCCGCGGAACAGTGCCCGTACTGCGCTGGCCGGGTGATGGTGCGCTGCGTGGTCTCCACGCTGGCCCCCCACGCCCAGCGCGAGCTTGGTATCTGCGAAGAGTGCGGGACCGTGTGGGACCGGCCCGCCGGGGGTGTGACCCCGGTGCTCTCCGGTGAGCCGGCCGTGCGGCGGCAAGAAGCCGCCCACTGGGCGGTGCGGCTGCGCAACCCCGGCAGCCGCACCGCCCATGGCTGGCTCGGCGTCCGGGTGCGCCAAGGTGAGCGGCACGGCAGCCAGACCGACCCGCCACTGGTCAAGCTGGCGCTTGGCCCGGGTGAGGAAGCCGAGGTGGGGTTCACCACCGTGATAGGTGCCGCCACACCCGCCCACATGGAGCTGCTGCGCGGCTTCTGGGTGAGCGAACTGGGTGTCTCAGTCGGCCAGCGAGTGGTGTGGGTCCGTCCGTGACGCAGCGGGACTGACCGCGGCGACCGCCTGACGCACGAACTCCACCGCACGGCCGTGGGCGTGGACCAGGTTGGCATGCTGGGTGATGTGGTGCCCCTCGTCGTCGTAGACGATCAGTTCTGAGCCCGGTACCGCGGCGTGGATCGCCCTGGCCTCCGAGACCGGCACCCGGGCGTCATTTTCGCCGTGGATCAACAGCAGCGGCACACCGATCTCACCAGCACGGGACAGCGGGCTGAACCTCGCGAGGAACTCGCCGTCCGGCCCGTCCGGGTCTCCGTACTCCCATGCCCGCATGGCACGGCGCCAGCTGCTGGTGTTCCGGAAGAACGAATGCCAGTCGGCGACCCCTGCCACCGCCACACCCGCGCACCACAGGCCGGGTCCCTCGATGAGCGCCGCAAGGGTGAGGAAACCGCCGTAGGAACGCCCGGCGGCAATGAGCTGGTCGGCATGACCGCGGTCGCGGAGCCAGGCAGCCGCGGCACAGGCGTCACGTACGGAGTCCCAGCGCAGGTCACGGTCGTCCAGCGAGGCGAAACGGTGGCCGTAGCCGGTGCTGCCACGCACGTTCGGGGCCAGGACGTGAAAGCCAGCCGCGGTCCATGCCGAGATCATGGGGTTGTAGACGTCGCGGCTCTGCCCTTCCGGGCCACCGTGGAACCACACGACCGCGGGCCCGCGTGCCTGTCCTGCCCGGTACAGCAGCGCGGTGATGCGGAGCCCGTCAACGGAGGTGAACTCGACTTCCTGCGGGGCGACGGGCCCGGGTGGGAGCGGGCCCGCGACGGCGGTCCAGCGCACCGGCTCCGCTGGCGTGGCCAGCGGCACCTCATAGACCTCGGCCGGGTCGGTGGCTGACTCCCAGGCCAGGAACAGGCTCGCGCCATCGGCGCGCCAGGCCACGTGGTGCCCGGCTTCGGTGGCCCCGTCACTGTAGACGGTGCCCGGCCCGAGGGGGCAGCGGGTGAGGGTGCCGTCAGTGAGGTCGAGGATGTGCACGCCATCCTCTGCGCCTTCGTTCACCACCAGCGCCGCCCTGCGGCCGGACGGGTCAGGGACAACGGCCACGACGTCACGGTCTTCGCTGAACCACACCCGCCGGGGACGCTCCGGGGACTGCGGGTCCACCTCGGCCAGCCCATGGAAGTCGCCGCCGAGGTCGGTGACAGCGAGGATGCGCCCGGGCAGCCACACCACCGACTCCACGTGCCTCGCGGTGGGCAGCAGGGCGCGGAGCTGGCCGTCCGCCACTATGAACGACCGGTTCACCAGCGTGTGCAGGTCGTGGCTGATGATGGCGGCATGGCCGGCTGGGTGCCACGCCCGCCAGTGCCATAGACCGTCGCGCCGCAGCCAGCTCCGCTCGGCACCGGTGGCCAGGTCGATCTCGGCCAGCTCGGTCTGCGTGCCACCAGGGCTGCGCGCGAAGGCCACGCGCCCGCCGTCGGGTGAGAGCGCCAGCGCCCGGTGGTTCTCCTGGCCGGCGCTGGTGAGCTGGCGCACCTCTCCCGTGCCGGTGAGCAGGGCAGGCTGCCAGGCCTCGTTGCCGTGGCGGTCATAGCGGACGAGCACACCGTGTGGGGTGACACCCACCGGCAGCATCCGGTCCCCGGTCACGGCCAGCCGCTGCGGCTCGCGGCCGGAACCATCCAGGCGGTACACACCTGGTGCCCCGGACAGGTCGGAGCCGAAGACCAGCGCTCCCCCCGGGACTGGCCTGGGCAGGAAGGCACGCCGGACCGCCATCAGCTGACCAAGCGCCGCGTCGGTGCCAGCACCTTCCGGTGCGGGCCACTGCCCTGCCACCCGCTTCCTCCCGTATCAGCCACGCGGCACTGGCAGGCCAAGCCGCAGCCGGTGCTCCTTCATAGCCGCGTGCTGCCCGGCGATGAGGCGCACAGGCGTGCGTGGCTGCGCGGTGCAGATGAGGGCGAAGCCAGCGGCGCGGTCAGCATCGTAGTACCGCCGTGATGCCGACTGGTCCACCTCCCCCGCCCTCACCCGCATCGCGCATGTGGTGCACCATCCCTGCCTGCACATGCTCGGCAGGGTGTAGCCGTGCCGCCGTGCGGCGTCGAGTATGAACTCCCCGGCCTGGACCCAGACCGTCACCAGCCCGGTTGGGAGCTCGATCTCGACCGGCAGCGCCTGCCCGCGGTCAGGGGTGACCGAAGGGCCGGTTGCGGCTCCATGGGGCATCTCCGACCTCGCCTCGCTTGAAGTGCCCGGACGGGCGGGAGACGCCGTCGCGCTCCATGCTCAGCAACTCGATGAACCAGGCCTCGTGCTCGATCTCCTCGTTGAGGATCCGCATCGCCAGCTCGTAGGTGCGCGGGTCCTTCCCGAACGTGATGTCGCAGATCTCCCACCAGGAGCGGACCGCGCACCGTTCGGCCTCCAGCAGGACGGTCAGGATGTCCGTCGCGCTCGCCGGGCTGACCGCGTCGCTGCCATTGACCCCCCAGCTCATCCGGCCGTCCTTGGTGTTGGGCAGGTAGGCGTCCGGGCAGCCGGCCCGGTCTGCGAAGTCGCGGATGTCGAACGGCAGTGTGCCGCCGAGCTCATAGATACGCGGGGTGATCAGCTCGAAGTGGGACCGGTCCTCCAGCCGTGCGTCCTCACAGACCGCCTTGTAGTCCTCATGCCCGGCCAGGAAGTTGCGCAGGATCGTGTAGTAGAAGTACGTCGTGAACTCGGCGGCGGCGGCGTCGATGAGCTTTTCGCGCAGCGCCACAACGTCGATCCCGTGTTCTTCCATCTGTTCGATGCCTGCCCGGCCGGTCAGGTCACCCCACGCCACCCGGCCGCCCGTGTGCACCGCTGTCGCCGTCGCCGTCGCCGGGCTGCCATTGCCACGCGACCCGCAGGGGGTCTTGGGCCGGGCTGCCTGCTCCTGCCCGGCCCGCCTAGTAGGGTTTGGCGCCAGCGCCTCCCCGTTCAGGTAGTGCCTTTCGAACGCCTCCAGCGGGCTCATGCCGCGCGCGATGGCGGTGCGGACCACGTCCTCCTTGGCCGCGAGCTTGGCCGCTTCCTCGGTGACCTGCTCAAGCACTTCAGAGGGCACGATGACGACACCGGAGGCGTCGGCCACTACGTAGTCGCCCGGCGAAACCCGGACGCCCTCGATGTGCACCGGTTCCTCGCCCCAGCCGACCCAGTCGCCGCGCTGGATGAAGCCCTGGGGCCGGACGAACTTGGCGACGACCGGGAAGCCCATCTCCAGCAGCGAGTGCCGGTCCCGCGCGCCACCGTCGATGAGCGCGCCAGCGCAGCCCCGCGACTGCAGCGATGTGATGGACAGGTCACCGAAGATCGACGCCTGCACGTCATTGGTCTGCACGACGACCACATGGCCCGCTGGTGCCGCGGACAGCATCTCGAACAGGCCACGCGCGCTCTTGCCGTGGGACACCGCGAGGGGGTTGGGCCGGACCTCGACGGTAAAGGCCGGCCCGGCCATCCTCATGCCCGGGTCGAGGGGCAGGTACTGCCCGGACAGGCTCTGCTGCACATAGCCGAGCCCGTCGAGGATGTCAGTGAGGGCGCCAGTGTAGACCTTCGACAGCGTCTGGCTGATGTGCCCGGTGCTCGCCAGATCAGTGGTCATCATCTACCTCCTACCTGTGGAGTCTGCTCAGCGCGAAGACTGGCCCACACGGGCGTGAGCCAGCCCTGCCGTTGCCGCGCCTGCCCGCGCACCGCGGCGTGGTATATCTCGTCGAGCGCACGGGAGACGGGCCCCATCGCGCCGTCCCCGACAGTGAGGTCGTCAATGGTGGCGATGGGCAGGATCTCCCACCCGGTGCCGACAAAGAACAGCTCATCGGCCACGTACAGCTCTGTCCGGTCCACCTCACGGTCCTCAACGGCCAGCCCGAGGTCCTCGCGGGCGAGCTGGAGGACTGTGTCGCGCGTGATCCCGCCAAGGACACCGCTGGTCAGGCTGGGCGTGATCACCCGGCCGTCGCGCACGAGGATGAGGCAGGCGCCCGGCCCTTCCGTCACCTTGCCGCGCTCATTGAGGAACACGGGCCAGTCATAGCCATTGGCACGTGCCTCCACCATGCCCAGGCGGCCGTTGTGGTAGTTGGAAAAGGTCTTCAGCCGCGGCGGCATGGAGTTGTCACTGATCCGCCACCACGACGACACACAGGCACGGCAGCTGCGCTCGGTGAGCAGGCTCGTTTCGAACGGCCAGGTGTCGATCACGCACTCCGTGGGCACACCCGCCGGGACGAGGTGCTCGTGGACGAGCCCGGCCGCGAACAGCCAGGGCCGTATATAGGTGTCGGAACGCACATTGTTCGCGGCCAGGAGGTGCAACACCCCATCGCAAAGGTCAGCCGACGAGTAATGAGTGCCGAGGCGGCCGATGCGGATGGAGTCAAAAAGACGCCGGATGTGGTCCTCCAGCCGGAAGACGTAGAGTTCACCGTCCTGGTCGCTCCAGTAAGCCTTGATGCCTTCGAACACCGATGACACAGATGCGTGCCCAACGGCGTTGACATGGATCCTGGCATCTTCCCAGTTGATGATCCTGCCATTCCACCACAAGTAGTCGAGGTGGCCCTGCTCGGCCCCCAGACTGGTTACGGTCATATGAATAATCAGTCCTCACACGTCGCCAACAAAGACATAGCCTGCCTGCTATTCGGGCTATAGGGCCAGCCGGGCCGGGCTCACAGGTTGTGATCATTGCTTCCCTTCCCCGCCCTTGTCAAGGCTGGGGAAGGTGTGACCGGGGCAAGCCTATGATCCGGGTTTTGTCAAGTACGTGACACCCCTGCTACCCGGTCGGCGCAGCTCCGCCCGATATGACTGCCCGAAGGGTTGCCGCCGAATATTCCTAGGTACTTAGAATGCGAATCTGAATGCTCGGGAGGTTGCCCTGAAAGAGTCTGGTCACCTGCATGGAAAGCACTGAAGACAGCCTGTCGCCCTATGTATCCAAGTTCACCAACTGGGAGCGCCGGGCCAGTGTGCGGGCTAAGCCACGGCGCCTGATGGGAGCCGCTGGAGAGAAGGCGGCACTATTCTTTCCGCCGGAACTCGTACCGGTGGTCCAGCACCCACTCGTGAGTTCCCTGGGCGAGGAGACGGTGCGACGCCTCCTGCTCCAGCGCCTGCATATCTACCTCGACTTCACGGCCGAACTCGAACAGCTTGCCGTGAACCCGGTGACACAGCGGATATCCCGGCGGAAGACCGGCATCGACCTACCCGGTGAGATGGTGGCCGATGCCTACAAGATCTGCACCGACGAGTCGTGGCACGCACAGTTCACCGACGACCTCCAGCGGCAGCTCGCCCAGGTCACCGGGGTCGGCACGCCGTGCCATGGACAGCCCTACTTCCTGCGGCGGCTGGACGAGCTCACCGACGCGGCACCGCCGGGGTTCCGTGGCCTCTGCCCGCTGTTCTTCACGATCGTCTCTGAGACGCTGATCTCTTCGATCCTTTCTCACATTCCGCGTGACCAGCGCATCATGCCCGCGGTCCGTCAGGTAGTCGCCGACCACGCCGAGGACGAAGGACGGCACCACACCTATTTTGTGAAGGTATTCGAGTACACCTGGGAGCAGCTCAGCCCGCAGTACCGGCAACTGGCCGGTCCCTTGCTCGCAGAGTTCATCGTGGCTTTCCTGAAGCCTGACTACGCAGCCCTGACCGCGATGCTGGCAACCCACCGGCTCACCGCGGACGAGATCCAAGGCGTCATCGAAGAGTCGCATCCCAAGTCCCAGGAACAGCGGGAAATGCGCGTCGCGGCGCATGCCACACTCCGGCTCCTGGACCGCCACGGCGTCTTTGACGACACCAGTACCTACGAAGCCTTCGCAGCACACGGCTTGCTGGAGGGTTAGTCACCCAACCATTCCCGCCTGAAGGAGGGCCCAGTGCGGCCAACAGAGTTCTCACTCAGCAGGTGCAAATCATGGGGCCAGCCGCTGACATATGGGCGACTGGCCACCTACCTCACCGGATGCCTGGCATTCGCATTCGGCGGTTACCTCTACATCGCCTCCAACCTCGGCACGGACCCACTCGACGTCTTTGTCCTCGGCCTCAAGAGGCACATCCCCATCACCATCGGCATGGGACAGGCCGGGGTCGCCGCCGTTCTGATCCTGGTCTGGGCGGCCTGGAACAGGAAGAAACCGGTGCTGACACCTTTCTTCACATTCGCCTTCTGCGGGTCAGTCATCGACCTGCTGCTGCTCAGCAAGGCCGCCCAGGCAACGGGCCTGCCGCCGGTTGCCTTGATGCTCACCGCCGGCGTCTTTTGCGCCTATGGCTCTGCCTTGATCATCATGAGTGGGATCGGCATCCGCGCGATGGACCTGGTCGCGATCTCTTTCCGTGAGCACTGGCGGTGGCCGTTCTGGGTGGGCAAGGGCACCCTCGAGATGATGCTGCTCACGGTCGGCGCGCTCCTCGGCGGCCCAGCCGGTGTGGGAACGGTATGCTTCCTCGCGTCTGTGGATCTGCTGATCCAGCCGTTCGTCATCATGAACGAGCGATTCTTCGGGATTCGCAACCTGGGCCTTCGTGCCCTGACGAGGCTGGCGGAGGAGACAGGCGCCTAGCGCCGTCCTGACCGCCCGCCTGCCAGGCCACGGGGGCAGCGGACCGAAACCCCACACGGAGGCCGATATGAGCGGGGGCCCGCAGCAGGGCCTGGTGATCCACGGACCAGGCGGTGACCTGGTTGGCAGGCTGTTTGCAGCGGCCCCCGGCTGCCCCGGCCCGACCGTGGTGTTCGCACACGGCGTGCCCGGCATCGACCAGCCCTACGACCTCGCCGTGGGACTGCGCGAGGCCGGCTGGAACGCGGTGGTATGGCACTACCGCGGGTGCTGGGGCAGCTCCGGAACCTTCAGCATCGCGGGCATGCTGAGCGACATCGCCGCCGTGGTGACCGACCTGTGCTCCGGGCGTCACCCCGAGGTGGACCCTGGCAGGCTCGTCATCGCCGGGCACAGCTTCGGGAGCTGGGCGGCGATCACGGCGGCACTGGACGACCCGCGTATCCGGGCGGTCGCCGCGTATGGCGTGGTCCCGGAGCCTTCGTGGTGCGAGGACAGCCTCGATGACCTTACCGCCCACTGTGTGCCGTGGCTGCACGGCATCACCGCGGCGGAATACCTCGAGCAGTACCGCGCCATCGACGCCAGCCAGTCGCCGGTGAAGCGGATCGCCGAGCTGGCACCGCGGCCGCTGCTCCTGCTGCACGGCGGCGCTGACACCGGCGTCCCGGCCAGCGATGCCAGGAAACTGTTCGACCGCGCCGCGCAGCCCAGAGAACTGCGTATCCACCCGGACGCCGACCATGACTTCACCGGAGCGCGTCACTGGCTGCTGGCACAGCTGACCGAATGGCTCGGCGGGGCAGGCCTTGGCCCGGCCGAGGGCTGACTCACAGCTTGGGCTGGCTCACAGCTTGGGCTGGCTCACAGGGCGAGAGCGAGTTTGCCGGCCACCTGGTGCGCACTGACCATCGTGACCGCGGTGTTGGCCTGCTCCAGTGGCAGCACCTGGGTGACCGGGATACGCATGGCCCCGGAGCCCAGCGCCGCCAGGGCACGGCCGAGTGACTCCCGGATGCGCTGCGGCGGCTCTATGACCCCGCCGTAGCCGCGGATCGTGAGTCCTTTCCGGTACACCGCACGCAGGTCCACGTCGCCGGTGGGCCCGGCCGAGGTGCCGTAACTGACCAGCCTGCCCCGTGGCTGCAGCGCGGTCAGTGCCGCGCCCGTGTAGCCGTCCCCGAGCGCGTCGATGACGACCGTGACCTCCTCGTCTTTCACCTGGTCATAAAGGCTGGCCGGGGAGGGGGCGATGATGGCCTTGGCGCCCAGGCCCTCGATGGTGGCCGCCTTGCCGGCCGAGGAGGTCTGCCCGAGCACCCGCGCACCGCGGCTGGCCGCCAGTGAGGTCACGGCGGTGCCGACGCCACCGGCGGCGCCGAGGACCAGCACGGTGTCGTCTGCCGTGACCTCGGCGAGGTCCTCGGTGACACGGATGGCGGTTGTCCCCGCCACGGCAACGGCACTGGCCTGCAGCAGCTCGATGCCGTCGGGGATGTCGACCACCGCTTCGCCGGGCACTACGGCCCGCTCGGCCCAGGTTCCGGGCCGGGCCAGCCCGACCCCGTGGCCATAGACCACCACCCGCCTGCCTTCGCAGGTGCCGCTGCCCTCGACACCTGGCGTATGGGGCAGTGGCGCGGCCCCGGCCTGCCCGGCGATCACGTAGGTGTCCAGGGGGTTGACCCCGGCGTAGGACAGCTCGACGACCACCTCGCCCGCGGCGGGCTCGGGCAGCTCGACGACCTCGGTGCGCAAGGGCTCTGCGTGCTGGCCGAGCCGCGCGGCGCGTACTTTCATCGCACTGCCACCTCCGCCTTGGCCGCCCGCAGCGCGGCCAGGGTCCGGTCGATGTCATCGGCGCTCACGTTGCCGTGGTGGCCGATCCGGAACGTGCGGCTGGCGGCCGCGGGGTGGGTACCAGCCTGGACCTGCACACCGGCGCGCACAACCGCCCGCAGGAACGGCGCTGGCTCCGCGGTGTCGGGCAGCCAGCAGACGGTGATCCCGTTGGAGCGCACGGCGCCATCCTGGACGAGGAACCGGAACCCGAGGCCGGCCAGTCCCGCGTGCAACGCCTCACGCAGCCGGACGTGCCGCTCCACCCTCGCGTGCCTGCCCTCTGCCAGGGCCAGCCGCAGCGCCTCAGCAAAGGCCAGCGTCAGGGCACTGGCAGGTGTCTGGAAGTACCCGAACTCACCGCGCTCGGTCGCCGCCATCACCGGCAGCCACGGCCGCAGGTCGAGGCTGTAACCGTGCGGTGTCCACGAGCGCGTCAGGAGCGTCTCGGTGGCGCGGGGCGAGAGGGTGACCCCGATCACCCCGGCCGGGGCGCCCAGTGCCTTGGGTGCCCCGGTGAGGTAGGCGTCCACCCGCCAGTCGGCCTGGCTGATGACTTCCGAGCCTGCCGCCGCGATGCCGTCCACGAGGCTGAGCGCACCGTGGCGGACGGCCATGGCCGCCAGGGGCGCCGGGTCGGTCCGCACCCCACTGCTGGAGTCGGTATGGGTGATGAGGACGGCCTGGCAGCCGTGGTGCTCGACGAGCCGCTCCATCAGGTCGGGGTCTGGCGGCTGGCCGGGCCCGGCGGCCGGGCTGACCGCCGGGATCCCGTTGCGGATACAGATGTCCCGCCAGCGGTCGCCCCACATGCCGGTGGACGCCACCAGCACCGGGACGCCGGGTTCGAGCAGGCTGATCGCCAGGCTCTCCAGGCCGCTCGTGCCGGTGCCAGGCACGATGAAGGACGCTGCCGAGGGCGCCTGGACCAGGTCCCGCAGCCGCGCCAGCCCGGCCGCGACATCCGCCATGTACCCCTGGTCATCCAGTGGCGGCGGCTGGCTGGCCAGGCACCCCAAGACCTCGGGTGCCAGCGACGTCGGGCCCACCACCATCGGCAGTACATCTGAGGTGGGCCCCGTGGCGTGGGTTCCGGCCGGGCCCGACGGAGCCGGGGAGCCGGTCAGGACCGATGCGTCACCCAAGGCAGGAAGTCCTCCCGGTAGGGCGTGAAGAAGTCGAGCGCTACTGAGTGCTCGATGGCGGTCACCTGGTGCTCGATGTCGCCGCGGACCACGAAGCTGTCACCGGCGACGGCCTCGAACGCCTGGTCCCCGCACTCGACGAGGATCCGGCCGGAGACCAGGTAGGCGAGTTGCTCGTGGGGGTGGCTGTGCCGGGGGAAGACGGACCCGGCGGCCATGGTGTGCTCAACGACCATCAGCAGGTCGTTGAAGGCCAGGACACGGCGGGTGAGGTTGGGAAAGGCCTCTTTGCCCGGGACGTCCGCGCCCCGCACCACCACGAGGTCCGGGTAGACGCGCTCGATGCTCTCGCTGCTGATGTTGTCGAGGCTCACCGTATGACCTCCGGTTCATACTCGCGACGGCGGCTGGAACATCGGCAGTGGGCTGACGTCGGCGTTGAGGGTTCCCTCCGCCGCACCGGTGGTCGGGAAGTGTGCCCGGTCGAACACCTGGTGCAGGCTGGACGTGCAGCCCTCGGGCACCGCGACACGGACGCCCAGTTCGTCGGTGGAGGACTTCGCCGCGATGAACCGGTAGCTCTCCCCCGGCTTCAGGTGCAGGACCATCCACTGGCCATCGTCTGTGCTGGAGCGTTCGCGGCGGTGGTAGACGTTCTTCATGGCGTCGCTGTCGTTGCGCACCTGGACGTGCAGGGCCCGGATGTCGCCGTACCAGTCGAAGCTCGCGGTGTTGAGGCCAGCGGGCAGGGTGGCCGTCTCGCGGCTGGTGTCGATGTCCGGGATGCGGCGCATGTGCGCGTCGGTGCCGCAGTCGGTGCAGTGGCCCTGGTCGTCCACCTTGAGGATCCGGGCGTTCAGGCCGTAGCGGGTGACCTGGATCTCGCCACACGATGAGCACACGGTGTTCGTCGCCTCGGTGTCGTAGACATTGCCTAGGTACACATGCTTGAGGCCCATCCCCAGAGCGACCTGGCGGGCGCGCTCAATCCGGTCGATCGGGGTGCGGATCGTGTCCGTCATCTTGTA
Organism: Streptosporangiaceae bacterium; assembly: GCA_035946955.1. Classification (GTDB taxonomy): domain Bacteria; phylum Actinomycetota; class Actinomycetes; order Streptosporangiales; family Streptosporangiaceae; genus DASYYE01. Next base: position 33,107 of record DASYYE010000241.1, on the reverse strand, counting down.
GTCAGGGTGGAACCGCACGAAGTGTGTCGGGATGGACGCGTCGAGCTGCTCCCCCACGAACGTGGCGACGTCGCGGGCGGTCTTCTCGTCGTCACTCAGGTCGGTGACCATGAGCGTGGACACTTCGACGTGCTTGCCGGCCTCGTAGACCTGCTTGGTGCCCTCGAGCACGGGCTCGAGCCATCCCTTGGTGATCTTCCGGTAGTACTTCGGGTCGATCGACTTGATGGAGATCGAGAAGATGTCGATGACCGGGATCAGCTCTTCGATCCCCTCTGGGGAGATGAAGAACGCGGACTTGAACAGGTTGACGATGCCCCGCTGCTTGGCGATCGCCGCGGTCTCGGTGACGAACTCGTGCCAGACGACCGGGTCGTTGTACGTCCACGATATGACCCGGATGCCATGCCGCTCCGCGATGTCGACGACCTCTTCAGGGGTGTAGTAGAACACGTCGTGGTCTTCTACGAACCGCGCCTGAGATGTCTTCCAGTTGTGGCAGTAGTCGCAATTCAGCATGCAGCCGATGTTGCCCATCGACAGGATCCGGGCACCGGGCTCGAAATGAAAGACTGCCTCTGTCTCGATGGTCTCTTCCGTCGCGTGGACGGAACGGCCGTAGTTGAGGCTGACCAGGCGCCCGTCCCGGTTGGCGCGGACCATGCAGAAACCGTGCTGACCCGGGCGGATCTTGCAGTTCCTGGGGCTGAGGTGACAGCGCACCACGCCATCATCGAGCTGCTCCTCAAGTCGTGCCGGGTAGCCTTCTTCCTGCCACTTCTTCACGTGTTTACGCTCCTTGTCAAGACTGGATATGGCCGTCGCGCCGGGCACTGGGCGCCCGGGAACCGCTGCCGTCAGATCTGCGCCGGGGAACGCTGTGGCAGCTCAGCCACTCGCGGGTGGTCTACGTCCTGCCGCCCCACCTCGAGCGCGCTGCCCGGGTTGCCCAGTGACGTGGTCTCCGTGAAGAACTCGGCGTTGACCTCCTTATAGTGGAGGTACTCGGCGGGCAGTTCTTCTTCCTTGTAGATTGCCTCGACCGGGCACACCGGCTCGCAAGCCGCACAGTCGATGCACTCGTCCGGGTTTATGTACAGGCTCCGCGGCCCCTCGTAGATGCAATCGACCGGGCACACATCAAGGCACGTCTTGTCCTTGACGTCAACACATTCCTCCACGATTACGAATGTCATGCGAACCCCACGAGCTTGATCACGAATTGGCTATTGCCATTTCGTGTCATCATTAGCCGGGGGCCTGGAGGCTGTCAACACGCCGACTAGTCAGGCGCTCAGCGGCACTTGCCATAGCTGGCCATTCAGCCAGAACTTTGCTCCCCTTGTCTTGACCGTGGCAGAGACCCTGTGCAACGCCGCACGCGACCTCCCAGGGAAAGTGATCAATGTGATCTCCACCTCGCTGGCGCAGCCAGGTTCCCCCGGTTATCCGCGTGCACCTGACCGGCCGCCATCGACGGTGCTGGTACTCCAGCACGCCGCTTGGGAGTCCGCCGGGACCTACGCCGACATGCTGGCTGAATGCGGGGCACAGGTCAGGACGGTCCGGCTCGACCTGCACAACCCGCTGCCCGACTGGCAGGACTTCGACGCGTTCGTGGTCATGGGCGGGCCGATGAGCGTCAATGACGAGGAGCACTACCCGTGGCTGCGGGAGGAGAAAAGGCTCCTCGCCGACGCGGTGGCGGCGGCAAGGCCGGTCTTCGCCACCTGCCTGGGCGCCCAGCTCCTCGCGGCCGCCCTCGGTGGCCGGGTCTCCCCTGGTGCGGCGGCGGAGATAGGACTCGACACCGTCCGCCTGTCCCCGGCATCCTTCACCGACCCCCTGCTCGGGGGGCTGCCCCGCGAACTGCCGGTCTTCCAGTGGCATGGTGAGGCGTTTGATCTGCCACCTGGGGCAACCGGGCTCGCACAGTCCCCGCTGTGCCAATACCAGGCGATGAGGGTCGGCCCGTACAGCTACGGTTTCCAGTTCCACCTGGAGGTCACCGCGGACGATGTCCGGGGCTGGGCACGGGTCCCGCAGTGCGTCTCCGAGGCTGAGCGGGTACTCGGCGCAGGTGCTCTCGACGCGCTCGTGGCCGACATGACCAGGTGCGAAAGGAAGCTCGAGCGGTACGCACGGCGGACGTTCGGCAGATGGCTGGAGCTGATAACGACGGCCAGCGCCGTGGTGCCGGGTGAGGGATTCGAACCCCCATGAGCCAGCTAGCTGGCCCGCCTGCTGGCACAGGTGCGTATACCAGTTCCGCCACCCCGGCAACGCGATCCTACCGGCCGCCTGGCTGGCGCCCGGCCGCAGGCAATGGCTGACGCTCCGCACCCATATCGGCCATCGTGGGGGCGGTTGGGCGCGCCCCGCTTGGGTGCGAGGACCACACTCGGCGTCCTCGCCACAGCAATGGGCCCAGCCTTTGTCGCCGCCATCGCCTACGTGGACCCGGGGAACTTCGCGACCGGTGTCGTCGCGGGCAGCCGGTTCGGTTTCCTGCTGTTGTGGGTCGTGGTCAGCGCAAACCTCATAGCCATGCCCATCCAGTACCTTTCGGCCAAGCTCGGTGTTGTCACTGGGCTCAACCTCGCGGAGGCCTGCGGTCAGCGGTTCTGCCGCCCAGTGAGGTGGGGGCTGTGGCTGCAGGCTGAGGTCGTAGCAATGGCCACCGACATCGCCGAGTTCATGGGCGCGGCGATCGGCCTGAACCTGGTGTTCGGGATGCCGCTGGTCCCGGGCGCCGGAGTGGTCGGAGCGGTCACCCTCGTGCTGCTGGCGTCACAGCGGCGGGGACACCGTGGGTTCGAACTGGTCATCACCGCCCTGTTCGGGGTCATCCTGACCGCTTTCCTCTACACGCTGCTCCATGTTGGCCTGCGTCTGGATCCCATGCTGGCCGGGCTTGCCCCGGCACTGTCCGGGAAGGGCAGCGTCCTGCTGGCAGCGGGGATCGTCGGGGCCACTGTCATGCCACACGCGATCTACCTGCACTCGGCCCTCACGAGCGAGCGCGTCCGGTGCCGCGACGACGCCGAACGTGCGCGCGTACTGCGATACCAGCAACTGGATGTAGGGCTGGCGCTCGGGCTGGCGGGCCTGGTCAACCTGGCGATCCTGGCCCTGGCGGCGGAACTCTTCCATCACCGGGGCCACGCCCAGGTGGGCACGATCCAGCAGGCCCACGTGGGAATGGCGGCGCTGGCCGGCGGCGGGGTCGCGCTCGCCTTTGCCTTCGCCCTGCTGGTCTCGGGTATCTCGTCCGCCAGCGTTGGCACCTATGCGGGCCAGGTCGCCATGCAGGGCTTCACCAACGTGCGTATCCCGCTGCTGCTGCGCAGGCTTGTCACCATGGTCCCGGCCATCGGGCTCCTCGTGTCGGGCTTCAACCCGACCTCGGCCCTGGTGCTGAGCCAGGTGGTGCTGTCGTTCGGTATCCCGTTCGCCCTCGTCCCGCTCATCCTCGTCTGCCGTGACCCGAAGGTGATGGGGAAGTTCGCGAACGGGCCGGTGCTGACCACGGCGGTCTCACTGCTGGCCACGGTCATCGCGGCGCTCGACGCCGCCACTGCCTGCTGGCAGTTCGGTCTGTTCTGACGCGGTTCCCCCGCAGGTAGGACACACCAGCACACGGTCCCAGCCGCCCGGCTCCGCCAGCCCTCATAACAAGCCGATGCCGCACCGGCAAGACTCGGCCCCACCCTGTACCGCCGGCGGGACGTACACAGCCACAGGGCCCACTCCGGCAACGGCCAGCAACCACCGCCGCCACATCCACCGCCCCCAAGCTGACCGCCACCCGCCCCCTTCCATGATCACGAAGACTTTTCAGTCACTATGACTGAAATTCCTACAGGATCATGGAATCCACCCGCAAGGAGCCCCGCTATCTTGCTGTTATCAGCTTCTTGGGCGACAGGGGAGTTGCGGCTGAACTTATTACCATACGGGGGTATGGTGTTGGTGGGTGTGGCATCCACGGAGTTCCAACTGGTGAATGCCAACACCCACCTGTGGTGCCCGGCAGGACGGGTGTGCCCGGCAGGACGAGTGTCGGACAGCGGACTGGGGGCCGCCGCTTACTGGGCTCGGTGGTTACTGGGCTCGGTGGTTACTGGAGTCCGCGGAGGATCTTGCCCTCGGTCGACAGGTAGCCGGTCGAGTAGTTGTAGCGTGGGGTGTTGCTGAAGATCAGGTACAGGTACTTGAAGTTCTCCGAGAACGAGTAGGCAGGGAAATAGTCACCCTGTGGCATCGGGCGCTGCGTCACGTCGTTGACGACCGTGTAGCCGTTCGGGCACTTGTTGAACGTCTTCATGTTCTGGAAGTAGGAATACGAGGTCGTCTTGTAGAACTGCCTCTTGGTCTGTGCCCACAGGTCGAACGCGGCGTTCAGGTACTCGGGCCGCAGCTCGTTACTGACCGACGTGGCGGAAAGGGTCGTGTAGTCGATCTCATCCGGCAGTACCGGGTACTTGTGGTGGACCTGGACCCAGCTCTCGTAGTAGGACTCGCCGAGCGACACGTCGCCGCCGTGGGCCAGCACCTCGCCATAGAAGGCGGCGAGCTCCGACTGGCTGCGGCCGACCAGGTTCCCGGTCCGGAAGTCGACCTGCTTGAACCAGGTGAGCCCGTTGAAGGTCTCGACCAGGTGGGTCTTCATCGCGGCGTTGAACATGTTGTACCAGTTGAGGTAGTCGGTGTCGGCGAACATCGCGTGCCCGCCCCACAGGTACTCATAGAAGGAGTCGACTGGTGGGTTGGGCGCCTGGTCGGTGGAGTCGGCCCACTGGCCGGTCTCGATGTTGAGGTAGGTGGCCAGCAGGTTCAGCGAAGAACGGCGGTTCACCACCTGCTGGGTGGCGTTCTTGGCGGCATTGAAGTACGTGTTGTCGCCGGTGAGCTGGCTCAGCACACCGAACTCCAGCACGTTGGTGCCGATCTCGGCGAGCGGTGGGGTGTTGCCGGACACCGCCCCGGTGTGGAAGTTGACGTACTGGTAGGGCATCCCGGTTGGTGACTGGGTGAACGCAGGCATCACGTGGTCCGCGGACTGTTTGGCAAGGGCAAGCAGGGTTGCGTCGCCGGTCGCCAGGTGGCCCGCCAGGAGGCCGCCGACCACCCGGATGATCCACTCGAAGACATGGACGTCGCCGTTGATGTCCAGGTTGAGGTTCTGGTCGATCCAGCTGACCCCGGCGGCGAACTCGGTGTCGAGCTCCATCACGTAGAGGGTGTCGAGGGCCTCGATGATGGACAGCCCGACCGAGTGGCCATTCACGAAGAAGTCCGAGGCGGTGCCGGACAGTGGATGGACCTCGTCTGCGCCCCAGGCGAACTTCTTGTAGCCGTTCCATGCGTGCAGGAACTGGTTACGGACATCCGCCGTGACCACCGAGTCCGGTGGCAGCACCGCTGGCACGCCACGGCGCGCGGGCGGGAGCGTGGCCGCCGATGCGGTGCCTGCCAGCAAGGGCGCGCCGATCGCGGTGAGAGCGCCCGCGCCCATGGCCGAACCGATCGCGCCGGCGAGGAACCGTCGTCGCGGCATGCTGGCCGCCATAGGAACATGCTGGGATCTGCGTGAGCGGGCCATCCGGCCTCCTGAGGGTGGTGGGGGTCCAGTATCAGGCGCAGTTGCAGGGTCCGTCCCGATCATGGATGACAACGTTGTCAACTACCTGAGAGCACATGCTCTTAGCACGGGCGGGAACCTGTCAATGGGCGCAAACGCCACATCACAGCACGCAGGTGCCACCCAGTCCCCTGCTAGCGGGACAGAAGCGGTAACCGGCGGGCTGCCCCCACCCACTCCCCTAACGTCACGCCCGCCTCCCGAGACCGGCCGAGACCATCAGCACGGGGGGTTGCGTTGCACCGCACTGGGCACGGATGGTGGAGCTGTGATGCGGGGCACCCTACGTTGAGTGAGCCGGCACTGCGCCTGCAGCGGCTGCACCTGGCCACCATGCGCTGGCCCGGCAATGGCGCCGAGTTCCCGGTGCACGGGTTCGTGGTCACCCACCCCGGCGGTGCGGTGCTGGTCGACACCGGGGTCGGCGGGCCGCCTGAGTGGCTGAGCGAGTGGCGTGCCGTCAACCGCTCACTCGCTGACGCGCTGGCTGGCCTGGACATGACACCAGCCGACATCAGCCTGGTCATCAATACCCACCTGCACTTCGACCACTGCGGTCAGAACGCCGTGTTCGGCCACGCGCCCTTCTATGTCCAGCGAGCCGAACTGGACCGGGCCAGACGAGAGGACCCGGAGCTGACCGGCTGGTTTGATTTCATGGGTGCCCGGTTCGAGTTGCTCGACGGTGACACTGAGATCGTGCCGGGACTGAACGCGATCACCACGCCTGGCCACACGGTGGGGCACCAGTCGGTGCTGGTGAGTGCGGCCGATGGGACGTCAGACGTGCTGATCGGGGATGCCGCCTACACGCCGCGCCAGTACACCAGCCCGCCCGGCGCGCGGTTGCCGGAGGGCCAGGCGGATGACCTGGCGGCATGGCAGGAGTCCCTGCACAGGATCCGGGTACTCCCCCAGTCCAGAGTGCACTTCTGCCACCACACGGATGTCCTGCCTGCAGCGGGCTGAGAAGTGGGGCCCTGGACATGGCCAGTCCAGGGCCCCGTTGGCCCGCCCAATTGCGCACACCAGCACGTTTAAGAGGCTGGATCAGTCCTTAGGTCGCCGCGCTCTTCCGTTGAGCTATGGCCGCACGTGGCGCGGCCAACGGGATTTGAACCCGCACCTCGACGAGTCTTGTCCGTCCTCGGGCGATCTGGCGTTCGGCGGAAATACTGAATCTGGAGCGAGAGTCTGAGGTTTAGCTCGGCTGCCTCTACCGGTTGGGCTACCCCGGCGCGATGGTGCCAGGGAAGGGATTCGAACCCTCACTTGGGCCGAATGGTCAGGCTGACGTTTCAGTTTCAGCTTTACGCCCCGTTCGGGGCGCACCCCCGCGCTCCAGCGGGGAGTCCATGACGTTACCCGAACAGGTAGCCGAAGACCACATCACCGACATGCCGGTCGGTGACCTCCAGGCCGTTGGCCTCCTCACGGGCGAACTTCAGTGCGTCCTGCAGCTTCTCCACCCGATCCAGCAGTCCGTTGACGCGGCGGGCCGGCAGCGCGCCGGAGAACTTCACCGTGGACCAGTAACCCACGGCGACGTCCTCGTAGTACACCTCGACCTGTGCCGGGTGCTTCTCAGTGGCCTCCGCCTTGACGTGGTTGCGCGGGATCTTCTTGGTGCGGATGGTCCGGACCTGCTCGGTGCGCCAGTAGTCGGCGGACTCCTCGAAGCTCCAGTCCTCAGCCGCGTCCAGCAGCGGCAGCTTCTTCACGAAGGTGTGAATGTCGGTCAGCTGCTTCTCCAGGAAGAGCAGGTAGGACACTGGCACGTCGCTGAGCAGGGCCCGGCCGTCGACCACGACATCGGCCTTTGCAGTGCAGTTGGCCCAGTCCTTGGTCGCGGTGACGTCGAAGAGGCGGGTCAGCACGGCGGCGGTCTTGCGCAGCACATCCTCGGCCTTGACCTGCACCCGGGTCGACTCTGGGGGCAGAACCTCACCCTCCTCGTCCTTTGGCTGGTACGTCCGGGAGATGCCTGCCAGGAGCGCCGGCTTCTGCAGTGCGTGGTGCGCGTCGGTCAACTCCCGGAGGGAGCCGCTCTTGACACCCTTCTCCACTGCGATGATCTGGTTCAGCTTTGCCACGGTGAGCCCCCTTTCGGCCTCGTGCCCCCGTTGGGCCTTCGGTACCTTATCGATCTACACCCAGCGGCCGCACCTGGTTTTCGGTCACCGCGCGCGCTCAGGTCTCCCGGCCAGCTAACCCACACTGAAATGTGTGGGAGTACGCCATAACCCCGCGGTCCGCAATGGGCTGCGGAGGGGCCGGACGCACCATTGCGCGAGCGCCGGGGCACTGTTCGGGGTCGGCGTCTACTCCGCGCTGACCCTGGTCGGGGACTGGCGCAAGAACGGGCTGAAGATGGTCGTGATCGGGCTCGGCGCCGCGGCGGTCGGCTTCCCCATCGGCCGCCTGTTCCACACCGCTGGCGCGTAGCGGGCGGCCCGCGTCCGCGGCGAGCCCAAAGGTGGCGAGGTGAGTGCGGCGAGGCAGCCGGCGATCAGGGCCAGGCCGGCCCAGGCCGCGGCGGGCAGGCGCTCCCCCACGACCATGACCGCCAGGACGGTGGCTACGGCGGGCTCGAGCAGGGACAGTGTCGTGGCCGTGCTGGCGCGGACGTGGGCCAGTGCCCGGCCGAACAAGAGGTAGCCGGTGAACATGGGGACGAGTGCCATGTAGGCACCAACGGCTGCGTCCGGCCAGGAAGCCACCAGCGGTGCCCCGGTGGCCAGCAGCACGGGCAGGAGCAGCAGGCCGCCGAGCCCGAAGACCGCGCCCATTGCCGCGCGCGGTGTCATCCACCGGCCCATGAGGCGCTGGGCGGCCCAGGTGTAGATGGCGTAGGTCACCCCGGCGACCAGGCCCAGGCTCACGCCGAGCATGGTCGGCCAGGCGCCCGCGTGGCCGTGGCGGTGCCCGGTGGCTTCGGCCAGGCACAGCAGCACGACGCCGGCGAGGCCGAGGGTGGCGCCAAACTTCCAGCGTGCCGTCAGGCGGTGCTGGTCGACGACGCGTTCAGCCAGTGCCGACGCCAGGGGCGCCGAGCCGATCGACACGATGGTTCCGACCGCCACCCCGGCCAGGCGCATGGAGGTGTAGAACGCAAGCGGGTAGACCGCTACGGCCACCCCGCCAAGCAGCACAGTGCGGCGCTGTGCCCACAGTGCCCCACGCTGACAGGTCAACGGCCTGGCGGCGGTGAGGGCCTGGAGCAGCCCGCCCAGGCCCATCGCCGCGGCGCCGACCGCCAGTGGCCCGGCCGCCGGGGCGAAGGTGGCCGCGGTCCCGGTGGTGCCCCACAGGGCCGAGGCCGCGACCACGCACAGCATTGCCTGGCCTGCGCGCCCAGCCGGCCGGCTCACAGCGTGTCCAGCAGGCCCGCCGCGATCCAGCGGGCATGACGGAGCCGGGTGGCATCGCCCTCCAGGCCAGCCCGTGCCATGGCGCCTTCCAGCAGGAACGCCAGATGCTCCGCTGTTGCGCGGGCCTCATCGGGCTGCCCGGGCAGCAGGCCTTCCAGATGGCCGGCGAGCAGGCCCTCGACCTCCTCCTTGTGGGCGCGCACGGCCGCCCGTCCCGGGTCGCCGACGGGCAGTTCAGCCGCGGCGTTGAGCAGGCCGCAGCCGCGGAAGCCGCGTTCGTACACCAGAGCCGCGTGGTCGGCGTAGGCGTCGAAGACGGCCAGCACGGCCTCGCGCGGATCCCGGGCCGCGTCCAGCCGCCGCCGGTACAGGGCCAGCCACTCCTCGTGCCTGGCCTGCAGGTAGGCCTGGACGAGGTCGGCCTTGGAGGCGAAGTTGTTGTACAAGCTCATCTTCGCCACACCGGCCTCGGCCGTGATGGTGTCGATCCCAGTCGCTGCCAGGCCATCGGCATAGAACCGGCGCGCGGCAGCCGCAAGGAGCAGCTGCCGGGCACGTCCCGGCCGCCCTGCCGGTGCTGACACGGTCCTTTCCTCGGGCATCACCGCTCCTCTTCCTTTAATTCTAGGTAGGTCAGTCTACCTATAATTAGGTAGTTCTGTCTACCTAAGCAGAGGTGGTTGAGGGAGCCCTGGGCTCTGTTGGTGGCCGCCTGTCAGGTGCCCAGCCGCCGGGCGAGGACGAACCGCTCCACCGCGTTGGCGAAGCCCTCGTCCTCATTGGATGCCGTAACCCGGCGGGCCGCCCGCTGGACCTCGATGCTGGCGTTACCCATGGCGATGCTCAGCCCCGAGTGGGCGAACATGAGGACGTCGTTGGGCTGGTCGCCGATCGTGGCGATCTCCTCGGGAGCGATCTCGTAGGTCTTCGAGAGGTAACGGACCACGCAGCCTTTGTTGGCGTCGGGGTGGGTGATGTCGGCGTAGTAGGGCTGGGACCTCGCCGCCGACACGTGGTCGCCGAAGCGCTCACGTGCCGCGTCCACCGCCCGCTGGACCGCGTCGTGGTCGTCGCTCACGCCCACGATCTTGGCCACGTGGTCGGAGACCGCGGTGAAGTCCGCGACCAGTGTCGGGTCGAACTTGACCGTCCAGGCCTCGCGGGCCACATGAGGCCCCTGGAGGTCCCGGATGAACCAGTCCGCGCCCCGGTAGACCCATACGTCCATCCCATGGCTGGCGAGCAGTTCGATGGCCGCCGGTGTGACGTCATCGGGTATCACCTGTTGCTCGATCACCGACATGTCGGGACGGACGAACACTCCGCCGTTGAACGCCGCGATCGGCGTGGTGAGGCCGAGCGGCTCGATGAGCATGGACATGCCCCGCGGCGGACGGCCGCTGGTGATCGCGAAGAGTATCCCGGCCTGCCTGAGCTTCCCTACCGCGGCGATGGCCTGATCGGTCAGCACCTTGTCCTGGGTTACGAGCGTGCCGTCGACGTCTGCGAGCAGCATCCGAACAGCCACGTAGCCTCCTCGCTCGCGCCCGGTCGCACCGACGAACATAACGCGCAGCGGTCCTTCCCGTGCCGTCGGGCACCAAAACTCAGGCTGGGTGAGCCGAGCGGTGTGATGAGACGAGGGACGCGAATACGACGGTGGAGCTGAGGTACTGGCTGGTGGCGTGATCGAAGGCGCCGCCGCAGGTGATCAGGCGCAGGGCCGCGAAGCGAGCGGTGCGGTAAACGGTCCTCGCGGGGAACCTGGACTTCAGGTACTGGCGTACCCCGGTGACGCGGAAGACAGCGGTGATCCCGTCGGCGAGCCGCACATTGACGATGTCTCCAGGGCGCAGTGCCCCCAGGCGGAAGAAGACGGCCGGCCCCTGGTCGTTGTCGATGTGACCTTCAATGACTGACGTCCCGAGTTCTCCGGGGGTCACCGAGTACTTGTACCAGGCCGCCACACTGGGCTGTTGTCCCAGCGGCGGCACTTGCATGGCACCGTTGGGCCTGACGCCAAGGCGCAGGAGCGCCGAGTGCACGCCTATGGCCGGAATCTCGACGGAGACGGGTGATGAGCGCTGCAGCGACAGCACACCCGCCGCGGACGGCCCGGTGGTGCCTGCCGCCGTCCGGGAGGGCTGCGGTGCGTGCTGCTGGGCAGCGAACGCTGCGCCCACCGCGGTGGCCCCGGCCACGATGAGCAGGGCACCGGCCACTCCGGAAACGCGGCCACGCAGGCCTCCTGGCCTGGGAGCCTGAGAAGGGGGCGGCGCGGCGAACCCACGGTCTGGCCAGGACATGACCACACGGAACCCGGCTATCCGCCGCCACTCCGCGTCCCTCAATGCCGTCCCCTTGCTTTCACAGGGTGTTGTACCCGCGTAGCCTGACATCAAGGTGATGAACAAGCTATTACGTGGCTTCAGTGCCCACTGGCCTGACCTCCATGGCCGGCGACGCCTTCTTGGGAGCGTCCTGGCGGGTGCCGCCCTGGCCATACTCGCTCCCGCGTCACTGTCGGCGTGTGGAGGAGCCCCGCCACCGGCGAAACCGCCTTCATTCTCACCAGGTGGAACCGGCGCGGCAACACCGCCTGTCTCTGCGAGTGGCACGCCCAGCGGCACTACGTCTGCCAGCGCGACGAGCACCACTTCGCCGGGCGTCACTGCGCCCATCCCTGGCTCGTCGCCGTCGCCGAGCCCGTCGGCTGGCCTGTTCCCCACCGAAGCCCCGGGCACCGGCGGCGGCGGGACGGCCGGGTTCCAGCACCTCCCGCTGTTCTGCCTCGGTGTACTGGCGATCCTGGCCGGTGCCGGGGGTATCGCCTACCGGAGAAAGGTCACGCGGAACCGCTGACACCCTGTGACTGCGGGCGGGACTAGCGCACCGGCGGGGTGAAGGTGCTGCCAGCCTCCTCCGCCAGCATCGTCATCTCGTACGCGACCATGTCGAGGTCGGCAGTCGCGGTGGCGAGCACGGCGAGGCTTGATCCCTGGCTGATCGCCATGACCACGAGCGTGCCCCGTGCCATGGTCACCAGGGCCTGGATGACAGGGCCGCCGTCGAATATCCGGGCCGCCGCAGCGGCCAGGCTGACCAGGCCGGCGGTTATCGCGGAGAGTTGCTCGAGCTGATCAGGCTGTGTCCGGTGGGAGACACCCACCAGGACACCGTCCGAGGTCACCACGGCGGCCCGCAGGACGTCGGGGACACGTTCAGCGAAGTCGATGATGAGCCGGTCAGGGTCCTGCGGATCCGGAGCAGGCTCGCGTGCCCCCCACTCAGTCATCCTGTCCCGGCTGCCTCGCCCAGCGGTTCCGCTGGACCGCTGTCCGCGCCCGGCGGGAGCCGCGCTGGAAGCTTGCCAGTCTGCTCCGCGCGGCCTCTGCCGATTCGGCCACTGAGGCCGGCCAGGCCTCCCCCTCAGCCGCTGCGCCACCGCTGTCCTCGCCCCAGGAGGCCGGTGGCCTGCCGGGCCATCCCACAGGGTCTTGGCCTGCTTGCTGGTCGCTGAACCGGGGCAGGTCCCGGCCGAAGGTATCGAGGTAGCCGGACCGGACGGAGTCAAAGATGGGCGACCCGTCGCCCGGGGCTTCATCCACCTGCTCGGGCTCGGTCTCGCTGGTGGGGGCTTCCGGGGCCAGTGATGGCAGCGGCGCGCCCAGCATGACCGGGATGCGCTCTGGCTCGTCAGTCTCCGACTCCAGCGGAGGCAGTGGCCCAGCGAAGAACCGGACAGCGGAGAAAGGCAGTTCCGCGACATCGGCGCCGGCTTCCCAGCTGGCCACCGCCGCGTGGGCTTCGCCGGCCCGTCCCTGCCAGCCACCGGGCTCGAGGTCCAGCAAGATCAGCGCGGCAGGAAGGTCCACCTCGGCGGTGGTACCGCCGTCTGGCGGCGCGCTCAGCGTCACCGCGATGCCGTGCCGTGCCGCCAGGATCGCGACGGTGAGCAAGCCCAGGCGCGGAGCGGCCGCCATGTCCGGGAGGGAGGGGTTGGCCAGTTGCCAGTTGAGGTGTGCCAGTTCCTCCTCGCACATGCCCGGTCCGCTGTCGGTAATGGTGATGAGCGAGCCGCCACCACGCACCACATGCCCGGACACGATGACCTGAGTTGTCTCATGAGAGAACGTGGTGGCGTTCTCCAGCAACTCGGCGAGCAGGTGCACGGTGTCGGTCGCAGCGTTCCCGCGGACAGACACACCTTGCTGGGTGTCCACCGTGACCCTGGCGTACTCATGTATCTCGGACACCGCGGCCCGGACCACGTCTACCAGGGCGAGCGGCTCGGCCGGAGCCGGAGTCTCGTGGCCGGCGAGGGCGAGCGCGCCGTCTGAGTTGCGCCAGATCCTGGTGACCAGATGGTCCATCTCGAACAGGCCGGCCAGCCGTTCCGGGTCGTCCTCGGTGAGTTCCATGCTGTCGATCAGCCGGAGCAACTCTTCCAGGAGCGAATGGTTACGCCAGAGGAAACCGGCCGATACTGCGCTGGCGCTGACGGGCCCGCGTGCCCCTGAGCCTTCCAGGGCGGCTGCTTCAAGCAGCCTCACCCGGCGCACCATGGACCTGACGGCAAGCATGGCGCCCAGCAGGACCAGGACCAAAGCGCCGAGCCCTCCGCCACCGGCGACCAACGCGGACTGCGCCGAACCGCGCTGCGCTGCCTCGGCGTCGGCGGTGATCCATTCCGCTAGCTGCTGCTCAGCATGGCCCATCCAGCTGACCGTGTAGGACATCCCGGCTGACCACTGCTGGCTGGACTGGGGACCGAGGGTCAGCGCGCCATTGCCGGCCGCGTGGGCCTGCTGTTCCACCGCCTGCGCCTGCCGGGCCGGTGGGCGGGCCAGTGTCTCGGTCAGCGCCTGGCTCTCCTGCGGGGTGGCCGAGTTGCCGAACGAGACGATGTCACTGGCTTGCTGGGCCTGGGCGATGGTCAGCGCAGTGAGTGCCGCTGGCCCGAGGCGGCCCCCGGTAAGCGCCGCGTCGAGGATGGCCTGCTGCTGAGAGGTGTGGTCGAGCATCCTGGACAGCGAACTGAGCGCCCGCACACTGGTGATGAGCGTGGGGTTGCTGCTCAGGTCAGCGATGCCGTCGATGACCGGGAGCAGGCCAGAAGCCGCCGCGGAGTAGCCGGTGATGACGGCCAGCGCCGGAGCCCGGCTCTGCTCCGCCTGCCTGCGCAGACCAGGCAGCTTGGCGAGGCCGGCCAGGGCCTGGGCCGTGGCGGCCTGTGTCTGGGCCGGGTACCCCTGGCCGAGCTGGGAAACCAGCCGGCGGACCCTGGCCGCCCAGCCGTCGGTGATCGCGTACTGCCGGTGCAGCGCCGGGAGTCCGGCGGCCGGCCGCCCGCCAGAGATGAACATGGCCGCGCCGGACCGCTCTTCCGCCATTGCCTGCGTCAAGCCGGCAACCTGCTGGCCGAGTGCGGCGAGCCGCCCGACCTTGCCGTAGGCATCGGCGGTACGCGTCGCACCAGTCACCAGTAGCCCGGTGAGAGCCACGACCAGCACCACTGGAATGACGACCAGGGCGACGAGCTGGCAGGCCACCCGCCAGTTCCGTGGCGCCACCGGGCCACCGGCCGGGGCGCCGGAAGAGACGATGTCAGCAGGAAGAGGCTGGCTCACTGCGTCTCCTCGTCAATTTCTGGCAAGTGCTTTCGGGGCAACAGGCAATTCTCCGGGCCGCCTTGGACAAGAGGAGCGAGTGATCACTTTCACTGGTTCTTCTTCAGACGATACCTCCGCACCGCCTGTGGGTATACGGTCAGGCTGGACTGTATGTTCCTGACCAGGATGGTAAGAGTTCTGTTACCGCGATAATGCCAGGGACTCCAGTGCGGTCCCGTTATTGCAGTGACAAAAGTGACAGTGCCTGCCCGCACTCATGAATGCCAGTGCGACCGTTCCGGGCCGTGGCGAGATCCGCAGGGGACCCCCGAGTGTGGCCCGGGATGGGCACGTGGGCGGCCACCCTGCCCGTCTCGACTAATATCCTGGTTTTCATTATATTGGTGCCATGGCCACCAAGCCCATGACAGGACAGGCGTTCTTCGTGCTCACCGCACTGGCCGACGGCCCGCGGCATGGGTACGGCATCGTGAGTGAGGTTGCTGAGCTGTCGCAGGACCGGGTCCGGCTAAAGATCGGCAGCCTCTACGGGGTGCTGGACCGGCTCACCGGCGAGGGGCTGATCGAGCCCGACCGGGAGGAAGCGCACGACGGCCGGCTGCGCCGCTACTACCGGCTCACCCGGGACGGGCGGCACGCACTGGCCGAAGAGGCCGAGCTACGGGCCGTCACCGCCCGAGTGGTGTGGGCGAGACTCGGCCTGAGGGGTGCGGAGGCAGCCAGATGAGCGGTGCCCTGGACCTGGAGCAGCGTTACCGGCGGGTGCTGCGGCTGCTGCCCGGCTACTACCGGGACAAGTGGGAAGAGGACATGGTCGCCGCCTTCCTGGACAGCTGGCTGACCGGCGACCCCGAGGCGGACGAGTACATCACCCAGGCGGCCCGGCCCACCTGGGGTGAGGTCGCCAGCGTGGTCGCAGTGGCCGCCCGGCTGTACCTGGGCGGCGCGCGCCCTTCGGGCATTGGGCCTCCTGGGTGCTGCTCGACCTTGCCCCGGTCCTGGCCATGACCGCGTTCCACCGCGACGCCCCACCGGCCGCGCGCCGGCCCTGGCTGCTGGCACTGCCCGCGAACTACCTGCTGGTGGCTGTGCCGCTGCTGGCGGTCCAGGCGACCGGCAACTCCGCCTGGCTGCCGGACTTTCCCGGGCTGTGCTGCACCCTGGTCGCCCTCGCCTGCCTGGCGCACGCCCCCAGGGCCCGGTCCCACCAGGCGGACGGCTCGGGCATGTGGTCACTGACCCTGACACTGCTCGCCGCCGTCGCCGCGGCGCTCCGGACCATCTCGCTCGGCGACTACCTGCACGACCCCCACCTGATCACGGTGAGCCTGGCGGAACTGCTCATCCTGCTGGCAACCGTCGCGCTGGTCGCCCCTGACGCCGCCCGCGCCCAGACCGCCACGCCCGCACCCTCACCCGCACCCGCACACGACCGCTGCCTAGCGAGGACCCAGGACATGCCGCTCCAGCGCCCACCGCGTCCCTTGTCCCTGCTGGCCAGCGTGCTGGCCGCCGCAGGCACCGGGCTCACGGTTGCCAGCTGCAGCCACATCACTCCCCTGGGGCCGGACCCGTCACAGCGCATGCCACCGCCATCTCATGGCATCGCGGCGGCCGTGCCGGTACAGGCCGTCCAGCTGCGGTCACCGTTCGTCCTTGAAGCCGTGCGCAGCCAGCCCGCGACGCGGGCGGGTGGGTGCCCTGCGGGTTCCGTCGCACTCTCCGGGGGGCCCGGCCAGTGTTACCGCAGGCTCGGCACGCTGGTGACGGTCACCTCCGCATCGGTCTCCCCGGCCGCCCCCTTGGGCCCGCCGCCGGCACAGTACGGATTCGTCATCAACCTGCCCGCTGCGGATCAGCCGGCGCTGAGGGCGGTCACCACGGCGGCCGCTGACGCCCACGGCTATCTCGGCATCTCCGTCGCCGGCAGGACCTGGCTCCTCCCCAGGGTGCTACAGCCATTCACGGGCCACTTCGAAATCACTTTCCCCAGCAGGAACCAAGTCCTCCAGCTCCACCGCCTGCTCTCCCCGGCTGGCTGATCGCACAACCAGGTCCGCCAGCCGGGAAGCGGTCAGCGCTAAGGCACGGGGATCTGGTAGATGCCCCGGCCGAAAGTGGCGGCGTAGATGGTGTTCCCGTCCCCGGTGAACTTCAGGTCGAAGACCGGGGCGTCAGGCAGCCCGGTGCCCAGCCGCACCCAGCTCGTCGTGCCGTTCTTCAAGTAGAAGACCCCGAAGTCGGTGCATGCGTAGAGCTGGCCGTGGGCCTGGTCGTAGGTGAGCAGCCAGACCGGTGCGTTGGGCATGTTGGCACTGATGTTCTGCCAGGTGGTGCCGCCGTCGGTCGTCTCCCAGACGTTGGCGGCGAGGTCACCTTGCTTGTAGTTGGAGAAGCTGGCGAATACGTGGTTGGCGTCGGTGGGGTCCACGACGACCGAGGTGACCCACCGGTGCGGCAGCACACCGGCTCCGAGCTGGGTCCAGGTGACGTTGGTGGCCGGACTGGCGGTGGCGTTGGTGGTCTTCCACAGCTTGCCGGTGTCGGTGCCGGCGTAGATGGTGCTCGCCGGCGACATGGGCGTGCCGGTCGACTTCGCCGGGGCGATCTCGGTGACCGCGCCGTACTCCCTGACGTAGAAGGGGTCCGGGTTGATCTCGTTCTTCGGCACGAACCCGGGCAGGCTCTGCGGGCTGTCCGGGGTGACCGGGCTGATCAGCGTCCAGGCTCCGCTCCCGGACACCACGCCGTTGCCGGAGCGGGCGATCGAGGTGCCCCCGATGTACACGTAGTTCGGGTCGGCCGGGTCAAGGACCATCGGCGTGTCAGTGGTGATCCGGGTCTTGGCGGGCCAGTTCGGCTGGGAGAACACCGTCGTGGTCGTGTGGGCCGGGCCGGTGGCGGCCGAGTCGACGAACCTCGCGCAGTTCTCCGACGGCGGTGATGGCTGGAGGCACGCGTAGTACACGAGCTCGTTGTTCGGGTTGATCTGCACCCAATGGCCGTCTCCGCCGAAGAACGGCTTCCATTGCGTCAGGTCGGTGGGCTCGATACCGGGCGTCCAGGTCTGGTTGCTGCCCTGGTCCTGCATGCCTGTGACCAGCCGCAGCGCATCCTGTTGCGACACCGACAGGTGGTAGGACTGGTTCCAGGGCTCGACCTGGGCGTGGGTCCAGGTGCCGCTGGCGCCATTGCGGGCCGAGACGTAGACGCCGCCGTCATCGCCGTTGTACACCAGGCTGGGCACATGGGGATCCCAGGCCATGGCGTGCTGGTCGGCGTGGGTGCCCGACGAGTCGTGCCAGGTGGCTCCCCCGTCGGTCGATTCGCGGAGGATGAGGTCGGCAGCGAAGACGTGGTTGGCGTTGACCGGGTCGACCCAGAGCCGACCGTACAGCCATTCGTAGCCGGCGCTGGCGCTGCCCGGCTCGCCAGCACCGCAGGCCCAGGTCTGCCCGGCGTCGTTGGAGACGTAGAAGCCCTTGTCCGGCCCGTTGGCGCCGCTGAACTCGATGTAGACCCGGGCCGGGTTGCTGGGGGCGAACGCGACGGCGATCCGGCCCAGGTCCGGGCTCACATCCAGCCCGCTCTGGGTCTTGTCCCAGGAACACACCGCGCCGGTGATGTCCGAGTTGCCCAGCCGGGTCCAGGTCTTGCCGTCGTCAGTGGAGCGGTACAGCCCGGACCCGACACCGCCGTAGTGGAACGCGCCGTTGTTGCGGTGCCGGTCCCACAGCGAGGCGAGGATGATGTCCGGGTTGGCGGGGTCCACCGCGACGTCGATCGCGCCCGTGGTGGCGTTCGGTGGCGCGAGCGTGAGCGTCCAGGTCGTGCCGCCGTCGGTGGTCTGGTACAGCCCGCGCTGGCTTGAGATCGGCGAGAGCCAGCCAGACGCAGCGGCCCACACCTCTTGCGGGTTGCCCGGGTTCACGGCAATCCGGCCGAACGCGCCGCTGTCCGCCAGCCCCGACAGCTGCCAGCTCTGGCCGCCGTCAGTGGACTTGTAGATGCCGTTGCCCAGGAATGTGTCGCCGCCGCCCGACGGGTTGGCTTCGCCGGTGCCGGCCCACAGCGTCCCGTCCGAACCGCGCGCCAGCGCGCCCATTGCCTGGGTGTTCGAGGTCGGCCACGCGGGGGTCCAGGTCTTGCCGCCGTCGGTGCTCTTCATGATCCCGCCGCTGGAGACCGCGGCGTAGACCGTTGACGGTGACGTGGCCGGATCGATGGCCAGGTCCACCACCCGCCCGCCGATGTTGGTCGGCCCGACGAACGTCCAGGGCGTGCTGTCCCCGATCGGGATGCTCATCGCCTGCTGCCGGGCCAGGTTCACCTGGGCTGGGCTGGCCGGCTGCCCATCATTGAGGACCGGCGGCGGCGCGTCAGCCGCTCCACCCTCCTCCGCCCTGGGCGGCGCTCCGGACGAGGTCACGACGGCGGCGGTGCCACCAGCGAACGTGGTGGCTAAGGCCACCAGGATGGTCAGGTTCTTCGCCCGGCTGACTCGCTTCACGGCCTCAGGTCTCCTCGCTGACGGCAGCTCTGGGGCCGCGCCGCGCAGGCAAACCTGCTCTGCACCTCGAAGCAGGAGAACCCGGGGACGCCAGCGGCCCACGCGAGACATTAAGAACGATTAGCGTAATTTGTCAATATCTGCGTGCTCATCGCCTGACATACGCCATCCCCCGGGACTAACCGGTCAGGAGCACCTGGAATGCCTCGGCGAGCCTGCCCGCTGCCGACCCGGCCGCCGCGGTGTTCGGCGCGATGCGGCGGCGGAGCCGGTCCGCGAGCTGGTCAGGGTTCCTGATCTGGCTCACGTGGGCACGCACCGCAGCGACCTTGCGATCGAAGGTCTCGGTGATGTCCACGTAGTAATTGACCTTACGCCGCGAGCTGTCGAACAGCCAGACCTCCTGGACCGCCCAAGGCCCGGGCCCTTCGTTATCACCGGCGTCCGCCTGCGCGGACGCGCCGCTGGCCGCCGGGCAGACCGCGGTCAGTACCGCAGCACCTGTCGCCACGTGGTCGGGGTGACGACTCAGGAACCGCCGCCAGCCCGACTCCGGGCTCCACGTCACCACCCGGTCCGGGCGGACGTCCCGGACCACCCGCACGAGTTCCTCGCGCACCCCATGGGGGTCGCTGCCCACCCCGTCCTCCCGCAGGCCGAGGAACCGGACAGTCTTCACCCCCAGCAGGGCCGCAGCCCGCTGCTGCTCTGACCGGCGCAGTCCCCCGACCTCATGCCATGGGATCCGCCGGTCGACCACCGCGCCCTCACCGTCAGTCAGCACGCAATACGACACCTCGACACCGGCGCCTGTCCATCGCGCGACCGTGCCACCCACCCAGAAGTCGGCGTCATCCGGGTGCGCCACGACCACCAGGACGCGTTGCGCAGCATCGTCAAGCAGCACCGGTATCCCCCATCTGGCCGCCGCTACCGCCCATGGGCTGACCTGGCCGCGGCTGTCTTGACCGCTACCTCCTCCAGGTACTGCCGTGCCTGACCGCGGGTGGTGATGGCGGCGACCCGCGCCGTGATCGCGGGGCCCTCCGAGGGTGGAGAGATGGCCAGGTCGTACCGCTGGGCGATGTGCAGGAATCCGGGCAGGTTCCCATTGTCGACCGGCCCGTCGTCCTCTGCCTTCCCGGCAGGCTGCGCGGACATGGGCGCGACAGCAGGCACCGCCGCCGACTCGGGCAGGGTGGCAGGTGTGAGCCGGGGTGATGGCAGGGAAATCAGCGCCGTCAGGTCGCGGACGTGCAGGTCACGCCCGGTCAATGGCGGGAGCTCGAATATCTTCTCGGCCGTCGCCGGGATGGAGGCGTGATCGTATGTCCGGTGGTCAATCAGGTTCTGCGGGATGCGCGGCGACACGACCACTGCTGGGACACGCGGGCCGTACTGCCGGAAGTTGAACCCATACCTGTTCACGTCGCCGGGGGTGACGGTCCTGTCCCCCGGAGCTGGCGCACCGCCGGGCACCGCGCCCACGTGGTCGTAGAAGCCTCCGTGCTCATCCCAGGTCACGATGAGGAGGCTCGTGTCCCACAACGGAGAATTCCGCAGGGCCTCGTAGGCCGACTTGATCAGGGTCTCACCGGACCGCACGTCGTCGAGCGGGTGCTGGGACTGCCCGCCACGGTAGGTATCGGAGGTGACATCGCCGTAGTTCGGCTCGATGAGGGTGAATTGCGCCGGGTAACTCGCCGTCGAGACGTCGGCCGCGAACGCGCTGTACGGATGGGGGTCCCAGGGCAGGATTCCCTTGAGGGCGCCCGCGATGGCGAAGCTCCCGCTGAGCGGCCCCTGGTCGCCGTGGTAGATGCGCCAGGTGTGCCGGGCGCCCGACAGCGCCTCGAACAGGCTCCCGTGCTCAAAGGCGAACCCGTCGAGGGTCTCCCACTCGGCGATCTGCGCGATGCTCGGGCTGTGGTCCAGCCCGCCAGACGAGGCAGCCATCATGAAGAACCGGTTAGGCCAGGTCGGCCCCGGCATGGAGGCACGCCAGCCGTCACAGACAGCGAATTCCCGGGCCAATTCCACCAGCACAGGAAGCTGGGCCGGGCTGAAGCACTTCATGATCTCGCCAGGGTCGCCGGCCCCGCCAGAGCCGGCGTAGGCGTCAACGTACCCGCTGTTATCGACCGGTGGATATGGCCCGCCAGGGGTATAGACGGCCCCGGGGCCGCAGAGCTGGACAAGCACATCGGTGAACTCATGGCCGGGGTCGGCAGGCATGGTCCAGTCGGCCGGGTGGGTGACGGTGTACCGCACACCCTCATACAGGTTGGACTCGCTGCCGGTTAATCCCCTGACCACCGTTGGCTGGCCTGTTTCCGCATCTTTCCCGGCGATACCGGAGAAACCGAGCAGGTGGTCGAAGGAACGGTTTTCGAGCATGAGCACGAATACCCGCTCGACCGGCTGTGCCGCAGGATCAGCCATCACATGCCTCCAAGTGCCCGAGGTGTGGCCCAGAGCAGCCGCCAGGAACGCCACCCACCGCCCGGCGGCTGTACGCGCCGCTGGTCAGACACCCTCGGTCGCGGCCAGCCGCCCGGACTGGACCGCATTGACGAACTCCTGGTAGTCCTGCTCGTTCTGGTCGGCGTAGCGTTCGGCGAAGTCGGTGATGGATTCGTCGAACGCGCCGCTGCCGCCCAGGTAGGTGGCGATGGCGACCGGGTCCCCGGAGCGGGCGTGGGCGCGGGCCAGTGTCCACCCGCACAGGTGCGCGTAGTAGGTGAGGGTCAGCGGCGTCATCGTCCCCACGTCCACTGAGCCTTTCATATCGCGCAACTGGCGCCAGTAGAAGTGACGTCGCGTGTTCAGGCTTTTGCTCCAGCCCAGGTAGATGTCGCTCGCCGCCTGCATCAGCCGCTGTCCCTGCACCACCCGCTCGCCGTGCTGCCGGTAGCGGCTCTTGCGCACGTAGGGCTCCAGCACCGAGGCCGTCGCCTCCTTGACCTGGAGGAAGAGCGGATCCTGCGCGTCACGTCCCTGCAGCAGCACGATGAACGCCTCGGTCCCGACGCTGCCCACGCCGACGACCTTGCGGGCCACATCCACGAACTCGAACCGCTCCAGCAGCAGCCGCCGGTCGTCTTGCAGGGTTTCCCGGTAGGCGCGGAACTCCTCGCGGATCGAATGCCCGGTCTCCTCAGCGGACAGCCCGTAGGCCGACAACAGATCGCGCAGCGGGACGACCACCGGCGGCTGGGAGACGATCCGGAATGTGCCATCCACCACCTCCCCCAGCTTGGACAGCGCCTGGAGGCTGTCGCGGGAGTGCGCCTTCGCGACCGTCTTGGCCTCCTGTTTCTGGATGGCCTTTGCCTCCTTTTCCTGCTGACTCCCTGCCTTGGCCTGCTTCGCCGCCTGCTTCTCGGCCTTCTTCGGCGCCTTCGCCCGCTTGTCCGTCTTCTCAGCGCTCCTCGCCGCCTTCTCCTGCCCGGCCGTCCCGGCCACGATGGTGCGGATCGATGCCTGCAACTCGTCCTCGTCGAGCGAGGCGTACCAGATGTCCATCACGGTCATCGGGGCGAACCCGGCCATCGCCTCCCGGTAGGCCCGCACCGACGCAGTCGTCGCCGCACCCGCGTCCGCCTGGGAGAACCCGTTGTTGCGGGCCGCGATTGTGAAGCTCGCGGCCATCCGCTTCACGTCGTACTCGAATGGCCCAGTGAGCGTCTCGTCGAAATCGTTCACGTCGAACAGCAGCCGCCGCTCAGGCGATGCGAACATGCCGAAGTTCGACAGGTGCGCGTCGCCGCACAACTGAGCCTCCAGCCCGGCCACTGGCGTCGTGGCCAGGTCGGCGGCCATGACCTTGGCTGCGCCGCGGTAGAAGGTGAACGGCGAGACCATCATCCGGCCATGCCGGACCGGCACCAGATCAGGCACGCGGGTCTCGTCCTGCTCCACCAGCAGCGCGACCGGGTCTGGGCGGTCCGCCGCCGGACTCCACTTCGTGTGGCCCGACAACGGCACCCGGTCCCGGGCAGCGGAGCCCATCGCCTTGCGATCGTCGACGCTCGGATGGGTGACCTTCCTTGTGGCCATCCTGCCCACCTCCCCCTTCGGAGTCTGCGTCACTACACAAAGCCTCCGCTATGCCTGGTCAGGAACTCTCAGCGGCCCGGCTGCCCGCCAACCTGGCACGACGGCACCTAGGCCAGTGCCACACCGAGGCGAGCCGAACACACCGGCGACCGCTGAAGTCACGGATCATGCGAAACGGGTGAGGCGAGCTCATCCACCCCCCCAGCAGAACCGGCAAGGCTGCCGCAGCGAAGGCCGCGGCGACGCGGCGCGCGCAGGCGGGGAAAGCCACGACCGAAACGGAGGGGCGATGAGGTTCCTCTTAGGCGCCGACGCTGGGCACCCCCGCGTTCGCGCCGTTCGCCGATACCACACCCGACGCATCCGGCTGCAGTCGGCAACGAGACGAACGGGCGCCTGTGTCCTGGCCTCTCCTCGCAGGAGCGGCCAGGACACAGGCTTCCGGTTTGCTGGCTAGAACTGAACGCCAGCGGATATCACGCTCTGGCCGGCTGGGCAGGCGCCGATCCAGAAATCAACCGGTGGGTCGGGCAGCAGTGGTGATGTGTAGGTAAAGCCGCTCGCCGAACAGTACGCATACTGGCGCCAGTCGCCTATCCCATTACATGAAGTGGTAACGTACCGCCCGGTCCAGGCCGTAATGCAGAACCCGAAGAAGTCCCTGGGGGAGGCTGCCGATCCTCTGGCAGGCGATCTGGTAATGGTCATGCCGCCTACGGCATGCTGCGCGGGTGGTCTGGAGTCAGCGGTGCGGGTTGTCGCGGCGTTCGCGGGCGCCGCCGCCGTCGCTAGAGAAGCGCCCAGGATGACAAGGCCTGCGACCGCTAGCTGTGAGACGCGTCTGAAGATGGTTTTCTCCTGTTGTGCCCCCGTGAGTCCGTTTGGGCGGCTGGTTCCGCTTGGACCCCGGTCCTGGCTTCGGAACCTGCTGCCGGGATCCAGTGGCGGGTTTCCGCCCTGGGAGCAAGCCTCCTCGAAGCCGTCCTCCGCTGGTCCTCCCCGTGGCCTCCAGCCGTCCTTTGCCCTTGGTGTGACGGCCGCAGTGGACTTGCTCAGCACAACGCCAGCAGACAGCCCCCCAGACTCACCCCGGCCGCCAGGAAAGTTCATACTCTCGCGCGGACGAGCGGCTTCACCGCACCTTCCCCGTCGACACGGTTGGCTAGCGCCCAACTGCTTAGCTCTCGAGTAGTCCTGTCCGGATGCCTGACCAGCTCCTTGAGCAGCCCTTCAGCCAAATCTTCATGCTGGTCACTTCTGGGCAAGATCATGAACGTCAGCAGGTAGGCACATGCCCGGCTGACGGGAAACAAAGAGTCCCGCAGGGTACGCTCACCAAGCACTAGTCCCGCAAGTACTTCCCGAATACTTTCCCGAACACGCCGCACATCAGACTCCTCCAATCCCGCCGCACCATAACAGTCGCCAACCGCAAAAAGTGCACTGTGCATTTCTGTGATCTGGGCAGGAGTCGGATCGTTACTAAAATTCGAATAAGCGTGGTGGCATGCGGCTGCAAGCGTTTTTTCGACTCCGCGGTCCCGGTGCTGCAGGAAGCCTAGGGCAAACAATGCCCGGATTCGTATCCACGACTCGGTCTCTAGTTCCAGAAATCTTTCGAGCGCCCTCGCGACCGGCCCCGTCCAGCCTCCCGCGACAAGAGCTTCAATCGCCTGGCGGCGGTAGATTCCGGCGTTCTGCAGCAACGAGTGCTGGAACAAGGCCTTGGTACCTGATCGCACGTCATCTGGAATCACTTGCCGATCAAGATAACTTACCGCAGCGTAGACATGCTGCATCCACGGCTCATTGGCCTGCGGCCAGTCATTGCACACGCCGCTACCCTGATCAATGACGTACCTGAGAGTAGTCGCAACCCATCGCATCCCAGGGGAAGCGTCGGGACGGCTCCCAGGGTTTTCGAATTCTTCTATTAATGGATTCAAACTGGCAGCGACCTGGTTCGTGTACGCGCCTGCTACCGCCCGCTGCCACAAGCCCATCGCGGCAGTACCACGCTCGCGGATCGTGGCCCTGGGGTTGTTGGCACGCGCTAGCAATACTGCACCGGCCCAGTCGTTTTCTGACGGCGACCAGTCCCGCGGCACCCGGATCGCTAGTTCAAGATCGAGCGAGCGGCCGGGATACAGGCTCCTGCCACGAAGTTCCTCAGCATCCGTGAGCACCTGCTTTACCCACAACCTCAGATCTTGCGCGTACTGCTGTCGCCGGCCAAGCATGACAAGGGTGGTGATGACCCGCCATATACGAAAACCGAGCGGCTGCGGAAGCGCATAATCCAGGGCGCGCTTAATTGTATCCAGCGCATAACTGCCGAGGGTGCCGAGCATTATAAGTGCCTCGACACTCCGGGGTGTCGGCGGCGCGTATCCCAGTGTTATAAGCTGATAAACTACGTGCACAACCTCTTTAGAGTACCGGTCTTGTACGACCCGGACTGCTCTTGACCTACGGCTCGCCTTTTCGATCTCATCGGCAGCTAGAAATGCCGACAACAAAGCTGATGCCTGGGTCAGCACAGCAACTTCGTCATCTGCCGGGCTCTGCAGAATCTCCTGTGCCCAACCCGCCGGGACACGGCCGCTCAGACTTTCCCGGTCCCGTAGCCCCCGGAGACAGACGGCTAGCGAACCCAACCCGCCTGCGTGTGTCGTAGTTGCCGGCGCCAGTGTGACAACCACCTCGTCCAGCTTCTGCAACTGCCCATCAGAGAAACTGCCATCAGCAAGGGCATGCGAGAGGCGCGCTCCGGCCGTGCTGGTCCCGTGGTCACGCGCCATCCCAATCGCCTTCGCGATCGCGTTGTGCGATGCCGTCTCGCTCACCAAGGCCAGTTGGGCGCGGACCGCGTAGCGGATCAGCTCGTCTGCGGAGCTGATGTCCAGGGTGCCGTGGTCAACGTCAGCCACTGTATGACAGTACCAAACTCAATGCTTATTATCCTTGACTGCCGCGCCTCACTAGTTTCTATATGCCGATGAGGCAACGATCACACGTTGAGATACAACGGATGGGCCGAGCAGCTCTTAGTTAAGGACTTCACGCCTGGACGATCCTCATGTATACGGCCTGACTGCTGTATTACTAAACGTGAGCGATGCAATCACCATACGTAACCGCTGTATCTGGGCGGCTATCTGCTCCCATGGAGCAGCATCAGGCCGGTGAGTTGCAGCAGTGGCGTATGGCCATTGCTGAGACAGCGCACCGCACCGCCCGGACGCCGCTCATACTTCTTGACATGTGAACGCGGACAGGACGTCACACAGAGACTCTCGCTCTGACGCTGGCTGGCAAGAGGTAGCAGGCCATGACTAGGACTACTAGTTCAAAGAGGACAGAAGCAGACAAGAAGGGTGTACACGGCCTACGCCGGGGAGAGGGCAGGCCAAGCCCGACGGAGGCCACCCAAAGTGCCCCAGCCACCACGACTGCCCGTAAACCAGGTAGCACGCAACTTCCTCAGCTCAACCCTAAAGCGCGAACGCCGGGGTCGAACCCCAGGCCGGCGGGAGGCAAGGGCCGTGAGCCATCCGGGAGCCAGGACACCGGCACGGATCTCATTCACTGGCTGAAAGAATGGCGTGCCAAATTCTTCGTTGGCGCCGCAACCGTACTCACCGGTGCGATGGGCATCTGGCTTGCAAGCTGGCTAGGGTTCTTCGCCGGCCCGCAACCCCCAGCAGCTTCGGCCCCTCCGCCGATCAAACCAATCAAAGACCCGGGTCATCTACCGGGCCGCCAGGATGTCTCAACGATGGCACACGGGCATCGCTTCTATGCAGTGCCAAATTTCTATTTCTTCCAGAGTTGTGGCCGACCGTGCTGGCTGCCACTCTATCAGCTGCCAACCGAGCAATCTGCGTTTGTTACGGACGGGTGGCCTTGTGAATACTATGGGCCGAATCGTTCAAGCACGCCCTCCTGCACCCTTCCTCCACCCCGACGCAAGCCAAGCGAACTGGCCGATTCCGCCGACAAGAACTCTGGTGACCGGCTCCTGGTGCTTTGCCAGACCACTCACCTTGGCAGGGATGGAACGGCCGCAACAATTCACAACCAGGTCACACAAGGCTCGAACATATGGGATATGGTCGCGGTGCCAAAATCTTATATATCCCGGGACAGCCCAGCTGCTGGCCACCTAACCGAGGTCTCCGCCATGCAGGGCTTCTACCAAGCCTTTGGCCCTGATATGTGGTTCGGTAATACGGGATGGCATGGTATCCCCTGCAAGTGACTCACTTCGAACGTCTACGACCATGTGAATTTCACCATCGGCCCAGCACCTGCCACATCCAGCTGGCCTAGCTGCGCCGGGGCCTGCCGCCCGGACCGCCCGCCAGCCCGGCCCGGCGAAGGGCGTCCGCCATGGCGCCGTCGCCGCCTGCGGTGTCCCGGCCGCTGCGGCGCCGACCAGCCGGTGCCTGGCTGGTGCGGCGCTCAGGGCTGGCGTCCTGCTCTCTCCGGCTGCCTTCGGGCTCATCGTCCAGCCGCATTGACAGCGAGATCCGCTTGCGGCCAGTGTCCACGCTGAGCACCTTCACCTTCACCACGTCTCCCGGCTTGGCGACCTCGCGCGGGTCGCTGACGAAGCTGCGGGACATGGCGGAGACGTGCACCAGCCCGTCCTGGTGCACACCAATATCCACGAACGCGCCGAACGCGGCCACGTTGGTGACCACCCCATCCAGCACCATGCCCGGCACCAGGTCGTCCAGGGTCTCGACCCCTTCAGCGAAAGTGGCGGTGGTGAACACGGGCCGCGGGTCCCGGCCCGGCTTCTCCAGTTCGGCCAGGATGTCGGTCACCGTGGGCAGGCCGAACCGGTCGTCGGTGAAGTCCTGTGGCCGCAGCGTGTGCAGCACAGCGGTATTGCCGATCAGGCCCGCCGCGGCGGTCCCGGCCGTGGCCAGGATCCGCCGGACCACCGGGTACGCCTCCGGGTGCACGCCGGAGGCGTCCAGCGGGTCTTCGCCGTCCCGGATCCGCAGGAACCCAGCGGACTGCTCGAACGCCTTCGGCCCCAGCCTGGGCACCTCCTTCAGCGCCCGCCGGGTGCGGAAGACGCCTGCGGCATCCCGGTGGGCGACGATCGAGGCGGCCAGGCCCTCGCCGATCCCGGACACCCGCGCGAGCAGCGGCACCGAAGCGGTGTTGACGTCCACCCCGACCGCGTTCACGCAGTCCTCCACCACCGCGTCTAGCGACCGCGACAGCTTTCCTTCTGACACATCGTGCTGGTACTGACCGACCCCGATCGACTTGGGGTCGATCTTGACCAGTTCGGCCAGCGGATCCTGGAGCCGACGGGCGATTGACACTGCGCCACGCAGCGATACGTCCAGTTCCGGCAGTTCCTTGGCCGCGTACGCGGATGCCGAGTAAACGGAGGCGCCCGCCTCGGACACCATCACCTTGGTGAGCCCGAGCTCCGGGTGCGCCTTGAGCAGGGCGGCGGCCAGCCGGTCGGTCTCCCGCGAGGCGGTGCCGTTGCCGATCGCTACCAGGTCCACCTGGTGCGCGAGGGCCAGCCTAGCGAGCACGGCGATCGCCTCATCCCAGCGCCGCTGCGGCTCATGCGGGTAGATAGTGCTGGTGGCGACACATTTCCCGGTGCCGTCCACCACTGCCACCTTTACCCCGGTCCGGAAGCCCGGGTCCAGGCCCATGGTGGGCTTGGACCCGGCTGGGGCAGCGAGCAGCAGGTCACGCAGGTTGGCCGCGAAGACCGCCACTGCCCCTTCTTCCGCCCGCTGCCACAGCCGCACCCGCAGGTCGATGCCCAGGTGGACGAGGATCCGGGTGCGCCAAGCCCAGCGGACGGTATCGGCCAGCCAGCGGTCGCCCGGCCCGCTGCCCCGGCCGACCTCGAACCGCTTCGCTACCTGCGTCTCGTAGTCGTTGAACTCGCTTTCGCCGACAAGCGCCTCTTCCGGCTCCAGGGTGAGGTCGAGGACTTCCTCCTTCTCTCCCCGGAAGACGGCCAGGACACGGTGTGAGGGCAGCCTGGTGAACGGCTCAGTGAAGTCGAAGTAGTCGGCGAACTTGGCACCGGCCTCCTCCTTGCCCTCCCGCACCCGGGAGATGAGCCGACCGCGCGACCACATCCGCTCCCGCAGCGCGCCGATCAGGTCGGCGTCCTCGGCGAAGCGTTCCACCAGGATGGCCCGGGCGCCCTCCAGCGCCGCGGCGGCATCCGGCACGCCCTGCTCCGGGTTGACATACGCCACGGCCACCACCGCCGGGTCGCCGCTGGGGTCAGCTAGGAGCTGGTCAGCCAGAGGTTCCAGGCCCGCCTCACGGGCGATCTGCGCCTTGGTCCGCCGCTTCGGCTTGTAGGGCAGGTAGATGTCCTCCAGCCGGGCCTTGGAGTCGGCGGCCATGATCTTTGCCAGCAACCCGTCGGTCAGCTTGCCCTGATTCCGGATCGACTCGATGACCACATTCCTGCGCTCGCCTAGCTCTCGCAGGTAACGCAGCCGCTCTTCCAGTGTGCGCAGCTGGGTGTCGTCAAGGCCGCCGGTTGCCTCCTTGCGGTACCGGGCGACGAACGGCACCGTCGCCCCACCGTCGAGCAGACCGACGGCCGAGGTCACCTGTCCCTCGCGGACACCGAGCTCGTCTGCAATCTGCCGGGATATGGGCAACTGGACGGGCGTGGTCATGATCGTTATCCGCCTTCCGGAATGTGCACGGCGAGGTGATGTCACGAAACGGCGTTCGCCTTTGGCTGCCGGGGTCTGCGCTCGGCGCAGCCGGTGCACAGTGAAGTCAACCATGGTCTGCCGGGTGTCTGGCCTCTGGGAAGGGTCACGGATCGCTCAGCTGAACGCAGCCCGCAGCGAGGGGCCGCTGAGGCGTGCGGCGATATGATCGGAGTGAGTCTCGGTGACGGAGCCGCAGATGACCCAGCAATATCTCATCGGTGAGTTGTCCGTCCGGTTGGAACGGTTGCAAGCCGCCGCCAGTGCGACAGCTGGCCAGGGTGTGGCGCAACTGCGTGACGAGGTGGAGGCCAGGCCGCTGACGTGGCTAGCCTCGGCGACGGTGCGGGCACTGGCCCTAGCCGACGCGTTGTGCTGGGAGTGCGTGGACCAAGGCGATGCCGCAGCGTTCGCTCGCGTGGCGAGTGCCGCAGCCGAGTTGCACCAGTTCGCTGTTGACGCACGCCTCCTGGCTGAGTGACTAGCGGCTGGATGAGGGCAGGCCGGAGGGGTTGAGTTACACCCCGCAGGTCCCGGTGCACCGGGCCGCCGAGCGGAACGAGAAGGCCATCGCAGCGTGGAAGACCACGACCTGGGTCAAGCTTCGAGGCTAGTGGCGGCGACCGGGGCGTATGTGTGCTTCGAGGACGAGGCCGGGCAGAACCCTGCGTGCGTCCGCTGGCCGTAGCGCGTATCAGGGTCAGTGTTGGTTGCTCTGTATTACGGGGAGGAAGGTCCTCCCCGGCGCCATTGCTGCCGGCAGCCCGGTGGCGCGCCGCTCGCCTGGGCGGTCGCGCCGGAGAATGTGCGGTGACCTGGTCGGAGCTGGGCCGGGAGACCGGAAGGAACATGCCATCCGCGTTGGGGGCAGCCCCATCACCTCGGCAGATGGGGCCATTGCCTGGATGGGGGCGCTGGATGAAGCGTTGCCTGCCGGTGACGGGCTGGGGTGTTTCAGCCACATGTACCTCGGTGTCGTGCAGCAGATCGCGCAGCGGCTGTGGCATGGCTTCTTCACCGATCCGGTGACCATGACCCATCTCGGCCTGGTCTCCGCCAACCTCTGCTTCGCCGCTGGCGGCGCCTGGCAGCCGTTACTGACCCGCCGCGCGGAGCCCGGCATCGAACCGGCGGCGGGCAACGCTGCTGGCTCTGCTCCGCCGCCAGGAGGGTGGCAACTGATGTGGGCGCACCCGGACTGCGGCCCGGCGCAACACCGCAAGCATTTGATGGGACCAACTTCACAAGAGGGTGGCAACAATGGATCTCGACCTGGTCTATGACCGGCTCGGCAACCGCCTCCGTGCTATTGGGGAGGTCCAGGTAACGTATGGCCGGATGGGCAACCGCCCGCGCACTCTCGGCCGCTGGTCTCTCGAATACCATAATCTCGGCAATCGGCTCCGTGCCATCGGGGGCATTCCGATCACGTACCACCGGATGGGCAACCTGCCGCGCACCCTTGGGCAGTGGACCCTCGAATACGGCAGGCTCGGCAACCTCAAGCGTATTGGTCCTTACCAGGTGGGCGCTGACCGGATTGGCAATCGGCTGCGGACGATCGGGCCACTTACCATCTTCTACGACCGGATGGGCAACCGCCCGATCCGGGTGCACCTGCCCGATGAATACAGACCGCAATGGGATGGCCTTCTCCTCGCCCTCTTCCTGATGCTCTACCAGCAGATGCGGGCCGACCTGGAGGCTCGCATGCGGTGGGCGGCAGGGACGTGAGTCCACGCAGCGCCCACCACGCCGCAGGTCGTGTGACGTGGCGAGCGGCTTGATTGGTAGGGGCACCTGCGGGGCAGGGACGACGACCCCTCTGTGCTGTTCCGCCGCTACCGGTCGCACGGTCGCCACGACGAAGTCAGCCACAGCCAGTTTAAGCAGCACCGTTACCAGACGACATACTCAATTGCCGCGTCTGGCGCGCTGGCGGCGGGACGGTAGTCTGCCAGGGTGGTTACGCGCGCCTTCCCGGTCGTCTATGCCAGCGATGTGAGCCAAACGGCGCGGTTCTGGGAGCGGCTGGGCTTCGAACGGGCTTCCCAGTTGCCGCCTGAGGGCGAACCGGGCTATGTGAGCCTGCGGCGGGGGAGTTCAGAGCTGGCAGTCGTTGCCGCAGACTGGCCCAAGCAGCAGTACGGCCTCGGCGTGGCGGACGGGACGAGGTTTGAGATGTATGTCTACGTCGAGGACGTGGACGTCTTGGTGTCCCAGCTGAGCGCCGAGGCCGTCCCGGTACTCAAGGAACCCGCCGACATGCCATGGGGCGAGCGCATCGCCGCTGTCGCCGACCCGGACGGCAACCCAGTCGTGCTGTGCAACGAGGCGCGCCGTTAACTCGCTCATGCCACGCTTGGCGCGTTAGTGGGTCTCGCCTGCAAACGGCGGCAGGTGCAGCGTCTGGGCATGGTGAAGTTCACCGAACTACCGCTTGTCTCATCCGCTGACTGAACACGTCCCCCCCCGCAGTCCGTGCCGAGTCACCGACGCTGGAGTTCACCCACCTGCAGTTCGAAGCCCTGCTCACCGCAGCGCGGGAATCATCCAACCCGTGCGACTTCGCGCTGGCAGCTATGCCCGGCCTGCTGGGCCTGCGGATCTTCGAAGCCACCGGGGCCGACATCACCGACCTTGGTGGAGAGCACACTCACCGGGTGCTGCGCGTGTGCGGCAAAGGCACCAAAGTCGTCCTGGTCCCGCTGCCACCAGCGGTCGGGCGGGCCATCGACCGCGCGACCGGCACCCGCAACAGCCCCGACGGCGACTGGGTCACCGGCCAGGTGCTCTCCCCAACGGCGGCGTGGTACTCGGGCAGTGACACCATCGCGGCACCACGCGATGCGGAACGCCCGCAGTTGCCGACGAGTACGTCCTCCCGTCGGCTGGATCGCGGTGCCGCCACGGTGCAGGTGCGCATCGGTTGGGCGGAGACAACTCATCGGGTTGGTCCCCACAGATCGGTCACCTCGCGGCAGCCTCGCTCGGCCAGAGCGCCGGTGCTGGGATGCGCGAGTTGAGGCAGGGTTCGCCGCAGTCGGTGGTATGCATGGGCGCAATAGTGGGGCACGCTCTGGGTTGACGGCCTTGCCCGTGGTGCCGTCACGGTAGCCCTGGCGTCTGCGATTTTGCCCTGCTGGAAGGAAACCGGCGCAC
>DASYYE010000240.1:0-3260 GCA_035946955.1 Streptosporangiaceae bacterium | reverse complement strand
CACCGGGGCAGGGCTAATCGTCAACGGCGGCACGTTCAACACCATAACCACCGCGGGCACCGCCCGCTGACCCGCACCCGCCATCTACCGCGGGCGCCCAGCCAGGGCGCCCGCGTCCATTCGGGCAGCACCACGGCGAAGGGGCAAACGCCTGGACGGGAGTCCCTACCTTGCCGTGAGGACGATTCCGCGAAGCTGAAAGGGCGCAGATGACTGCTGAGGTCTTTTACGACGAAGACGCCGCACTGTCGATTGTTACGGGCAAGAGAGTTGCTGTCATCGGGTACGGCAGCCAGGGGCATGCGCATGCGCTGTCGCTGCGCGATTCCGGTGTGCACGTCCGGGTGGGCCTGCCAGAAGGCTCGAAGAGCCGAGTCAAGGCGCAGGAAAAGGGGCTGACGGTGGCTACCCCCGCCCAGGTATCCAGATGGGCTGACGTGGTCATGCTGCTGGCACCGGATACTGCCCAACGGCACGTGTACGCCGCAGACATCGCGCCGAACCTTGGCCCTGGAAAGGCACTGCTGTTCGGACATGGGTTCAACATCCGGTACGGGCTGATCATTCCGCCACCGGAGGTGGACGTGGCCATGGTTGCCCCAAGTGCCCGGGGCATCTGGTGCGCCGCCAGTTCACCGAAGGTAAAGGAGTGCCGGTGCTGGTCGCTGTCGAGCAGGACGCGACCGGGGGGGGCACTGGACTTGGCGCTCTCCTATGCCAAGGGCATCGGCGGTACCCGGGCTGGGGCGATTCATACCACGTTCACCGAGGAAACCGAGACCGATCTGTTCGGTGAGCAGGCCGTGTTGTGCGGCGGGCTGTCGGCGTTGGCGCAGGCCGGGTTCGAGGTGCTGACCGAGGCCGGGTACGCGCCCGAGATTGCCTATTTCGAGTGCCTCCATGAGTTGAAGCTGATCGTCGACCTGATGTACGAAGGCGGGATCGCGCGGATGCAGTACAGCGTTTCTGACACCGCCGAGTATGGCGGCTACTCCCGTGGTCCGCGGGTTATCGACGAGCGGGTCAAGCAGGAAATGCGCCGTATTCTCTCTGAGATCCGAAGTGGCGAGTTCGCCCCGGAGTGGACCGCCGAGGACGATGCAGGCCGCCCCAACTTCACAACCTGGCGCGAGCGCGGCGCCGCCCATCCGATCGAGGAGACGGGTAAGAGGCTGCGCGGCATGATGAGCTGGGTCGACTGGCCAATCACCGATACAGCATGACCAGGCCGCGAGGGCACACCCGCGTCACCCATCTCGGACACCAGGAGTCTCGGCAGCTCACGTGGTTATTTTGGGGGAAGGGAGACCGTTCCGTGATGGTGCGGGCTATCCGGGGCGCGGTCCAGCTCGACAGCGGTGACCGGCACGAGATCCTCGGTCAGACAGCCGAGCTGGTCACCGCCGTCATGCTGCGCAACGACCTGGGGACCGACGATGTGATCAGCGTGTTGTTTACCACGACACCCGACCTGACCGCCGAGTTCCCGGCGCTGGCCGCCCGCAAGATCGGTTTCCACGATGTGCCCCTGCTGTGTGCCACCGAGATCGCCGTGCCCGGCGCCATGCCACGGGTGGTCCGGCTGCTCATGCACGTGCACACCGACCTGCCCTGCGGGGACATCTCCCATGTCTACCTGCGCGGCGCCACCACGCTGCGGCCAGGCATGCGGGACGACGCCACCATCGAGCATTTGGAACCTGGCGTACCGGTGCAGCGCTCCTGCAGCTGACCTCCTGTTCGAACGTGGTCACGTGCGGAACGCCGACCTGAACGGCACCGAATTCACCATTGTCACGGCAGCGGTCAGGTACTCGGGGCAGGTCGCTAGCAGTGCAGCTCAGGGCCTGTGGGTTATGTCCGCATGGCTGGCAAGGGGCTGTTGAGGGTGGCCTGGGCTTGCGCACACATGGCGGGCAGCATCTTCCTTGAGGATGCGGAACCGGACCCATGTGGTGGCATACGTCCTGCGCAGTGGCATTCAGTGACTGGGTCAGCTCCGTTCGGCGAAGGTTTTCATGATCTCCATTCGCGACCGCGCGTTGAGCTTGCCCAGTATGTGCCCGACGTGGGCCTCAGCGGTGCGCCGGGGCATGTACAGCTCAGCGGCGATGTCGGGGTTCGACCGGCCACTCGCCACCAGTTCGGCGACCCGCCACTCGGTTGGCGTGAGCGCACCCCAGCCGCTGACCGGCCGGCGGTAGAGGCTTCGTGACCCACGACGCACGCCGTGTGCCCGCAGGCGCGCGTCGGCCCGGCGCAAGTCCCACGTCGCGCCGACGTCAGCGTAGGCCCTGACCGTCTGCGTGAACGCGGCCCGCGCGGCCGGCAGGTCGTCCACGCTGGCGAGCCGGACAGCCACCTCCTCCAGTGCCGCCGCATAGCCGACCGTCCACCCGTACCGCCGGTAGGCTTCGGCAGCCGCCCGCAGCAACGGCACGTCGTCGTGCAGTTGCCCCTGGCACAGCTCGGCGGCCGCGCGGTGGCGGGGCAGAGCGCCAGGCTGCGCGGCATCTGTCCCGGCCGCCTCCGCCGCACGCGCGGTGGCGGTGTCACCGGCCGCCAGCGCGAGCCGGACCAGCCCGGGCAGCCACATGAACCGCTCTTTGGCGTCGAACCCGAGGTCGCCGTTCAGCCACTGGGCCAGCAACTCCACCGCCCGCTCTGGGCTTCCGTCGGCTTCAGCCCGGATCGCCTGGGCAGCGACCAGGTAACCGGAGTAGATCCGTACGTCACCGGGGGTTATCGGGACCGCAGAGCCCGCCTGGACGTGCTCCTGCAGGCGGTCCCACTCCTCGCGGTGCGCCGCGATCAGCGCGGCCAGCCCGTGCCGACCGATCAGCCTTGGGGCGCTTAGTGGTGGCTGCAACGAGTCCAGATGGGCCAGTGCCTCGTCCCACGCGCCAAAGTCATAGCAGCCCATCGCCACGGCCCACGGGATCCGGTCGGCATGGACGGCACCCACACGGCTGGCCAGGATCAGTGTCTGGCTGGCGATGGTGTGGAACTCCCCCGGCCGCCCGAGGTTGTTCAGTAGAGCCAGCCGGTTGTCCAGCAGCAGCAGCCGGAGCTCCACCGCCTCGGGGTCAGTACCTAGGCCGGCCAGGGCGGCGCCGTTGTGCATCAGTGCGGCGGCGGGGTCCAGGTGAGACAGGGCGTGCCGGGCACACCCTGCCGCCAGAGGGTCGTCGAGACGGGTTCCGTCGGCAAGTGCCTGCTCGGCTTCCTGGTGTGCCTCGGCGGTGCGCTCGTCCTTCATC
>DASYYE010000239.1:0-7699 GCA_035946955.1 Streptosporangiaceae bacterium | reverse complement strand
GCCTCGTCCAGCAGCAGCAGCCGCGGGCGGCGCAGCAGGGCACGCGCGATGGCCACCCGCTGGCGCTCGCCACCGGACAGCCTCGTGCCGCGGTGCCCCACCGCCGTTTCCAGCCCCTCAGGCAGGTGGGCCACCAGGTTGGTGAGCCTGGTGATCCGCAGCACCTCAGCGAGTTCCGCATCTGTCGCGTCCGGAGCACCGAGGACGAGGTTCTCCCGCAGGCTGCCGGACAGCACAGGGGCGTCCTGCTCCACATAACCAATCGCCGCGCGCAACTCCGGGATAGCCCAATCCCGCAGATCCCGGCCGTCGAACAGGATCCGTCCGGCACTGGGTTCGTAGAAGCGCTCGATCAGCGAGAACACGGTGGTCTTGCCCGCGCCCGACGGGCCGACAAAGGCCGTCATCCCGCAGGGCGTGATGGAGAAGCTGACGCCGTGGTGGACCTCGGGCAGCTCGGGACGGTACCTGAAGCGCACCTGCTCGAATGCGATCGCCGCCGGGCTGCCGCCTGCGCCGCGTCCACTCGTGGGCGGGGCAGCGGGTTCGACCGGCAGTTCTTCGGCCTCCTGGATCCTGGCCACCGCCGCGGCACCTACCTGGTACTCGCTGGCGGCACCGACCAGTTGCTGGATGGGTGACATCAGGTAGTACACGTACAGCAGGAACGCGACCAGCGTGCCCACGCCAATGGCCCCGGACGCGACCCGGGCACCGCCGGTGGCGAGCACCGCGATGAACGCGCACTGGATGGACAGGCCCGCGGTGTTGCCCGCCACCGCCTGCCATTTGGCGGCCCGGATGTCAGCCCGCCACGCCTCCCGGGCAGCGGTGTGGATACGTTGCCCCTCCCGCTGCTCGGCGCCGGATGCCTTGACGGTCCGGAACGCGCCGAGCATCCGTTCCAGTGCCGCGCCCATCACGCCCACACTGTCCTGGGCCTGGCGGGCCGCCCGGCCGATCCTCGGCACCACAACCCCGATCACCAGCGCCGCCAGGCTGAACACC
The DNA here is from genome assembly GCA_035946955.1 of Streptosporangiaceae bacterium. Classification (GTDB taxonomy): domain Bacteria; phylum Actinomycetota; class Actinomycetes; order Streptosporangiales; family Streptosporangiaceae; genus DASYYE01. The sequence goes on along the minus strand of DASYYE010000239.1, from coordinate 6,691 downwards.
GCCATGGTGACGCCGAACAGCACCAGGTCCATCAGGCTCATCAGCACCAGCGTCGCGACCAGGGTGAGGCTGCCGGTGGCCACCCCCACCAGCGCGTCGGTGGTGACATCGCGCAGCAACGTGGTGTCGGCGGTGACGCGGGACATCAGGTCACCAGGCTCTGCCCGGTCCAGCCCACCGATCGTCAGCCCCAGCAGCCGGTCCACGAGCCGTCGCCGCGCAGCCAGCACCACCGACTCCGCGGTGCGCCGCAGCACGTAGCTGCCAAGCGCGCCGATCGCGGCATTGGCCACGACCAGGGCGGTCATCAGCATCAGCAGCACCGTCACCGACCGGTGATGGCCCAGGTCACTGATGAGCGCCCGGACGACCAACGGCAGGGCCAAGCCAGTCGCACCGGTGACCAGGCTCAGCAACCCACCAGTCAGTAGCGCCACGCGGTGCGGCCGCACATAGCTGTACATGACACGCCAGCGGGCACGTTCGCCGTTGTCACGTCCGGGTGCCTCAGCGCTCACCGCCACCACCAAGACCCGGCAGATGATCTGGTCATGGATAAGTCCCGCTCAGCGAGAAACGTCTCGGGCCCGTCGGCGAACTCATGCTGCGTCGATCGCATATCGCGAGCATGCCATGCCCGCTGCGTGCCCCGGAGCCGAGGCTATGCGACACACCCCGCGAGACCACAGCCGTGTCTGGTGGGTGAGCGGCGGCAGCGTGGCTGACCAGGTTGGCGGGTCACGAGCGGCCTGAGCTTCGACCTCGCCATATAGCGACGTGCTGGCGCCCGCCGCGCCGCGCTACTGGCTGGTGCCGGAGCTGACCGTGGTGGCCGACCCGCCGTCTGCCCGGAGCTGGTCGTTCGCCAGGTAGCCGAGGACAAACGACAAGATAGTGGCTGTGGCGCCGGTGAGGGCGGCGAGCGCTTCCACCGAGAAGGCGGGTTTCCACCACGTGGCCGCTGCCAGGGTCCAGAAGACCGTCACGAGAGCGGCGCCCAGAGCCGCGAAATTGACCTTCGGCGAGACCTACTGCGCCGCAGTCATACGTGACACGAATGCCGTTGCTGTCTGGGCGACCGTCGCTGGGTGCCTCGTGACCGGTCTGGCAGAGGTCTGGCAGTGGATTGTGACCTGCCTGGCAGCGGACTGGCAGGCGATGGTGCTGGTCCTGTCAGACCTATCCCCGACCATGGACCTGTCCATGACGAAGAGGGGAAGCATGACAAACGCGATCGAGGCCAGCGGCCTGGTCAAGCGCTTCGGCAAGACGACCGCGCTGGCCGGGATAGACCTGGTCGCACGTACGGGGACCGTGCTCGGTGTCCTCGGCCCGAACGGGGCGGGCAAGACCACGGCCGTGCGGATCCTGGCCACACTCCTGCGGCCCGATGACGGGCAGGCGCGGGTATGCGGGTACGACGTCCACCGCCAGGCTCACGAGGTCCGTCAGCTGATCGGCCTCACCGGCCAGTACGCCTCCGTGGACGATGGGCTGTCCGGGGTCAACAACCTCATCATGATCGGGCGGCTGCTGGGCGATTCCCGCGCACACGCCCGCGCGCGTGCCGCGGAACTGCTCGAGCGGTTCGACCTCACCGAGGCGGCGCAGCGGCCGGTCAAGACATATTCGGGCGGCATGCGGCGCAGGCTCGACCTGGCCGCCAGCCTCGTCGGGCACCCCCGGGTGCTGTACCTGGACGAGCCAACGACCGGGCTGGACCCACGGAGCCGGATGGAGGTGTGGGGGATGGTCCGTGCGATGGTCGCCGAGGGCGTCACGGTGCTGCTCACCACCCAGTACCTCGACGAGGCAGACCAGCTCGCCCACGACATCGTGGTGATCGACCATGGCACGGTGATCGCGACCGGGACGCCCGACGAGCTCAAGGCCAAGGCCGGTGCGCGGGTGCTGGAGGTGTCTCCGGTCAATCCGGCGCGCCTGGATGGCGTCGCCGCCGTGCTCGCGGACAGGACCGGGGCGCTGCCGGACACCGATGTTGAGGCGGATGTCGTGCGAGTCCCGGTCGCCGACGCGGCTGTGCTTCCCGTGATCATCCGTGACCTGGACGAGGCGGGCGTGGAACTGGCCGAGTTCGCCATGCGCAAGGCCAGCCTGGACGAGGTCTTCCTCACCCTCACCGGCCCCCCCGAGGCACTCGATGACAGCAATGGACCCCGTGAACTGGAGAGGAGCCCACGGTGACCGCGGCCACGCTGCCCGCCCCCAGCCCGGCTCACCGGATCGGCCCGGTGACCGCGCTGCGGAACTCGTTCACACTCACCTGGCGCAGCGTCCTGAAGATCAGGACCAACATGGAGGACCTGGTCGGCCTGAGCCTGCAGCCGATCATGTTCCTCCTGCTGTTCACCTATGTGTTCGGTGGGGCGATCTCCGGGGGCACCCACAGGTACCTCCAGTTCGAGCTGCCCGGACTGCTCGTCATGACCGTGGTGTTCGCCACCATGGGCACCGGCCTGATGCTCAACCAGGACATCACCGGGGGAGTGTTCGACCGGTTCCGCAGCCTGCCGATCGCCCGCTGGGCCCCGCTGGCCGGCGCCGTGCTGGGCGACATGGTCCGGTACCTGATCTCAGTGGGGGTGACCCTCGGTTTCGGGATGGTCCTCGGCTTCCGAATCGCGACCGGCGTGCTGCCCACCCTTCTCGGCTGCGCCCTGCTACTCACGTTCGCCCTGGCCATGTGCTGGGTGTCGGCGTTCATCGGGATGCTCGTGAAGACCCCGCAGGGGGTGCAGATGTACGGGTTCCTCGCGATGTTCCCGCTGGTGTTCGGCAGCAACCTGCTGGTGCCTTCGCAGACCATGCCGGGCTGGCTGCAGGCGTTCGTGAACGTCAACCCGTTGACCTACCTCACCAGCGCCGAGCGTGGGCTGCTGACCGGAGGCCCGGTCGCCAGCCCGGCCATCCGGTCACTGCTGTGGGCCCTGGGCATCTTCGTGGTCTTCGCGCCGCTGGCGGTCCGCGCCTACCGCCGGAGGACTTGATAACAGCAAGTGGCGCGGGCTTCTGTGCGGCTATGTGCTCGCGGGAGGCTGGACACAGTCTTCCGCGAGCGCCAGCGCTTCCTCATAACCCAGTTCCCTGCCGCGCTGATAGGCAGCTTCGAACGCCTCGCCCCCCAGCCTCTGCCGGGCCGTGTCCCTGGCCCCGGGTGCGTCCAGGCTGCTGTGGTCGAATGCGCCGCGGATCGAGTGGGCGGCGCCCAGCAGGACGGCCGGCCGGTCCGCACTGGAGCGGCCGGCCTCAGTCCACAGAGCGGCGGCCGCGATGCCGTCGAGGACGATGGCGACGGCCGCGCGCTCCTGGCTTTCGCGTGCCAGGCGGAGCGCTTCGGCCAGCCCGGCCCACCCAGTGGCGACGTCGCCGGACCGGATGTCCACCAGTGCGGCGCGGTTCTTCGCCTGCGCCTGGAAGGAGTAGGTCATCACGGTGTTCTTGGCCGACATCCGGGTATCCAGCCGCCGGGCGAGGCGGCCCGCCCCAGCCAGGTCACCGCTCAGCCAGGCCAGTTCGGCGTCGATGTAGCCGATCCACAGGTCGCTCTCGCACTCTCCCTGCTCACGGACGGCCCGCCGAGCCCGGGCCATGTCGGCGAGAGCGCCCCGCAAGTCCCCCCGCCGGCTGCGGCACTTGGCCAGGGTGGCGTGCATCTGCGCGGTGTCTTCCCAGTCCGTCAGTTCCCTGCTCAGCTGCACCGCGCGTTCCAGCGCGGCGATGGCCTGGTCAAAGTGCCCGTCGTAAATGGCGAGTTCGGATTGGCCGACCAGCGCCAGGGCCAGGCCCCACCGGTCACCTATCTCCCCGAACCCGGCGAGTGCCTCGGCACACCGCTGGGCCACGTCGTCCAGCCGGCCCATGTTCATCGAGAACAACGCGTGCATCAGCCGAGCCCCCCACCGCGTCCACGGGTCGGCCGACTCGAATTGCGCGGCGATCATCCGCAGTGCCTGGTGGGGGTCCCGCCGCTCGTAGAGCGTGAGCATCACGCCGCCGATGACCACAAGCGGGTGCAGCGGACGGTCGCTGTGCCCCTCACCGCCGCCAGCCCCCGGCGCCTGCGCCAGCAGCATCTCCGCGTCCGCCAGCGGCTGCCTGACCCGGGCGATGTCCAAAGTGCCGTTGACCAGGATCAGGGCGCAGACCGCACGGGCGTGCACCACGCCGAGATCACGGTGGGCCGGGTCGTCCGGGGCGCTGGGCTCGCTGACCGCCAGGATCTCCCCGGCCAGGGCGCCGCTCTCGCGGCGCTTCCCACCCAGCATCCAGAACCAGCCCAGCGCCTGCCCGAACCGCAGCGCCAGCGCCGCGTCCCGGCGGTCGACCGCCCAGCGCAGCGCGGCGTAGATGTTGTCCTGCTCCGCCGTCAGCCGCCGCATCCAGGTGTGCTGCTCGCCGCCGCGCAGCAGCGGGTCCGCTGTCTCGGCAAGCCGCAGGTAATAGGTGGCGGACGCCTGCCGCACCTGGTCCTCCTCCCCGGCTTCCGCGAGGCGTTCCAGGCAGTAGGCGCGGATCGTCTCGAGCATCCGGTACTGTGGCTCGGCGCTGTCCGCAACGGTCAGGAACGACTTCTCGACCAGGCCGAAGACCGTGGGCAGGATGGCTTGCGCGGGCAGCGCGGCGTCCTGGCACACCTGTTCCGCCACGGTCAGCGTGACCCCGCCCGGGAAGATGGCCAGCCTGCGGGCGAGCACCTGTTCTCGCTCCGACAGCAGCTCCCAGCTCCAGTCCACGACCGCGCGCAGCGTCTGGTGCCGCGGCACGGCGGTCCGGCTGCCGCCGGTGAGCAACTCGAACCTGGCGTCCAGCCGCTGCGCCAACTGGGCGGCAGACAGCGTCCGCAGCCGGGCGGCAGCCAGCTCGATGGCCAGCGGCATCCCGTCCAGGGCCCGGCAGATGCGGGCCACATCGGCGGCGTTGCCCGCGTCCACCCGGAAGTCCGGGTGCACCGCTGCCGCCCGGTCCGCCAGCAGCCGGACCGAGGCATAGGCCGCGACCAGCGAGTCGCCGGCCGGGTCATGGGCGGCGGTCCCGTCCATGAGTCCGGGCTCCGGTGCCGTCTGGTCCGCGGCCGGCCCGGGTGCCACTGGGTTTGGCATGGGCGGCGGGACCGGCAACGGCGGGACCGGCCACAGGGCTTCGCCCGTGATCCGCAGCGGCTCCCGGCTGGTCACCAGCACCCGCACGCCGGGGCAGGCCGCCAGCACCTGGTCCGCGAGCGTCGCCGCGGCCGCCACTACGTGTTCACAGTTGTCGAGGATCAGCAGGTCGCTGCGGTCCGCGAGGGCGGCCAGCAGCCGCTCCACCGGGTCAGCGAATGCACCGAGCTGCCCGGTTCCCGCGTGGACGATGATCGGGCTCTCCCGGATGCCGAGCGCGTGCAGGACCGCGTACGGCACCTCGCTGGGGTCCGCCACCGACGTCAGTTCGACCAGCCGAACCTGCCAGTCCTCCTGCTGAGCCTGGCCCGCGGCCGCCGCGGTGCCGGCGGGCAGCACCTGCGCACACCCCGCGAGCTGGGCCGCGGTCTCGATGGCCAGCCGCGTCTTGCCCGCGCCGCCGGGGCCGGTCAGCGTGACGAGCCTGCCCTCCGCCAGCATCTTCCGCACCCGCGCGACATCCTCGTCCCGGCCGACGAAACTGGTCAGCGGCGTGCGCAGGCCCGTCAGCCGCGGCGCCTCCCGGCCGCCGAAGGCCGGCCGGGAGGCGGGCGGGGGAGAGTCACCTGGACCGGCGGGGGTCTTGCCATTGGGCCGCGGTGTGCCCGGGGTCTGGAGGTCTTGCCGGAGCACACCGAGGTGGACCTGTTCGAGCTGGGGGGACGGGTCCACCCCGAGTTCGCTGGCGAGCAGCTCGCGCGTCTCGCTGTACACCCCGAGCGCTTCCGCCTGGCGCCCGGCCGCGTACAGGACGCGCATGAGCAGGCCGCGCGGGCGTTCGGCGACCGGGTCGGCGGCGATCATGGCACGCAGTTCACCGATCAGGCTGTCCGTCTCGCCCAGGGCCAGGCCCGCCTCGACCAGGTCCAGTGCGGCACGGGTGCGCAGCTCTTCCAGCCGGGCGGCTGGCCCGGCCGCGAACCGGGCGCCCGAAGCATCCGCCAGTGCTGGCCCGCGCCAGGAGCCGAGGGCCTCCCGCAGCGCCCGCGCGGCCGTGGCCGCGTCACCGGACGCCAGCGCCTGGCTGCCCGCCCGGGCCAGGCTCTCGAAAGCCAGGGCATCGACCTCATCCGGCGAGACCGCCAGCCGGTAGCCCGCCGGGTGCGACTCCACCACCTGGTCGCCCAGGCCAGCGTCGCGCAGCAGGGTACGCAGCCGCGAGACAAGGGACTGCAGCGAGTTGCCCGAGTTCGCGGGCGGGTCGTCCGCCCAGAGCCGCTCGATCAGCGAATAGGAGGGCACCACCCGGCCCGCGTCCAGCGCCAGCAGGATGAGCAGTATACGCACCCGGGACCCGCCAACCCGCACGAGTCGGCCGTCCTCGTCGTACACCGCGAGGGTGCCCAGTAGCCCGATCCGCACTGCCCCTGCCTCAGCCCCGCCTGCGTCCTTCTGGAGTCATGGTGACCGCACCTGAGACTCCATTGTCCTGCGCTGACGAGCCCGCCGCGAACTAGGCGTTCGGCCTGCCGCGAACCCGGCGGCTGGCACGCCGCGAACCGGGCGTGCCA
>DASYYE010000238.1:0-18609 GCA_035946955.1 Streptosporangiaceae bacterium | reverse complement strand
CCCCCCCCCCCCCCCCCCCCCCCCCCCCCCCCCCCCCCCCCACGTTTCCGTGCCTGCCTGCGCGGACCTTGCTGCCGTTCCCGACCTCGTGCGCACGAAGTGGGTATGAGGTCGGGAACACGGGGGCAGTCCACCGAAGGTGGAGTCCGCGCAGGCAGGCACGGAAACGTGTGCGCCCGCAGGGCGCACAGCACCCACACGCCACGTTGCGGCGTTGTGCGGCCACTGTGCGGGGTCTGTGTCATCGAACTCACAGAGTAGGACCTCGAACCGGGCGATTATCCACAGGAGTGTCAGGGGCCCGCCTCCTTTGCCAAGTACAGCTGCACGTGCCGGGTATGGAGGAGATCGAAGACGATTCGTCTGTTCCACGCGTCGCCACCGCTTGGTGTTTGATAGCCGGCTGCGTTCATAGCGTTAGCGATCCGGGCCAGACTTTGCCCCTTAAGGCTCATGTCCACAACGATTGCCACTATAGAGTCTGGGCATTGTTTTGGCCGTCCGCCGGTTTTTGCAATCACCGGCTTGGGTCGCTTTTCTTGAGAAAACCCAAGAGTTCTCGAAGGACTCGTTCGGCCCGCCGAGAACGCTTGTCTGTACCAAATAGAACTACCCCTAGGACCACGCCGACATAGCCAGTCAACGCGTAAAGTACGATCTCCATTCTTCCTCCCGCTTGGAAAGGGCGGGAGGTTTAACTATGCCGTCATTACCGTCCCGCGACCCTCACGAACCAGACAGAAAACTGATCCATGTGTAGGCCCGCGTAGAGATCGACTTGAGGCAGTCATACGATCCCGAGGAGAGGTCTGGCGAGATTGTGGGTCAAGGTTGGTTTCATGTAGGAGAGACCGTTCCTCGGCGCCGACCTGTTGCCGTGACCTTGCCCGAAGAAGGGCATTTAGAAATGCCAGGCATTGCGCCCGTTTCTCATTTTCATCCTCATGCGATTTTGGGGCGAGTGGGATTCCTGTGAACCTCAGGACCGTGCATACCGCCATTGTGTCGAGCGATAGCTCCTCCAGGCCAAAGGAGAAAATATCGGACTCGCCCTGTGTCCTTACTTGGTACTTAAGGGCCTTCATGCTAACGGCCGTGAGCTTGTCAGGATGGCGAAGAAGTGTCCATGTTAGTTTGCGTCTATTAAATCGGGCCAAGGCATCGGACACTATGTCCTGGAAATCTCGTAGCTGCATGGAACGGAGCAGGTAAGTAACAGGTACGTTTACAGAGTTGCTGCCATGCAAGATATGAATTCCGCCGTAGTCGATCATCTCAAACGCGTTGTGGCGGGCCGACCCGAGCCGACAGTATGGATAAACTGGATTGGCGGTAAATTCGTCAACGCTGCTGTCCCACGAACGATCGGAGTGGGATGGCATCCCATACGGGACAGGATGCGCGGAGAGGGCCATGTCCGGAGAGTACTGCGGCCCGCTCCTGTTGGGGTAACCCCGCGCAGCTGCGTGCGGTGAGCCCTGGGAGGCCGCCAGTCGCGCAGGCTAGGGAACCTGAGGTCCTGGAGGCCTGGGTCTTGCGGCGCCGCTGTGCGGAGACCGTGTGCGGTGCCTTGGCCTACGCGCCTGCCTCGGCGCCGAAGTCCCGCCACCCCGTGGGCCGTCAAGGCGGGGAAAAATATGTTAGCTATAGAAACCTGCTTGCAGGTAGGCTCTCACGGTGTCTGTTCCTTCCACTTGCCCTGTCGGTAGCGCGCACCGCCGCCTGATGGATTGCCATGAGCAATGGCATATGGCGGCTGACGATTATATGGTGCCCGACGGGTTTCGTATGCATTTTAACGGCTTGGCGCAGAATCTGCGTAGCGTGTCGTGGCTCGTGCAGAAGCAGAAGGCCAAGCTGCCTGAGTTCGGATCATGGTATGGGCATTGGCAGGAAACTGCCACAAAGGACGACGTCATGAAGTGGCTTGTCAGGTCACGGAACCGCATCGTGAAGGAGGATGACCTAGAAATCCGCAGCACAGCTAAGGTGCGGTATTCGCTCGATTGGCTACACGAACACGAGTACAGCTGGGATATGCCTCCGAGGCTCAACACTCGCAGCATTTTGGTGCGTATTCTGTCCAGCGGTAGAGTACCCCCCTTTGGGATACTCACTATCGAGCGTAAGTGGTCCGAGCGTCTGCTTCCGGAGTGGGAGCTACTCCACGCAATGGCGCACGTCTATGGCCAACTTGTCAGGCTCGTGATGATAGCGCACGTGAAGGCCGGGGTTGAACAGTGTGATCTTGCCCCGCGTGAGAGGCCATGCGTGACCGCTGAACTGCGTGGTGCTCGGCTAGGGTGCATGGAATCGAAGCGCGAGGGCCGTGTGCTACACATCGATCTGAGTGACCGAAGCGAGTATGTGGAAGACTACCGTGACGTCCGGTTTAGTGAGGAGGAGCGGCACCAGGCTGGGGTGCGCTATGGGACAGTTCCCATGGTCGGCACCCTGGCGGAACTGGTTTCGTCCGCTTTCGAAATCGCGAAGCGCATGCTGATCCTGGACAAGGCGCTCATGACGGTGGCTTGGCTGATTCGTGACAATGCGGTAATAGAGTTCTACCCCTTGGACTTCCCCGATCAGGCTGGCAAGCGTCTGACGATGCATCGCCTTGCTGAGCGCGTTGGGCAAGTGGGTGCAGATGGCGTCGTGTTCATCGGCGAGAGCTGGCTTGCGTTTGCCGGTCCCGATGAAGACCTTCGCAGTGCGGTCATGCTGCCTGCTTCCCTACGCCCGGACCGCCAAGAGGCGATACAGGTGGTTGGTGTTAATCGTAGTGGCGAAACATCCGATCGCACACTTTCCTTCAAACACGGCTCAGATCAGGAAATTATCTTTGGGGAACTGATGACGGACCTGGGTGGTCAAGCAAACTTCCTAGAGCCAGTTAGGCGGAAGTGGGCCGAAAAGGGCGCGGCATCCTCCAAGCATGCGCCTTCCGGGGAATTACCTATTCCGAGGGTTGGTGAAGCGAAGGGCCTGCTTCATCGCCTGAAGGTATCCCCGGGTGTTGCTCATCCGGCCGAAGGTAGCAACTGATCTTCCTTCTGCCGAGAACTCACCTGACAATTATTTCAGGCTGCGATGCCGACGCGGTGGGCGCCACGCCGGGGTCCGCTAGTAGCGGATGTGCAGATAGCGGAGAGGGGGCGACATACCCTGCTGGGCATGAGTGCAGGTGGGTGGGGCTGGAGTGCCTCGGATGTCCGTCAGGCTCGGCTGGCCGAGTGGCTCACGTTGGAGCAGGCGGAGGGTTTCTGCTCGGTGACGGAGTTCTATGACGCCTTGGAAGATCAGGGCATGAATACGTTGGAAGTGGCGCACGGTGACCTCAAACTCCTTGAGCGGCGGTCGCTGATCACACTTGCAGCCGGGATGGGCGGGATTGAGGGACTGCACGTCCGCGTGGAGCAGGGACTTCGTGACATGGCGGAGGGATTGCGGGCGAACCGTGCTAACCGTGGGCTGCGCAGGGCTCAGTGCCGTGACGCCATGGTGGACTGGCTCTACTCACTCGATGCGGTCAAGGCGCTGGGTGCACCCGCCACCCAGGCGATGCTCGATGACCCCCGTCACGGTGTTTGGTTCGGGGAACCCTTCACCGCTGAGGATCTTGATCGTGCTGCGGCGGGGTTGCACGGGGATGGGCTAGTCGAGGGCCTAACCTCCGACCAGGCCGAAGGGCCGGTGAGGGTATACCTCACCGAAGCCGGCCTCGCCTGTGCGGAGCGGTTTGGGTCAGACGTGAGTGCATACCTGCAGGCGCGCCAGGCGCGTAACTACGGGCCGTCTGTTCACATCAGTGGTGACAACGTCGGCTCTCTCCAGGTCGCTGGGGATCATGCGCACCAAGATCAGCGCGGCGGCGCAGGTCCGGGCCAGTCGCTTGGTGCGAGGGCGAAGGGTGGCCCTCTCAAGGACGCGGGATGGGACGTGCGCCCGGGTCAGCGCTTTGGGCAGTGGGTGGTCAGCAGCCCAGAGCGCATAGGTGGCGGCGGGAATGGCGAGGTGTGGGGCGTTCGGGGTGATGACGGCCGGGTTGGCGCGATCAAGATCTTGTTCCGGCGTGAGGGTGATGAGGGTGTGTACCGCCTGGGCCGGTTTCGGGATGAGATCGCCTTCTTGCTGGAACACCCGGATCTGCCTGGCATCCTGCCGTTGCTGGACAGCTACCTGTCAGAGGATCCGGGCGAGTGTTCCTGGTATGTGATGCCGGTAGCGGAGCCCATCCGGGCCGCGCTGGGTGATGATCCGGAGCCGCGGATGGTGGTAGCGGCGGTCGCAGAGATCGCGGACACGCTCGCGGGACTTGCGTCTGAGGGTGTCGGGCACCGTGACGTCAAGCCGGACAACTTGTTCCGGCTTGGTGACCGGTGGGTGGTCGGGGACTTCGGCCTGGTGTGGTATCCGGAGAAGGATCCCCTGACCGAGCATGGACGCAGGCTGGGACCGACGGATTACATGGCACCGGAGATGCGCGAGGACGCCGACAAAGCCGACCCGGGACCGGCCGACGTGTGGGCTCTGGCGAAGACGCTGTGGGTTCTGCTGACGCGTCAGTCGCTGCCCCTGCCTGGCACGCATGGCGCCAACGACACCGCGCACTCGCTGCGCGAACGACTCAGTTTCACGTTTGCTGCTGAGCTTGACCTTCTGGTGGAACAGGCGACGCAGATCGACCCGCAGGCCCGCGTGACGATGGCTGAGATAGTGCGGGAGCTTCGGGCTTGCCTGGCAGACCCCCCAGAGGTTCAGGAGTCACCGGATCGGGCAGCGTTGCATGCTCGCGCGATGGCTCTCACAGCGGCCTCGCGCCAGAAGCAGGCGGACACCCAGGACCGGCAAGCCCAGGTTTCGGCGGCCTGGGAGGTGCTGTCCTCGATCGCGGAGGCGTTCGGCAGTGAGTTGGCCGACGGGCTGACGTTCTATGTCCATCCGACTCCGGCTGGGCATTATGCGAATGGGATGCTGCCACGTGCCCCGTTCATGGCTCATTTCGTTGCGGACGCTGGCTGCATGCTGTACCCGCCTGGGATGCAACGGCCTAACGTCCAGGCCGTCGCGGCTGTGGCGATGCGCTTGCTGCGTGATGACGGCCGTGCTGACATCGCGGCCGTGCTCAGGGTCGACCGGATCCTTGTGGGCCAGGGGCTCCATGAGCCGACCGAGGTTTGGTCGGGGGTTTACAACGAGATCCCGATCGGGTCGGCTCAGCAGGCGCAGGTGTACGCGGAGATCCAGGCGAGTTTCACCAACAACCTCGCGGAAGCAATGCGGGTAGCACTGGAGATATTCGCGGATGCAGGAGCCACCGGTGGTGAGGGTGGGATCGCTTAGTGACCGCGTTTCTGGCCGATGGTTCGGAGTGGCTCACAGCGTGGGGATCGGTAGCGACAGGCGTTGGTGCCCTAGTCGCGGTAGGTGTCACCGTGTGGCTGGCGCGACGCGACCGGCAGCGGAACGAAGCCTCGCGCAGACAAGACCTTGCACGACATGAGAGTGAGCTTGCCGAGGAACGCACCCGGGCCGCCCAGGACCGGGCAGACGCCGAGCGGCGCTTGCGCGAAGAACGCGAGTTCGCCGAAGTCTTGCGGCGCACGGAGCGGCAGCGGGAATGTGTGGCTGGGCTGCTGGGGGCTATCGGCGGGCTGATGCCGTACTGGGATGCAGTGCCGAACCTGTACGGCGACCCCGACTGGAAGCCAGGTGAACAACCCACACGGGAGATCGCGCCCTACCGGCAGATGGAGTGCAGGGAAGTGTTGCGGGCTCTGAAACTGGCCGTCGACACACAGCTTGTCGGGCTGGGAGACGAGCGAGCGGCTGAGCAATGCCGCATGCTGGCACACCTGGCACAGACCGCAGCACGGGGCGTCCCGAGAGACTTGCGGGTACGGGCGGGACAGGATCTACGGCGGTATGCGATCTTCGTTCGTACCTCATTGGGAAACCTGATCGAAGCGGGGCAGAGCCTGGACCCTGGTGCGCCTCAGTTTCCTTTGCTAAAGCGGATGCCCGTCCACGACACCCCATGGCACCCGACCTCAGCAGCGCCCGGCTGGACAGAGGCGATCCGGCAAGAACCGGATGACCCCTTCTATGGCCCTGCGGACTAATGCGCGTCCTGTTAATGGGCCAGAGTCGGGCTTCGCTGCCGTAGCGGTGGGCACGCTACCTCAGTCCTGGCCACCCACCATGTGGGCTGTCGGCCGTAGGCCGTCCATGGCGGTCCTGGAAACGAGCATCTGTCATCAAAGGCTATGCGGCTCGGCACCCCAGGATGTCCCCGACCTGACAATCGGGTTGCCTGGACCAGGCTGAGAAGCCCTTGGGCTGACCTGACAGCAGTAAGCGTCACGGTACGGCTGTCGGCCGCAGGGCCGACAGCCGTGTGGGGCGGGTGGCCGGGGCGTGGTTTGGTGGGCCAGCGTGGCGGGTCCGTGCCTACGCCAGGTTGGGACGTGGGCACGGACCGTACGCCATCGGGCTAACGTGGTGGCTGGTGTACTGGTTGTTCCTCCTCGTTGCCTGCTGGCAGGTGGTCGCTTGCTGTGTCGTCTAAAGCTGTGCTGTCCACTCGATCACCAATTTGCCCGCACCGGGCTGACCTGGTTCAGACTTCCTCTGGTCCCCTATGGGGGGGAAAATCTGAACGGATCATGGACGGGGCCGGGGGACGGAGATGAGTCAGACACTGGTTGGGGTTGGGGTGGGGCCGGGTGACCCCGAACTCGTGACGGTGATGGCTGTGCGGGTGCTGCAAGAGGCGGACCTGGTGCTCGTGCCGGTCATGGACACCGGCGAGCAGGGGCGCGCCGAAGCCACGGTGGTGGCCCACATCAGCCACGACCGCATCCACCGAGTCGTGTTCGCGCTGACCGAAGGCGCAGACCTGGCCCAGCGGGAAGCGGCGTGGGACCGGGCCGCGGACTCGGTCACCGAGGCGTTCCAGGCGGGCGCGGCCACCGTCGCATTCGCCACCATCGGCGACCCGAACATCTACTCCACCTTCACCTACCTGGCCGCCACAGTGGCCCGGCGCCTGCCCGGGGTCACGGTCGCGACCGTGCCGGGCATCACGGCCATGCAAGACCTCGCGGCACGCAGCGGGACCGTGCTGTGTGAGGGCACCGAGACGCTCGCACTGCTCCCGCTCACCGCGGGCCTCGACCGGTTCACCGACGCGCTCGCGAGGTTCGACACCGTGGTCGGCTACAAGAGCGGACGGCACCTGCCCGAGGTGCTCGCCGCGGTCCGCGCCACCGGGCGCATCGAGGGCGCGGTGCACGGCGCCAGCCTCGGCCTGCCCGGTGAGGACATCCGTCCCGCTGCCGAGGTGACCGGCCCGGCGCCGTACCTGTCCACGCTGCTGGTCCCCGGACAGCGCATGAGGCGAGGAGGGAAGCTGTGACCCCGTCCCCGCCCCCCGACGCGACCAGGCAGGCTGCGACACCAGGCGCGCACCCCGACGCGACCAGGCAAGCAATGACACCAGGCGCGCACCCCGACGCGACCGGGCAGGCTATGACACCACACCCCGGTTCGCGTGGCCGGGCCAAGGTGTGGTTCGTCGGGGCGGGGCCGGGCGCGGCCGACCTGCTGACCCTGCGCGGCGCGGCCGTCATCGCAGCCTCGGACGTGGTCGTGTGGGCCTCCAGCCTGGTCCATCCCGACGTGCTGACCCATGCCCGCCCGGATGCGGAGGTGGTGGACTCCGCGGCGCTCACGCTGGAATCGGTGCGGGCCCTGTACGAGCGCGCCGTGGCCGACGGCCTCGTCGTGGCACGTATCCACTCTGGCGACCCAGCTCTGTGGGGGGCCGTACAGGAACAGCGCGACCTGTGTGACGGACTCGGCCTGGCCCACGAAACCGTCCCCGGTGTCAGCGCCTACAGCGCGGTGGCGGCACTCGCGTCACGGGAGCTCACAGTCCCCGAGGTGGCGCAGTCGGTGATCCTGACGCGGCTTGGCGGCGGCAAGACCCCTATGCCTGCCGGGGAGGAGGTCAGCGGACTCGCCCGGCACGGCGCCACCATGGCAGTGTTCCTGTCCGCGGCGCGTTCCGGGCCGCTGCAGGACGCGCTGCTGTCCGGGGGCTACCACCAGGGCACCCCGGTGGTCGTGGCCTACCGTGCCACCTGGCCGGACGAGCTGCTGGTGGAGTGCACGGTGGGCACGCTGGCCGAGACCGTCAAGGCACACCGGCTCTGGAAGCACACCCTGTTCCTGGTCGGGCCCGCGCTCGGCGCGCAGGGAACCCGCTCGCACCTGTACCACCCAGGGCACTTCCACGGGCACCGCCGCGCCGACCCGGGTGCCCGCCGCACCCTGCGCGAGGCCAGCGGATGACCAACTGGCGCCCGCCCGAGCCTGGCGCACCGGCCGAGCCTGCAGGGCCGGAGCTCTCCGAGCCCGACCTGCCGCGCACCGCCAAGGTGCGCACCCGCGCGCTGCGGACGGGCTGGACCACGGGCACCTGCGCCAGCGCGGCCGCGAAAGCCGCGCTGACCGCCCTGCGCGACCAGGCTGAGCAACGGGAGGTCGAGGTCGCGCTGCCCAGCGGGCAGCGGGTCCGCTTTGCCGTCGAGTCCTGCGTGTACGGGCCAGGGAAAGCCACCGCCGTGGTCGTCAAGGATGCGGGAGACGACCCCGACGTGACACACGGCGCGCACCTCACCGCCACCGTGCGCTGGCGCGACGGACCAGGCCTGGCACTGGAGGGCGGCGAAGGAGTGGGGGTCGTCACCAAACCAGGCCTCGGCCTGGAGGTAGGCGCCCCGGCGGTCACCACTACGCCACGCGCGATGATCACACAGGCCGTCGCCGAAGTGGCCGACCTGGGCCACCGTGGCGTGCTCGTGGTCATCTCCGTGCCGGGCGGGGAACGGATGGCCCGCAAGACCACGAACGCGCGTCTGGGCATCCTCGGCGGCATCTCTATCCTTGGTACGACTGGGATCGTCCGGCCGTTCTCGACCGCGTCCTGGCGTGCCAGCGTGGAGCAGGCGGTGTCCGTCATGGCGGCCCAGGGCGAGCGCACCGCGGTCCTGTGCACCGGTGGGCGCACCGAGCGCGGCGCCATGGCGCTGCTGCCGGAGCTGCCGGAGGTGTGTTTTGTGGAGGTCGGTGACTTCACCGGCGCCGCGATGCGGCGTGCCGTGGCCGAGCGGCTGGAACGTGTGGTCTTCGTGGGTATGGCGGGCAAGCTGGCGAAGCTGGCCGCCGGGGTGCTCATGACCCACTACACCCGGTCCAAGGTCAACCTCGGCCTGCTGCACGACGTGACGCTCGCCGCAGGTGGGAGCGCGGGACTGGCGGAGGCGGTCGGTGCGGCGAACACCGGCCGGCACGCCTATGAGATCTGGGAACGTGAGGGCATGCTGAGGGCAGCCGGGGACGAGTTGTGCCACCGGGTCCGGTCCGTGCTGGTGCGGGCCGGTGAGGGGCACCTCGGGGCGGACGTGGCCATGGTCGATTTCAGCGGCGCCACTGTGGTGGCGGCGACCCGCCCCGAGTGGGTGCACACAGGCGAGCGGCCAACCGAAGGCGGGCGGGAGAGCTCCTCATGATCACGGTAGTGGGCATGGACGGCTCGGCACTGAGCCCGCAGGCTCAGGCCACACTCAGCAAGGCCACGCTCGTGGTGGGCGGTTACCGGCACCTGGCCGGCGTGGCACTGCCAGCGGGCGCGGCCACCGTCGCGGTGGGCGCCATCGGGCCAGCCCTTGACTCGCTCGCGAGCCACACCGGCGACGCCGTGGTCCTGGCCTCCGGCGACCCCGGATTCTTCGGGGTCGTGCGGGCACTGCGGGAGCGTGGCCTGACCTACCAGGTGCACCCCGCGGTGTCCTCGGTCGCCATGGCCTTCGCACGGGCAGGCCTGCCCTGGGACGACGCAATGGTGACCTCCGCCCACGGCCGGGACCTCCGGCCCGCCCTGAACGTGTGCCGGGCCTTCCCAAAAGTGGCCGTGTTCACCGGGCCGGGTGCGGGCCCCGCAGAGGTCGGTGCCGGGCTGGCTGGGTGGGACCGGCGGCTGGTGGTGTGTGAGTGGCTGGGCAGCCCACGCGAACGGGTCACCGAGTGCTCCCCGCAGGACGCGGCCACACGGCGGTGGGCAGACCCGAACCTCGTCCTCGTCCTCGCCGACGCGGACACCGCTGGCGCTGCCGGGTGGCTGTGGCCACGGCCGCCCGCGGGTGAGGGCTGGGCCCTGCCCGAGGACGAGTTCGGCTCCGAGGGCGCGGTCCTCACCAAGGCGGAGGTCCGGGCACTGGCCCTGGCCCGGCTCGCGCCAGGCCCCGGCATGCTGGTCACCGACGTCGGTGCGGGCGCCGGGACGGTGGCGGTGGAGTGCGCCCGCCTGGGAGCCGCGGTCATCGCGGTCGAGCGTGACGCGGCTCGCTGCGAGCTCATCCGGGCCAATGCGGCCCGGCACGGAGTGGACGTCCGCGTGGTCAGCGGTGAGGCCCCCGCCGCCCTGGAGAAGCTGCCGGGGCCGAACGCGGCGTTCGTGGGCGGCGGCGGCACCGGGGTGCTCCAGGCCGTAACCGCCCTGCGGCCCCGGCGGGTGGTGACCGCACTCGCCGCGGTCGAACGCGCTGGCCAGGCCATCGCCGCCCTGACCGACGCCGGTTACACCACGGACGGGGCAATGGTCTACGCGGCGCGGCTCGCGCCGCTGCCCGGGGCGGTCCACCGCCTCAATGGCACCAACCCGGTCTTCCTGGTCTGGGGCAGACTGCCGTGATCGGCCTCATCGCGGTCACGGCCGCGGGCCGTGCCGCTGCATCGCGGCTGAGCAATGCCTGGCCCAGCCGGACACGGTACTACGAGGGCACTGCCAAGCAGGCACTGCCGCTGGCGTGGGCACAATGCGAGGAGATCGTCTGTTTCCTCGCGGTCGGCGCGACCGTCCGGCTCATCGCCCCGATGCTGCAGAGCAAGTGGAGCGACCCCGCCGTGGTCTGCGTTGATGAGGCCACGCACTATGCGGTGCCCCTGGTCGGCGGGCATGTCGCGGGCGCGAACGAACTCGCCGCCAGGGTCGCTGCCGTCCTCGGCAGCGAGCCGGTCATCACCACCGCCACCGACTCGGCTGGGCTCGGTGCCCTGGACATGCTGGGCTGGCCAGCCGAGGGTGCGCTCGCCGCGGTCAGCCGCGCCCTCCTCGACGGCCACCCGGTCGCACTCGAAGCGGACGCGACCTGGCCGATCCCGCCGCTGCCACCCACCGTCGGCGAGGACGGCGAGTGCCGGATCGTCATCACCGACCGGATCATCCCGCTGGACGAGCGGACCGTGGTGCTCCGTCCTCCGTCGCTGGTCGCCGGGGTCGGGGCCAGCAAAGGCGTGGGCACCGAGGAGATCCTCTGGCTCGTCAGCGAGGCCCTGACCATGGCCGGCCTGTCCGCGGCCTGCCTCACCTGCCTGGCCACGGTCGAGGCCAAGGCCCACGAGCCGGGACTCGTGACCGCGGCCCGCGAGCGTGGCCTGCCGCTGTTGACCTACCCAGCCGCACAGCTCGCCACGGTGCCGGTGCCCAGTCCCAGCGAGCGGGTGCTCGCCGCGGTGGGCACCCCCAGCGTGGCCGAGGCGGCCGCACTCTCGCGCGGCGACGACCTCGTGGTGCCCAAACGCAGGTCAGCGCACGCGACAGTGGCGATCGCCCGCATCCGGCCGCGGGGCAGGCTCGCTTTGGTGGGACTGGGCCCCGGCGCGCTGGACCTGCTCACGCCACGGGCTGTGGACGAGTTGCAGCACGCGTCCGTCGTGGTCGGCCTGGACCGGTACCTCGAGACGGTCCGCGGGCTGCTGCGTCCCGGCACCGAGGTGCTGTCCAGCGGGCTCGGGGAGGAGGAGAGCCGCGCCAGGACCGCGGTCCAGTGCGCACAGCAGGGGCACGCGGTCGCGCTCGTCGGCTCGGGTGACGCTGGCGTGTACGCGATGGCGAGCCCGGCACTGGCCCTGGCGGGTGAGGACATCGACGTGGTGGGTGTGCCGGGGATCAGCGCGGACGTGGCAGCAGCGGCGCTGCTTGGCGCACCGCTGGGGCACGACCACGCGGCAGTCTCCCTGTCCGACCTGCACACACCCTGGGAGGTGATCGAGCGCCGGGTCCGGGCCGCCGCCGAAGGTGACTTCGTGGTCGCGCTCTACAACCCGCGCAGCGCCACCCGGGACTGGCAGCTCGGCGCCGCCCTGGCCGTGCTGGCCCAGCACCGGCCACCGGAGACACCCGTGGGCGTGGTCCGCGACGCCCAGCGCCCAAACCAGCAGGTCCAGCTGACCACCCTGGCTGCACTAGACCCCGTCACGGTGGACATGCACACGCTGGTGATCGTCGGGTCTAGCGCCACCCAGGTGGTCGCGGGCCGCATGGTGACGCCCCGGGGGTACCAGTGGTCTTGACAGCGGTCCTGGTGAGCGCGGACGACTGCCTCGGGTGCGGCGCCTGCCTGCTCACCTGTCCCGAACATGCACTGCGGCCCGCCCCGGCGGCCCCCGTGGTCCTCGGCGGACGATGCACCGGCTGCCTGGAATGCGTCGAGGTATGCCCGGCCGACGCGATCCACCTCGGGGGCCAGACCCTGGCGGGACGGCCCCGGTGACCCGCTCCGTGCACCCCATCGAGCAGGAGTCCTACGCGATCCTGCGGTCACGGGTACCCACCGCGGCCCTGCCCCGCTGGACCCGCGCCGTGGTGGAACGGGTCATCCACGCCAGCGCCGACACCGGCTACGCCGACGACCTGGTCTGCACCGAGGAAGCCCTGGCGGCGGGAGCCGCTGCGCTGGCCCGGGGTGCGCCGCTGGTCGCCGACAGCGCCATGGTGGCGGCCGGCATCACTTCCCGCGAGGCACTGTGCCGGGTGTCCGACCCACATGCACTCGCCCTGGCCGCCCAAGCGGGGCTCACCCGTTCAGCCGCCGGGATCGCGGTCGCGTTCGCCGAAGCAGGGCCCGGCGCCGTGTGGGTGGTCGGGACAGCACCCACCGCCTTGGCGTACCTGTTGTCGCTAGGCGCTGCCCCTGCCCTGGTCATAGGCCTGCCGGTGGGTTTTGTAGGGGCGGTCGAGGCCAAAGAAGCACTGCGGGCGAGCGGGCTGCCGGCCCTGACGAACCGCAGCGAGAAGGGCGGCGCCGCGGTAGCGGCCGCCGCCGTCAACGCCCTGCTCTACCAGGAGCCAGCATGACCAGCACCATGGCCGGCCCGGCACGCCTTGGACCACCGCTCCTCCTCGTCGGTCACGGCACACGCAGCGGCCGCGGCGTAGCCGAGTTCGCTCAGTTCACCCGCCGTGTCCGGGCGCTGGCACCCGCCGGGGTGGGCGGCGTGGACGGCGGGTTCATCGAGCTGGCCGGCCCGTCCGTGGCCGAGGTGGTGGCCAGCAGGTACCGGGAGTGGGCCGTGACGCGTGGCGGGCGTCCGGTTGAGGTGGTGGCGGTCCCGCTGGTGCTGACCTCGGCCGGCCACGGCAAGGGGGACATCCCCGGGGCACTGGCCAGGGAGCGGGTGAGCCACCCTGGGCTGTCGTTCCGTTACGGCCGCCCGCTCGGCCCACACCCGGTGCTGCAGGACCTGCTCGCGGCCAGGGTCTCCGGCGTCCTGGGCGGGGCACCCCGGGCTGGCACCCATGTGCTGCTCGTCGGGCGGGGCTCCACCGACCCCGACGCCAATGCCGAGGTCGCCAAGGTCGCGCGGCTGCTGTGGGAGGGCCGGGGGTACGAGACGGTGGAGTACGCGTTCGTGTCGCTGGCCGAGCCGTCGGTCCCGGCCGCCCTGGAACGCACCACACGGCTGGGAGCGCGCCGCATCGTGGTGGCGCCGTACTTCCTGTTCCCGGGGGTACTGCCGGACCGGGTGACAGCACAGTCACGGGAGTTCGGTGCCTGTCACGACGGAGTGGACGTGCGCGTCGCCGGGCTGATCGGCGACTGTGACGAACTCGCCGGCCTGGTGCTGGAACGCTACAACGAGGCCCTGCACGGCGACATCAGGATGAACTGCGACACGTGCGCCTACCGGGTGGCACTGCCCGGGTTCACCGACAAGGTCGGCCAGCCTCAGACACCCCACCACCACCCCCACGACGGCCACTCGCACGACGACCATGACCACCACACCCAGGACCATGCCCTCGTGGAGGTACCACCGTGACAGCCCCAGCGGACCCCATCCGCGACCACAGTGACCAGGCACGGGGCGGCGCGGTGCCCGCGGAGGGCCTGCCGCGACCGGACGTGGATGCGTTCTACCGGCTCGTGGCGGCGCGCCGGGACATGCGCAACGGCTTCCTGCCCGACCCGGTCAGCGACGACATGCTGACGCGCGTCCTCGCCGCGGCACACCAGGCCCCCAGCGTCGGGCTGAGCCAGCCATGGGACTTCATCGTGGTCCGCGACCTGGCGATGCGGCAACGCGTCCACGCGCTCGCCCGCCACCAGCGCGATGTGTTCGGGCAGTCGCTGCCCCGCGCCCGGGCCGTGGCCTTCGGCAACCTCAAGATCGAAGCGATCCTGGAGGCCCCGCTCAGCATCGTCGTGACATGTGACCCGGCGCGAGGGGGCAGGCACGTGCTGGGAAGGCACACACAGCCGCAGATGGCGGCGTACTCGACCGCCTGCGCGGTGCAGAACCTGTGGCTCGCGGCCAGGGCCGAGGGCCTCGGCGTCGGGTGGGTGAGTTTCTTCGACGAGCGGGAGCTCGCCGCCACGCTGGGACTGCCGCCGCACGTCGAGGTCGTGGCCTACCTGTGCGTGGGGCACGTGACGCAGTTCCCGCCCGCGCCCGAGCTCGCGATGTCGGGGTGGGCCCGGCAGCGGCCGCTGTCCTGGGCGGTGCACGAGGGCTCATGGGATCAGCGGGGCCTGCCCGGCGGGAAACCAGCCAGCCTGCTGGCGGACACCCTGGCCGCGATCCGGCCCGCCGATACCGCAGCCGCGGCGGCTGCGGCCGAACGCCAGGAAAGCCTCACCAAGCCACCTGGGTCACTGGGCGTGCTGGAGGAACTGTCCGTGCGGCTGGCCGGGCTGGCGGGCGAGTGCCCACCGCCGCTGCCGGAACCGGCCGCAGTGGCGGTGTTCGCGGCTGACCACGGTGTCCACGCCCAAGGCGTCACGCCCTGGCCCCAGGAGGTCACCACGCAGATGGTGGTGAACTTCCTCGGCGGTGGCGCGGTGGTCAACGCGGTCGCGGCCCAGGCCGGGGCCGAGGTCTGCGTGGTGGACGTGGGCGTGGCCGGGGAGGTCCCGGCCCGGCCCGGGCTGCTGTCGCGCAAGGTCAGGCACGGTACCGCGGACATGACCGTGGGGCCGGCCATGACCCGGGCGCAGGCGCAGCAGGCGGTGGAGGCCGGCATCGAGACCGCGCGTGACCTGGTCGCGGCCGGCAACCGGGCACTGGCCACCGGCGACATGGGCATCGCGAACACGACCGCCTCGGCCGCGCTGGTCGCGGTGTTCACCGGCGCGGACCCGCAGGAGGTGACCGGCCGCGGCACCGGGATCGGCGACGAGATGTGGGCGCACAAGGTCGACGTGGTGCGCAAGGCACTGGCCCGCCACAAGCCGGACCCGGGCGACCCGCTCGGGGTGCTGGCGGCCGTGGGCGGGCTGGAGCATGCGGCACTTGCCGGGTTCATGCTGGGCGGCGCCGCCCTGCGGGTGCCGGTGGTGCTCGACGGCGTGATCGCCTGCTCGGCGGCACTGGCGGCCAGGGCGATCGCCCCTGACGTGGTGCACTGCCTGGTAGCCGGGCACCTGTCCACCGAACCCGGGGCACGGCGCGCCCTCACCGTGCTAGGCCTGCGGCCCCTGCTCGACCTCGGCATGCGGCTGGGCGAAGGGTCGGGCGCGGTACTCGCGCTCCCGATCGTCGCGTCGGCAGTGCGGGTGCTGCGGGATGTGGCAACGTTTGACAGCGCAGGCGTCAGCGGCGCGAAGGAGTGACGAGATGCACGGGGGGCCAACGTCGGCGGCCACGGCCGCGGACACGGTGATATACCCGCTTGGCCTGCGACTGGCGGGCCGGCAGGTGGTCGTGGTCGGCGGCGGCTCGGTCGCGGTACGCCGGGTGGCTGGGCTGCGCGCTGCCGGGGCCGACGTCGCAGTCGTCGCGCCGGTGCTCAGCCCCACCCTGGCCGACCTCGCCTCGCGTGGTCTCATCACGGCACACACCCGCGCCTACGAGCCCGGTGACACCGACGGCGCGTGGCTGGTGCTGGCCTGCACCGACCAGCCCGAGGTCAATGCCGCAGTGGCCGCCGACGCCGAGCGCCAGCGGGTGTGGTGCGTGCGGGCGGACGACGCGCTCGCCTCGCCAGCCTGGGTACCAGCGGTGGGCCGGGCAGCGGGTGCGACCGTCGCGGTCAATGCCGGGCGGAACCCACGGCGCGCCGCGATGCTCCGCGACCAGTGCGTGGCCCTGGTCGAAGCGGTCAGTGGCGCTCCTGAGGAGCGTGGTGCCCCCGAGGAGCGTGGCACCCCCAGGGAGCATGGTAGGGCCGGGGATCCTGCGCCGTTGGGGACCGTGTCGATCGTTGGTGGCGGACCTGGTGACCCGGGCCTGATCACCGTCGCGGGCTGGCAGCGCCTGCGCCACGCGGACGTGGTGGTGGCCGACCGGCTCGCCCCACTGGAACTGCTCGACGAACTCCCGCCCGACGTGCGGGTGGTCGACGCCGCCAAGGTCCCGGGCGGGCCCGCCATGGACCAGGAGCACATCAACCGCACCCTGGTGGAGCATGCCCGGCAAGGGCTCGCCGTGGTCCGGCTCAAGGGCGGTGACCCGTTCGTGTTCGGGCGCGGCCGGGAGGAACTGGACGCGTGCCTGGCCGCCGGAGTCCCGGTCGAGGTGGTCCCCGGCGTGACCAGTGCCGTGGCGGTGCCAGCCGCGGTGGGCATCCCGGTCACCCACCGGGGGCTCAGCCAGGGGTTCTGCGTGGTGGCGGGGCATGCGTCACCGGGGGACGCCCGCAGCACCCTCGACTGGCAGGCATTGGCCCGCACCGGCATGACGCTGGTACTGCTGATGTCGGTTGACCATCTCGCGGACACCACTGCCGCGCTGGTGTCCGGTGGGCTGAGTGCCGACACCCCGTGTGCGTGTGTGTCGGACGGCTGGAGCCCGCAGCAGCGCGTGGTGTACGCACCTCTGCGTGACCTGGCCAAGGTGGTCCGGGAAGCAGGGGTCACCAACCCGGCGGTGGTCGTGGTCGGCCAGGTCGCGGGCCTGCCCCCGGCGTCGGTGGCCGAGCCGGCGGCGCCGGTACCGGGTCCACGGCCGGAGGCTGGCCCACCGCCGCAGGCTGGGCCACGCCGGGTGCTTGTGCTCGGTGGTGCCCGGTCGGGGAAGTCGGCGGCGGCCGAGAAGATGCTGGCGGACTTTGCGGAAGTCGACTTCGTGGCCACAGGCACACCTATGGGGTCGGGCGACGCGGAGTGGGATGAGCGGGTCCAGGTGCACCGCGACCGCCGTCCCGCAACGTGGCACACGATGGAGACCCTTGCGCTCACCGACGTGCTGTCCGCGCCTGGGGAGCCGCCTGTTGTGGTCGACTGCCTGACCACCTGGCTGACACGGGTCATGGACGAGTGCGGGAGCTGGGAGGACCGTCCCGGTGCCGATGAGGCGCTCGGCCAGCGCATCGACGCACTGGCCGCGGCCTGGCGGGCAACCCGGCGGCATGTGGTGGCTGTCAGCAGCGAGGTGGGGGCCGGGGTCGTCCCGGACACCCACTCAGGCCGGCTGTTCCGCGACCAACTCGGCCGCCTCAACGCGCTGATGGCGGCCGGGGCCGACGAAGTCTGGTTCTGCACAGCTGGTATCCCACGGCGGCTGCGGTGACACGGGGGCGGCGGCCATGAATGTGCGCATATGGACAAAAGATTCTCCACATCGCCACATCCATGCATCCCGTGACCAGCCCGGGGATGACCAACCGGGCCAGGGGCGGCGGGTCAGTCTGGCCGCACTGCGGGACGCGCTCGGGATGTTCACCGTGGTGCCGCTTGGCGCCCGTGCGGTCGTGACGCGCGAGGAAGCGGCCAGGGCGGTCCTGTGGCTGCCGGTAGCCGGTGTGCTACTGACGGTCCCGGCCGTTGGAGTCCTGGTGCTGGTCGAGGCTGGCGGCCATTCGGGTGCCCGCACCCTGCTCGCCGCCACACTGGCTGTCGCGGTCCTGGGCGCCGGCACCGGCGGGCTGCACCTGGACGGCCTGGCCGACACCGCGGACGGGCTCGGCAGCCGCCGTCCCCGGGACCAGGCGCTCGCCATCATGCGGCGGCCGGACGCCGGGCCGCTGGGCGTGGTCACACTGGTGGTCGTCGTGCTCGTGCAGATCAGTGCCCTGGCCTCGCTCGGCGCGGGCTGGCAGGCGGCGGCGGCGCTCACAATAGCTGTCCTCACCGCCCGGGTAGCCGTCGTGCTCGCGACCGGGCCGGGCTCGCCCCCGGCGCGGCCCGAGGGGTTCGGCGCCCTGGTGGCCGGGGCGACCAGTACGCGGGCCATGGCTGCGGCCGTTACCGCGCTGGTCGCCGGTGTGGCTGTGGCCGCGACCGTCATGGGCGGCCCGGTGCTGCTCGCGCGGGCCTTGGCCGCCGT
>DASYYE010000237.1:0-9223 GCA_035946955.1 Streptosporangiaceae bacterium | reverse complement strand
GGGGGCGGGCGCTGCGCGCCCGCCCCCGCCGGAGTTGACCAGGAGGTCTGCGCCCTGCTCATCACCTATCAGGCGCCAGGCGCCCTGGCTCACGATCGCGGACGCCGCGCGCCTACTCGTACTCGCTGTCCAGCACCGGGTTGGTGAGAGTGCCTACGCCTTCGACTGTCACTGACACTTCGTCGCCGGCCGACAGCGGGCCCACACCGGCGGGGGTGCCGGTCAACAGGACGTCGCCGGGGAGCAGGGTCATGACGGCGCTGGCATACGCGATGAGCGCGGGGACCGAGTGCAGCAGGTCAGAGGTACGGGCGTGCTGCCACCTCCCCGTTGACGGAGGTCGTCAGCTCGACGTCCGCCGCGTCGAGGCCGGTCTCGACCCACGGGCCGAGTGGGCAGAACGTGTCGAAGCCTCGGCACGGGCACACTGGCCGTCGCGTGCCTACTAACCCCAACCGCCGGAAACACCGTTGGTGAAACAGACCCTATGAGGGGGAAAAACTGAACGGGTAACGGTTGTCCACAGGTGCCGGCGCGTGCCCACGCCGCCCTAGCCGAGGCTGCGGACCTGGGCGGAGAGACGGGTCAGGCCCAGGAGGGCGTTGACGGTGGGGGTGGCGACGCCTACCAGGGCACCGATCTCTGCCACGGCTCCGGCCAGGGCGTCTAGTTCCAGGGGGCGGCCTGCTTCGGCGTCTTGCAGCATGGACGACTTGAAGGCACCCAGCTTGCGGGTGACCTTGTTGCGGTCCTCAGGACGCTCGGCAATGGGCAGGCCGATGCGTGCCCCGACTTCCTGTGCCTCGGTCATGGCGGTCTGGCAGAACGTCCGTACCAGGTCCTCGTCGAGGATCAGGTCGGCCGTGGCCCCGGTCAGGGCCGACACCGGGTTGATGGTCAGGTTGCCCCATAGCTTGTACCAGATCGCCTTGCGGATCTCGGTGGACACGGTGACGTCCAGCCCGGCTGCCAGGAAGACCTCGGCGAGGTCTCGCACGCGGGGGGAGTCGTGGTGGCCTGGCTCGCCGATGATCAGGCCGGTGCCCTGATGGTGGCGGACCAGCCCGGGCTCCACGGTGGCGCAGCTCATGTGGAGGACACCGCCGATGACCCGGTGCACGGGGACCGCCGCGGCGATCCGCCCCGCTGGGTCCACACTGGTCAGGTGGTGACCCTCACAAGCCCCGCCGAAACCCTCGAAGAACCACCACGGCACCCCGTTCATCGCGGTCAGCACCATGGTGTCCGGGCCCAGGAGCGGGCCGATGCTGGCCACGGCCGAGGCGGCCGAGGTCGCTTTGACGGCGAAGACGACCACGTCCTGGGGGCCCAGGTCGGCCGGGTCCGCGGCGGCCCGCACGGGTGCGCTGATCCGTCCCTCGCTGGTCTCGGCCCGCCAGCCATGGGTGCGCAGCGCCGCCAGTGTCGCCCCGCGCGCGAGCGCGGAGGTCTCGAAGCCGGCCACGGCCAGCCTGGTTCCGAGGAACCCGCCGATCGCACCGGCACCCAGCACGCAGATGCGCATGTCGCCTCCTTCCCAGTGCCTGCCAGCAGTCTGGCACCGTCGCGGGCCCCACTCTGTCGTACCCACCAGGCACCATCGGTGGGAGCGGGCCGGATGGAGGGAGTGCACCATGGCGGGGCAGCGGAGGGCGGCACGGCGAGCAGCCGAGGCGGACGCAATGGTGCGTTCCTATCCAGGCCTGCTGGGCCTGCCAGCCAGGTGGGACAGCAGCGACCGGGCGGATGTTCCTGGTACGGGGGGCACGGACCCGGGTCAGCCCGGCCAGGGACGCCAGTCCCTGCCCTGGCCCGACCCGGCCTACCCGCAACTGCACCTGGACATCTATGTGGCTGACATCAGCGCGTCCGCCGCGGGTGTGCTGGTGGCTGTCAGCGATGCCGTCGGCGGTGGCTCAGGTGGTGCCTGGCGCCCCGCCTATTTGAGCAGGCCATAGACGGCCAGCTCACCACTGGTCCCCACGAACACCCGCCCATCGGCCACGGTGGCCGCGCAGAAGTTGTCGTAACCGTTGCGGGGCAGGCCGTCGCGCGCCGCGTTCTCTTGGCTGTTGTACAGCTCGTGGGCGAGGTTGGTGGCGGAGTAGGCGCGCAGGGCCGTGCCCTTCTCCTGGTCGGTGACCCACAGGATCGCGCTCTGCGGGTTGACACCCTTGCTGGACCCGACCAGGGTGGCGCCCGGGTAGTCGAGTGTCTCAGCGGCAAACGAGGCGGGTGGTGAGACCAGCTTGCCGTGGACCAGCCGCCACGCCTTGATGTGGTCGGACTCACCCGCGGTGTACACGAACGCCTGGTGGGCACCCTGCCAGTAGGTCTCGGCGCCCCAGACGCCGCCCACGACCGTCTGCGGCGGCAACTCCTGGATCGCATGGTCCACGTGAGTGTCGTTCATGTGGTGGCATGGGTCCGGAATCGTGTGGTAACCGCCGAGGCTGGCACGGTTCAGGACGGTGATCGCGCCTTCCTTGCCGATGGCGAGCACCTCGTGTGGCAGCAGCAGCGGTCCGGCCGACCCGAAGTCCTGGTCGCCGTTGTTGAGGCACGCCTGGTAGTAGGGCGTGAAGTAGTCCATCAGCCGCAGCGTCCCCCCGGCCCGGCGCAACTCCACCAGGGTGTCACTGGCGTCGTGGCCCCCCGTGCCGAGGTCGAAACCGCCGTTGGCGGTCATCGCGAACATGTTGCCAGTGCTGTCAGCGGCCATGCCCGTGGCTGACTGCCAGATCCCGCCGTCATAGCTGTTGGGGGTGGTGTTGTAAACCACGACCTGGCGGAGGTCGCCGCCGCGGTAACCGAGCACCCAGCCGTGGTTGGGCGGCCGGTCGCAGTATGACGCAAAGGCGATGTACACCACGCCACTCAGGTAGAGCAGGGCCGCGTGGGGCTGTTCCTTGTGGGCGTCGAAGCGGAGGACGCCGTGGCTGGCCCCCATGCCGGTGCCGTGTGCCGACGCTTGGATGACCACCGGGGGCACGCGGTCGCGGCCGGTGGAGATGTCGATGGCATGCAGGGTGTCCACCATCTGTGAGTTCTGCAACGTGACCGCTACCAGGTACATCGTGTCCGTGGCACCGTCGATGACAGGCGTGTTGATGATGCCGATGGTTGGGACGATGTAGGGGCAGCTCAGGATGGTGGTGGTATTGACCGGGGTGGCACCGTGGACGAGGAACGACGTGTGCCACAGCGGCGCGGGGGCGGGGCCTGTCGCGTCCGCGTCGAAGGCGTAGACGTTGTCGGTCTGGGTCGCCACGATGACGACGTTGTGCACGCCCCCGTCGATGTGCAGGCCGGGCACGAACAGAGGCTGGGCATAGACCTTGCCGTTGACCGGGTAGGTGACCACGCGGCCGAAGTCGGCCACGTTCACGTTGTGGGTATTGAGGGTCTTCTCGCTGTAGTTCCAGCCCACCCTGGAGTTGCTGCCACGCTGGGTGTAGACCGCCGTGCTGGGAGGAGCGGGCGGCTGGCCAGCCACCGGCGACGATGCGAGGGTCGACACCCCCGCCCACGCGTGGGCAGGGCCGCCGGCTGCGTCCCGGTGTCCCGGGCTGGAGCCGTCACACGATGCGGTCGCCGCTACGGCTGCGGGGATGCAGATTACGGCGGTTAGCAACCGGAGCCTGCGCCGCGCCCCTAGACTGCGGCAGGTCGGCCGGAGCTGGGGTGGCGGTACGGCGGGGGAGCCGGGGGAGTCGGACCTCATGGCGGGCATGATACGACGCGCACGGCTGGAGTCGGACATATGCCACCTTTGGGTTGCCGTCGGCCGGGCCACCGTCCTGCACGGACCACAGTGTGCTGGTGATTTGCTCTGGTTTGACGCATGTGTCAGGATCCGTTGACAGCGGGGGCCGGGGTTTGAGAGTATCGAAAATGATAGTTAGGAATCCTTCCTAATAAAGGGGAAATAACCCGATGCGACCGCGCTGGCTGAGCCCGTTGATCGTGATTGTCGCCTTGCCGCTGATCGGCGTGGTAGGGATTGCGTCTGGCGTGGAGGCAGCACCCCACGCGGCCCCAGCTACCCACACGAGGGGGGACGTGGCCACCGCCGCTACGGCGGATCTAGCGTCCACAGTGCACCAGGGCGGCGGCAAAGCCCGTGCCCGCGGTCTCCGCAAGGTGCACCTCACCAGGGCCGCCGCAAGGCCCATCCTGCCAGGACGACGCTGAATCGTAACTAGCGTCCTGCGCCAGGAACCGGCCCCCTGCTCGCCTGCGGGGGGTCTCGCCTTTGTGGGCGTGGCCGATCGCGTGCGCTTGACGAGCCAGTAGCGAGCCCTGACTGGACATGTGAGGCAGCTACCCGTGGCAGATCAGGTCTGGTGTGACAAGAGTGGCCACAGTTCCCCACAAAACGTCCACAACAGGGGCAATCGCCCACGTACCGGAGTACTGTAAGTCCAGGAGCGGGCCTAGTTAGTAAGGCTTCCTAATTCACATGGAGGTCCATCATGCAACGACGTTGGCTAGCGGCGGGACTGGTGATGGCCGCCCTACCCGTCGCGATCCTGGTCAGCATCGCCACCGGGGCCCTGGCGTCACCGCAAGCAGCTGCGGCGGGCCAAACAAGGACCATCAACCACGTCACCCTGTACGGGTTCCCCGACAACTCACCACCTGGGAACGGGACCGCGTTCGGCTCCGGCCATGCGGGCGGGGTCGGAACGTTCGGCGACCCGACCACGTTCGCGACTGACCAGCACGAGTTCGCCCCCGGCACGCTTATCTACTACCCGTTCCTGCAGCGGTACTTCGTCATGCAGGATGAGTGCGTCGAGTGCGACGCCGACTTCAACAATGGGATCTCGCACATCGACCTGTGGGTCGGCGGCACCGCGAGCAGCAACTCCAGCGCGGTGATCGCCTGTGAAGACAACCTGACCCGCGACAACATGCAGATCATCGTCAATCCCGGGCCGAATGAGCCGGTGTTCAACAACGGCCAAGGCGGCGTCATCTTCCAGAATGGCCAGTGCAACGCGCCTGGTGGCGGTGGCGGCGGCGGTGGTTCAGGCAACACCGGCCCGAGCGGCGGTTCCTGAGCAATACCTGCTCAATCACTGAGCATGACCGGTCGATCACGCAAACAGGCCCGCGGCAGGTTCCTGCCGCCGGCCTGTTGCGGTCTTAGGTCCTAACTTGGGCAATGAACACTTACAGGGCATTGACGGGCAACCCGGGCAGGGGTACGTTGCGAAATTAGTTAGGAACCATTCCTTACTATGGGAAAGGAGACGGCATGAGGCTCCGGAAGCTCCACCTCCGGCAGCGTTTCCTCGTCGTCATCCTGGCGGTGTGTGCGCCGGTTGCCCTGGTCCTTGGCTTCGTCCTGCCAGGGTCGGCAAACGCAGCTCCCCAGAGATCGACGACCACAACGAACTTTGTGACCTTCTACGGCTGGACCGACAACTCCCCGCCAGGCCCAGGCATCGCCCACCCTTGCATCCACCAGAATGCTGGCGGTGTTGGCACCCGCAGCAACCCGGTCACCATGGCGTGGCCGAACGACCTGAACGGCCCGTTCTGCCAGATCGGCTACGTCCCGTTCCTGAAGAAGTACTTCATCCACGAAGACCAGTGCAACCCCTGTGGCGGCGTGAACAGCGGCCACTGGGACCTGTGGATGGGCGGAGACAGGAACTCCACGCACGGGCAGGAGCACACCGCCCTGCTCGCCTGTGAGGGGAAATGGACGACACACGCGACGGTCATCCTCAACCCGCCCGCGAACCTCCCTGTGGACACGACACCGCTGTTCACCCCGCCGACCACCTGCCACGGCGGTGCCGGTGACGGTGGTGGCGGCGGCAGCTGACGCCCCCGGCACGACAAAACAGACCCGGACTGATGCCGGGTGGGCGGCCAGCGCTCACCCGGCATCAGCCACAAATGAGGGAAGTGAAAGGAGAGATAGGAGACTCTTCATGAGGCTCCGGTTCCCATTAGGGAAACGCTTCCCTGTCATCGCGGTTATCCTGAACCCACCCTCGAACGAGCCAGTGGACACTACACCCCTATTCACTCTGCCAACCAACTGTCATGGTGGCAGCGGCGAGGTGGGGCGGCGGCGGTTAACCCCCGCGCCGGTGTCTCGGTAAGGACGCCCGGGAGGCATACCTGCAAGGAATGACCGAACGTACCGAAGGCCAGCGCCCAGGGGTCTGGGCCTGGCCTTCGGCCGCTGTTTCGGCGACGGTCGCCTGGAGCCTGTGGGAACTCCGGTCGACGCTCCAGCCCGCCCAGTACCTGGACGACAGCTCGGTCCACGAGCAGATGGTCAGGTTCGCGACCTCCCAGCTGAGCGCGGGCCATGACCCGCTCACCAGCTGGTTCCCCTACCTGGGGCTCGGTTCCCCGCAGTTCCTGCACTACCAGAGCACCCCGGCGATCCTCACCGGCCTGGCTGGCCTCGTCATCGGGCCCGACGCGGCGTACCGGTGGTCGCTGTACCTGCTGTGGTGCCTGTGGCCGGTCGCCATCTACGCCTCGGCCCGGCTGTTCCGGCTGCGCCCATGGGCTGCCGCGCTCGCCGCAGTCGTGGCGCCGCTGCTGCACAGCGTCCCGGGGATCGGCTACGAGCAGCACGCGTACCTGTGGATCGGCTACGGCGTGTGGACTCAGCTCTGGGCGTCCTGGGGGCTGCCGTTCGCCTGGGCCCTGACCTGGCGTGCGTGCGAGGACAAGCGGTTCCTCGCGCCAGCGGCCGCGCTGGTGGCTCTGACCTCGGCGCTGCACTATGAAACGGGCTACCTCGCGTTCTCGGCCGTGGTCATCCTGCCCTTCCTGGTGCGCCGTGACCTGCGGGCACGGCTGGTCCGGGGCGCGGTCCTGCTGGGTGCCTCGCTGCTCGCCAGCGCATGGGTCGTGTTCCCCCTGCTGCGTTACTCCCACTGGGCCGGGGTCAACCAGGCACTGGAAGGCACCCCGCTGGAGAATGGTTACGGGGCGCGGCTGGTCATGGGCTGGCTGCTGACCGGGCGAGTGTTCGACTACGGCCACCTGCCAGTGATCACCCTGCTCGTCCTGGCAGGCATGGTGACAGCCGTCGTGCGCTGGCGGGCGGCTGACGCGGGGCGTGCGCTGCTGGCACTGTTCTGCCTGGGGCTGCTGCTCTCGTTCGGCCGGACCACTTTCGGCAACCTGGTCAGTATCATCCCGGGGAGCACCGACTTGTTCTTCCGGCGCTTCCTGATGGGCGCCCAGCTCGCTGGGATCTACCTGGCCGGGATCGGCGCGGCGACCGTGGCCGAGCGCGTCGTGCGCTGGGCCGAGGCCGGTGCCCGGTCCCTGGGCCGCCACCGGCTGGGGTGGCTGGACTGGCTGCCCATCACTGTCGCGGCCCTGGCCGGAGTCGGGTTCCTGTTCCCCGCGTGGCAGTTCTTCGACTCCTACGACGCGCTCAACTCGGCCGACATCGGGATCCAGACGCTCTCCCAGACAGACGAACCGCAGGTGGCCACCGCCGTCGCCTACATCCAGCGCCACGGGGGAGGCAGGGTCTATGCCGGGGCACCCACCTCGTGGGGGACAACGTTCACGGTCGGGTACGTGCCGGCGTTCAAGTACATCGAGAGCATGGACGTTGACGAGGTCGGCTACACGCTGCGGACCGCGTCACTGATGACCCAGCCCGAGTACCACTTCTCCCCCCAGAACCCCGGCGACTATGCCGTGTTCGGCATCCGCTACATGATCGTCCCGCGCTGGGTGAAGCCGCCGCCAGGTGCGGTCCGCGTGCTGCGCCTCAACCAGATCGGCCTGTATGAGTACCCCGCCAACTCCTACTTCCGCGTGGCCGACACCGTAGGGACCGTCACCGCCAACCGCGAGGATCTCGGCAGCCAAACCATCTACTACCTGCAGTCGGCCCTGCCAGGGGAGGGCCGGTACCCGACGGTCGCCTTTGCCGGCGCGCCGGCTGCCCCACCCACGCTGGCGGCCTCGGCCCACCCCTCGGGCACCCCCGGCGTGGTTATGCACGAGCACACTGACCTGGCGCAGGGGAGCGCGAGCGCCGCGGTGTCCATGCGCAGGCGGGCCGCGGTGGTCCTCAGCGCGTCCTACGACCCTGGCTGGACCGTGACGGTCGATGGGCGGCCTGCCCAGACCGAGATGGTCGGGCCCGCGCTGGTCGCTGTCACGGTGCCAGCGGGTACGCACACCATCGCGTTCCAGTACCACGGGTTCGGCGCCTACCCAGGGCTCATCGCGCTGGCCGTGGTGGACCTCCTGGCCCTCGACCTGGTCACCCGCAAGCGCGGCTGGCCCCTGGCGGGACAGCGGGAGGTTTTGCCCGCATCTGCGGATCGTGTCCACACTTGACTAATTTGTTTGGAAAGTATACGAACTAACTATCCGGGAAGCGGCATCTGCGGCGCCCAGCCGCGTGAGAGGTTGGCAGCCCATGAGGCACTGGACACGCTCCCGGTCCGTTGCGTGCGCGTCCGTACTTGCGGCGCTCTCGCTGGTGACCGCCACTGCCGCCGACGCGACCACGACCGGCAGCAGCCACGGTGCAGCAGCTTCGCGGTCGGCGCGCGACATTGCCGCTCACAGTCACGTGCATCCCAGCACCGGTGCCAGCAACATCGTGGACCTGGGTGGGAACGGCTGGCGGGTGCAGAGCAGCGCGGTCGCGACCCAGTCGGGTGGGCAGATCTCCACGCCGGGCTTCAACGCCAGCTCCTGGCTGGCGGTGGCCAACGACGACGCTGGGGCACCGGGGACCGAGGTCGAGGCGCTCGCCCAGAACGGCCAGTGCCCGGACGACACGAGCCTGCAGCCGGTGAACCAGAGCAGCGACAGCCACAACAGCGTCTTCTACAGCACGAACATGAAGCTCTGCTACGGCTTCTTGGGCAGCATCGGCAGTGACAGCGACAAGCTGTTCAACATCGGGTGGTGGTGGCGGACGGACTTCACGTCGAGCCTCACCAGCGGCCAGAGCGCCTCCCTGATCGTCAACGGGGTGGTGGGTGCGGCCAATGTGTGGGTTGACGGCCAGCAGGTGGCCACCTCGTCCACGGTCACCGGGATCAACACCAGGTTCACGTTCAGCCTCACCAGCCTGCTCAGGCAGGGGACCAACTCGGTGGCGGTCGAGGTGCTGCCGAACAACCCGCAGACGATGTTCACGGTCGACGACGTGGACTGGAACCAGATCCCGCCGGACAACAACACCGGCATCCCGTTCCCCGTG
>DASYYE010000236.1:0-19338 GCA_035946955.1 Streptosporangiaceae bacterium | reverse complement strand
GATCGTGGTGGCCGCGCTGGGCGGAGTGGCTCATCGCCCGGTCCGGTGACGAGAAGCCGGCCCCGAAAGCGCCGGGCAACAAGCAGCACCCGCCCATCGCGCCCGCTCCAGGTACCTACGTGCACGAATGACACCTGTGAGGCTCTGATGGAAATCGACGGCACGGTCGCACTCGTCACCGGGGCAGCATCGGGCCTGGGCCGGGCGACCGCCCAGGGCCTGTCCGAGGCCGGCGCCAAGCTGGTGTGCGTGGACAGCGATGGTGAGCGGGGGAGGGAGCTCGCGGACACAGGGACCGGTGTATTCGTGCTGGCAGATGTCACGAGCGCACCCGATATCGCCAGCGCGGTAAAGCGGGCAACCGCCCTCGGGCCGTTGCGGGTGGTGGTGAACTGCGCCGGCGTGGGCTGGGGCGCCAGGATCGTCGACCGGCACGGCGAACCACACGACCTCGACCTGTTCCAGCGGATCGTGGGCATTAACCTCGTCGGCACGTTCAACGTGCTGCGCCTGGCCGCGGCAGCCATGGCGGCGAACGAACCCAACCCGGCAGGGGAGCGGGGGGTGATCATCAACACCGCGTCCATCGCTGCTTACGAGGGCCAGATCGGGCAGGCGGCCTACGCGGCGTCGAAGTCCGGCGTCGTC
The DNA here is from genome assembly GCA_035946955.1 of Streptosporangiaceae bacterium. GTDB lineage: Bacteria > Actinomycetota > Actinomycetes > Streptosporangiales > Streptosporangiaceae > DASYYE01. The sequence goes on along the minus strand of DASYYE010000236.1, from coordinate 18,690 downwards.
GGCCTGACCCTCGCGGCCGCGCGGGACCTGGCGTCCCTGGGCATCCGTGTGGTGTCGATCGCTCCAGGGCTGTTCGACACCCCCATGCTCAGCCTGGTCCCCGAGCCCACCAGGCAAGCGCTCACCCAGGCGATGGCCGCCCCGCGGCGGTTCGGGCAGACCGGCGAGTATGCGTCTCTGGTGCTTGAGATCGTCCGCAACACATACCTGAACGGCGAGACAGTCCGGCTCGACGCCGGACTGCGGATGATGCCCCGCTGACATGGAGCCGCAGGCGTACATCGCCGGGGCGGTACGCACCCCCGTCGGCAGGCGGAACGGGGGCCTCTCCGGTGTCCACCCGGTCGATCTGGCGGCCCACGTGCTAGCCGAGCTGATGGCCCGGACGGGCGCCGACCCGTCGGCCGTGGACGACGTGATCATGGGCTGCGTGTCGCAGGTTGGCCCGCAGTCGACCGACATCGCGCGGCACGCGTGGCTGGCGGCTGGGCTCCCGGAGAATGTCCCTGGCGTCGCCATCGACCGCCAGTGCGGCTCCTCGCAGCAGGCCGTGCACTTCGCCACGCTGGGAGTCATGTCCGGCCTGCAGGACCTGGTCGTGGCCGGGGGCGTGGAAAGCATGAGCATGGTGCCGATGACCTCCCCGGTCACGCTGGCGCTGGAGAAGGGCATGCCGCCACTGTTCGGCCAGGGGTGGCGCGACCGCTACGGCGACCAGGAGATCACCCAGCACCGCGGGGCTCAGTTGATGTGCGAGAAGTGGGGGTTCACCCGGCCCGTGCTTGAGCGGTACGCGCTGGAGAGCCACGCCCGGGCGGTGCGGGCGATCGACGAGGGCAGGTTCGTCCCGGAGATCACGCCCCTCGCCGGGCTGACCATCGATGAAGGCCCTCGCCGGGACACTTCGCTCGAGCAGATGGCCCGGCTGAAGCCATTGCGTGAGGGCTGGGAGGTGACGGCGGCGACGTCGTCGCAGATCTCGGATGGCGCGGGAGCACTGCTGATAGCCTCCCAGGCGGCTGTCGGGCGTTACGGGCTCACGCCCCGGGCCCGGATCCACGCCATGGCGGTAACCGGATCCGACCCGGTCCTCATGATGACCGCGGTGATCCCCGCGACCGAGCAGGTTCTCGCCAGAGGGCACCTGCGCGTCGAGGACATCGACGTCTTCGAGGTCAACGAGGCATTCGCGCCGGTCCCGCTCGCCTGGGCGGCGGAGGTCGGAGGGCCACCGGAGAAGACCAACCCGAACGGGGGCGCGATCGCGCTCGGGCACCCGCTCGGCGCGACCGGGGCGATCCTGATGACACGGCTCCTGCACGAGCTTGAACGCAGCGGCGGCAGGTACGGCCTGCTGACGATGTGCGAAGGCGGCGGCCAGGCCAACGCGACCATCATCGAGTGCCTCGCCTGACACGCGCACGGTATGTGGAGGGACCATGGACATCACCGTCCACCTGCCCGATGACCTTGGCCAGTGGGCCAGCGACGCCGGGCTCGACCTGTCTCACATGCTGCGCGGCGGACTTGAGGCCGAACGCGACCGCCGTGAGGCGATCGCCCAAGGCCTGACAAAGGCTGACGTGGTCAGGCTGCCGGTTTGGGACCAGGCGCGCGGCCGCCGCTACAACGCCCGTTTGCATGGTGTGGCCCTGCACGTGATAGAGGGGGAGGCGGTGCAGGCCTACCTGGGTGAAGACAAGAAGATCTATGTCTACGACCAGCGGAACTGCAGCCTTGTCGAAGACGTGGACCCTGGGCATCTGGATGAATGGCTGGGCCCCGACGCGTACATCGAGGCGATGACCGTACTCGGTGAAGAACCCGAGATCGACATCGGGCAGGCGCCTGGCTGAATGTGCCGTCTGGGAGCCCGGAATGTGGGCCAACGACCCACGTCCCGTGCCATGGGGACCTTGGGCACTGGCCCGACCGTGGATATCTAAGCGATAAATGGGGCACAGGCCCCTCGCCGCGGTCAATCGGCCAGGCGGTTTCCGCCCTCGGGGACGCCGGTCACCCGCTGCGGAGCCAACGGTAAGGAGACGGCGATGACCAGCGCGGGAAATGTCCTTGACCGGCCACAGACAAGCTACGCGGAGCTGGCCGGATGGGTGCGCGATATCGCGGCGCTGGCCAAGCCGGACCAGGTTGCCTGGTGTGACGGGTCGCAGAGCGAGTGGGAGCGCCTGACCAGCCTCCTGGTGGAGAACGGGACTTTCACGCGTCTCAACCCGAAGCTCCGCCCGAACAGCTTCCACTGTGCTTCCGACCCGGGTGACGTGGCTCGCGTCGAGGCACGCACCTTCATCTGCTCCGAGAAGGAAGAAGACGCCGGCCCGACCAATAACTGGGTCGCTCCCGGTGAGATGCGCCGGGTCTTCGCGGACATCTTCGATGGCTGTATGCGTGGCCGCACCATGTACGTGGTCCCGTTCTGCATGGGCCCACTGGGCGGCAGCATTTCCCAGCCCGGTGTCCAGGTCACTGACTCGCCTTACGTGGCGGTGTCGATGCGGATCATGACCAGGATGGGGACGCCAGCACTGCGGTGGATCGAGGAGCGCGGTCGTTCGTCCGTGCCGTCCACTCGGTCGGCGCTCCCCTGGAGCCCGGCCAGGCGGACGTGCCCTGGCCGTGCAATGCGACGAAGTACATCTCGCATTTCCCGGAGACCCGTGAGATATGGTCTTACGGCTCCGGGTACGGCGGGAACGCACTGCTGGGCAAGAAGTGCTTCGCGCTGCGCATCGGTTCGGCGATGGCGCGCGACGAGGGATGGCTGGCCGAGCACATGCTCATCCTCAAGATCACGCCCCCCAGCGGTGACACCAAGTACCTGGCCGCCGCCTTCCCGTCGATGTGCGGCAAGACGAACCTCGCCATGCTCCAGCCCACGATCCCCGGCTGGAAGGTCGAGACCGTCGGCGACGACATCGCCTGGATGCGCTTCGGCCCGGACGGCCGGCTGTACGCGATCAACCCAGAGGCCGGGTTCTTCGGCGTCGCGCCCGGAACCGGGGCTGCGACCAACGCCAACGCGATTACGGCGCTGTGGGGCAACAGCGTCTTCACCAATGTCGCCCTCACCGACGACGGCGACGTGTGGTGGGAAGGTCTCACCGACGCACCCCCCGCCCACCTGACCGACTGGAAGGGCCGGGACTGGACTCCGGGCTCGCCCGAGCCCGCCGCGCACCCGAATGCCCGTTTCACCACACCAGCGGAGCAGTGCCCGATCATCGCCCCGGAATGGGACGACCCCCAGGGTGTCCCGATCTCGGCCATCTTGTTCGGTGGCCGGCGTGCGACCGCCGTGCCGCTGGTCACCGAATCCTTCGACTGGGCCCATGGCGTGTTCCTCGGCGCGAACATCTCCTCGGAGAAGACCGCGGCCGCCGAAGGCAAGGTCGGCGAGCTGCGCTATGACCCCTTCGCGATGCTTCCCTTCTGTGGCTACAACATGGGTGACTACTTCGCCCACTGGCTGAAGATCGGCCGCGCCACGGACGCCAGCAAGCTGCCGCGCATCTACTACGTCAACTGGTTCCGTAAGAGCCAGGATGGCAGGTTCCTGTGGCCGGGATACGGCGAGAACAGCCGCGTCCTGAAGTGGGTCGTGGAACGGCTCTCCGGCCAGGCGCAGGCCATCCCGAGCCCGGTCGGCCACCTGCCCGCCCCGGGTGCACTCGACACCAGCGGCATGGCCATCAGTGAAAGTGACCTGGACACCTTGCTCTCCGTCGACACCGACGCCTGGAAGCGGGAGGCCGCGCACACTCTGGAGCACTTCCGCACCTTCGGTGAGCACCTGCCCCCCGAGCTCTGGGACTGCTACCACGACCTCCTGGGCCGCCTCGGCTGAGCCCTGGGCTGCCAGCGCACGGCTCTGAGATGACCGTGGGCCCAGGTGGTTCTTATCGCCCGTAACCCACGTGGATGTCATTGCTGGTCGTGCCGGCGCTGACCGGCGCGGGCGCCTGACTGGCCGGGATGGGCACCGACTCGGTGGACACGATGCCGGGGTCGACGCGCATGACCGTGTACCCCGCGGTGGCACCTGCGCCGAAGGCCGGTGTGAAGACGCGGACCGGACCGGTGATCACCTTGTCTGCCACGGCGTCGCGGAGGGCGAGCGGGATGCTGGCGGCAGAGGTGTTGCCCACGCGCTCGATGTTGAAGTACAGCCGGTCATCAGAGACCCCCGCGTTCCGGGCCGCCTGGAGCACCATGACCTTGTTCGCCTGGTGCGGCACGATCAGGTCGATGGTTTCCAGCAGGGAGGGCGCGGCCCCGGCCGGGTCCGGCAGCTCGGCCAGCTCACCGGTCATCTGCGCCAGGTAGCGCGTGACGAACGACTTCACCTCTGGCCCGTAGACGGTGAGGTTGTTGTCGAATTCAGGGTTAGGCCAGACGGTAGAGTTGACCTCACCGACGGTGCCGCCGGCGTAGGTCTGGAACACCTCGATGTCTGGTTCGCTGCCGCGGGGCGCGGGCCCGATGACCAGGGCCGCCGCGCCATCACCGAAGATCATCCGCGAGGTGCGGACGTTGCCCAGCTTGTCGGAGAACTTCTCGGCGCAGACGACCAGCACGGGGCTCTCGGTCTCCTGCAGGATCCGGATAGCTTCCGCGAGCCCGTAGGGCAGCCCCGCGCAGGCCGCGATCAGGTCGGCGCAGTAATGGGCCTGGAACATCCCCAGCTCGGCGGACAGCCACGTGGCGATGGAGGGGATGAGCCGCCCGCTGGTACAGGTGCAGCACAGCACGGCGCCGACCTCTGCGGCGGTGCGGGCCGCCTTGTCCAGGGCGCTGCGGGCAACATCGAGTGCCATCTGGTTCAGCGTCCGGCGCGTGTATGTGCGCTGCTCGATCCCGGTCTTGGCGGCGATCTCCGCAGCCGTCATCGGCGACCAGTTCCAGCTCGCGTTCCGCACGATGTCGTCGTTGGTACAGAGATACTCACCGGTCAAGCCGACCAGGGATTCCAGGCGGGGCATGACGGTGAACCGCTTCCGCACCTCGACCGGCCCGCAGGGCCTGACCGGGCGCACCAGCGGGGCTGCGGGCCCGTGCTCGGCCGGGCGGCGCTCGCCGGCCTTGACCCGCCGTATGAAGTCGGCGACCTGTTCGTCGCGGGGCCAGAACAAGACCACGAAGTCGTCGTCACCGATCTCATCGACCGCCGCGATGTGGGTCTCGCTCCCCGCCCAGTGGTACTGGTTGTGGAGCACCATCGCCCAGCGCAGCATCGCCTCCAGTTCCGGTACGGGCGCGGCACAGTCGATGATCTCATCGCGGGAGTACAGCGGCCGGTCCGGCTCATAGGTCGGCAGCACGAACGTGCGGTTCTGCGGGTTGGCGAGGAACTCAGGCACGGTCGGCTTGATCGCTGGCAGGTGCGCGGCGTCGTGCGTCAGGTGTGTGAACACGCCGAAGATGATCTCGAAGATCTTCTGCTCGGTGTCCTCGTCCCAGGCGGCTGGCAACCGGGGATAGACCTGCTGGATATCGGCGGCGCTGCGGCCGAACCCCGGCCACGGGGTGAGCAGAGGCAGGAAGACGTCCTCGCGTGTGCGGGGCACATCCCGCCATCGCGTGGGCCGCTTGTCGTACATGGTGAAGGCGAACCGGTTCACCCAGAACAAGTGCAGCCCCAGATCCCGCACCAGCTCGTACCGGGTCGCATACCCGTTGGACCCGATTCGCTCGGCGATGTCGCTGGCGCTGGGCGCCTTTGCCTCGAAATCACGGCTGACCGCCGCCGCGAGCTGGCCGACGGTGTCGAACACCGAGAAGTCCAGCCGCGGCCACGCATTCGACGGGAACACAATCCGCTGGTGCCGGTTGACGACGAAGTCGCTCACCACTGACCGTCCTATCCCGTGCCAGCAACCGCTGTGCCAGACAAGCCGAAGCCTTCAGCCGCCCAGCCGTTGGTCCCGGACCACGCTGCCTCCCCCTCGCCGCATGCGGCGCGGTGCACCGCCTAGCGTGAGGTTTCTGGCCGACAAGACCGGGGACCAGCGGCGACCTCGCACGATGGACAGGACGGCCAAGGCTGTCTCCTGGTCACGTCTCAGTTGGACGAGTGCCCCGGCCCGCAAGCAGCCAAACGCCAGCCTTCCGTTCAAAACGGGCGAAAGTCAGTCCGTGCCCAGGTGTCCTAGTTCGCGCCCCGCGTGTCGCTGAACCTCGCCCAGAGGGCCAGCGCCAGCGCTTCCGGCATGACGGATCCTCGGTGAAACCCCAATGCAGGAGCACCTCATGCGTACCCGCCCGTGCTTGATAAATCAATCAGTTTTGCTTACTATAGTAAGCAAAACAATGCGAGGAGGAGTCATGACCACGACCCGCGAGCTGGGCCAGGAAGTGCAGACCGAGGTCCTGAAGACGGTCCGCAAGAGCCAGGAAGCCGTCATCGACGCAATCAAGACATGGGCTGACACCGTCAGGTCGATCATGCCGCCGCAACTGGAGCTGAGTGCGCCGCTCGCCGACAAGCTGCCGAAGCCGGACGAGCTCGTCGCGAACGCCTACGACTTCGCCGAGAAGCTGCTGGCCAGCCAGCGGAAGTTCGCTGAAGAGGTGCTGCAGGCGACCGCCCCGCTGCTCCCCGGGAAGAACTCCGCCTCGGGGAAGACGAGCGCCTCCACGGCCAAGTGATCCCACGAGCGGGGGCGAACCGGCAGAGCGGTTCGCCCCCGCTCGTGCTCACTATACTTAGCATGGAAGGCATGACAGCTTCCGCTTCACCGGGGACGAGGATGACAGACCCGTGGAACGCTCAGATGGAGGCGCTGGGCGCCTTCATCCGCAACCAGCGCAAGCTTGCGGGTCTATCGCTGCGCCAGCTCGCGGAGCTGACGTCGGTCTCCAACCCCTATCTGAGTCAGATTGAGCGGGGCCTGCACCAGCCATCGGTCCGTGTGCTCAAGCTGCTGTCAGGCGCTCTCAACGTGTCCGCCGAGACGCTGCTGGCGCAGGCTGGGCTGCTTGACTCGGCTGTCGGCGAGCCGGGTCCGGCAGGCGATGAGCCGATACTGACCGCGGTGGAATCCGCGATCAGCGGCGATGAGCGCCTTGGCGAGGAACAGAAGGCCGCACTGCTTGCGGTGTACTACAGCATGCTGCGGGCCTGACGGATGCCGGCCGGGGCAGGGCCGGTGGTTGGTGACAACGCTCTGAGAGCCGCATGAGAGTGCAGATCTTCGGCGGTGGGTGGGGTCGGGGCTTGGCCGGTCAGTTGTTCCAGCGGTAGATCTGCCCGTCCCGCAACTCGATGGACGCCGGCTCAGCGGGAGCCGTACTGGCACGCGCGAGCATGGCCATCACCTTGCTGCGGCCACGCATGGTCCCGTTGGCATCAGTCCAGTGAAGGTAAGGGTGCAGCAACGGCCGGAGAGTATCCCATTCACCGGCGACGATGGCCGCCAAGGCCTGCCGGGCGACGTCGTCCACATCAATATCCTGCCCGGTCATCGCGTCATCTGCTCGACCTCTGGCAGGTCCAGCCGGAACCTGTGGCCCCTGCCCGGGCCCGGCAGCAGGTAAGTGGAGTGGCGGTATGAGCCGCAATGTGTTCGTCGGTGACCAGGTCCCGCTTCAAGACAGGCTGACTTCACGCCTCCGCCAGTGCGCGCTGCACTTAACTTGATTTGGGGCAGAGGCCAAAGGTCCCATGTGCGGGACCTTCGTCGGTGGTGGGCGCTGCTGTAGTGGGGTGGACTAATTGTTGCGAGAGAGCCCCAGGCAGACGCGGAGTAACGGACCGTGGTCCGCGCACCGCGCAATCGAGACCCGCGAGAAGGGGAGCTGGGGCCTCTCGTATGTCTTGCCTGGATGGCTCCGCGCGCCAGCCTGCCCGCGCCTGAATGGCACGTCTGGCCGCTCGCTCCCCGTCGCAACCCACCGTCGCTGTGGCAGAGACCAACGGCTCCCCCGCGGCGGCTGGTCCCGGGGACCCGGGCACTGTGACCCTGACAGGGCTAACGCCCAGGGGGGTCTACTAGCTGCAGATGAACTTGAGTCGGAAGAAGGTATCGCCAATGACCGGTCTGACACACCGGGAGAACGCAGGCTTCGTCCCAGACATGTTCGGCTGGCTGGAGGGGCCGTTTGGAGCACCGCGCCCGGTGGCGGCGCAGGCCATGCGGATGGAAGAGCACGTGGCAGGCGGGCGCTACGTAGTCCGGGCGGAACTGCCCGGCGTCGACCCCGCCAAGGACATGGAGGTCTCGGTGTCGAAAGGCATCTTGACCGTCCGCGCGGAGCGGCATGAGGACATGCAGTGCCAGCACCGCAGCGAGTTCCGCTACGGGGCGTTCAGCCGTCACATACCCCTGCCAGTCACTACGGACGCCAACGACATAAAAGCCACTTACCACTGGGGAATCCTCGAAGTCAGCATCGGGCTCCACGACGAAGACGAAGAGAGGGCCGGGCGCCGCATCCCCGTCCAGGCGACCGCCTCTTGACGGCTGTCCAGCCTGTCCTCGTCCCTTCCTTACCGGTGCAAGGCAAACAGGCTGGACCGGCGGGTCCGCGCGCCCTGGCGGAGTTAACGCCAATGCGGCGACTTCGGTGGTCTCGGGGGATGCTCGCCATGGACACGGGCAGCAGGCCCGGGGTGTGCCCGGAAAGATCACTTTGCGGCCTTCGTGCCGGTTATGCTGTCCGCATGCCCTCCGGGGTCCATGGTCGCACACCAGCCGGTCTGCTCTTCGGGCGTGCGGAAGAGCTGGCCCTGGTCAGCGGCTTCCTGGCCGGGGCCGCCGCCGGGGGTGGCTCGCTGCTCATAGCCGGGGAGCCCGGGGCAGGCAAGACGGCGCTGCTCGGCGCGGCCAGCGAGGCCGCGGAGGCCGCTGGCGCGCTGGTGCTGCGGGCGGCCGGGGCTGAGTTCGAGGCCGGGCTCGCTTATGCCAGCCTCAACCAGGTACTGCTGCCGCTGGCAGACAGTACCGGCGGCCTCGCGGAGACGCACCGTGAGGCCCTGCGCGTGGCCTTCGGTACCCACGAAGGGCCGCCCCTGGACCAGTTTGTCGTCTGCAACGCGGTCCTGGCCCTGCTGCGCCGGGCCGCCACGCCGTGCCCGGTGCTGGTAGCCGTAGACGACGCGCAATGGCTGGATGACGCCAGCGCCGGTGCCCTCGGTTTCGTGGGCCGCCGGCTGACCGGGACCCGGGTCGGCCTGCTGGCCATGACCCGGCCGCGTGCCGGTGGCGCGTTGGGGCGTGCACGGCTGCCAGCCCACGAACTGGGGCCGCTCGCCAGCGGTGCCGCGCGCGACCTGCTGGCGGCCCGCTGGCCCCATCTCGCGGCCGGTGTGCGGACACGCCTGGTCGAGGAGGCGGGAGGCAACCCGCTCGCGCTGCTCGAGTTGCCCGCGGCCCTGACCGCCGGGCAACGGGCCGGCCTGCAGGTACTGCCCCCGCTCCTGCCGCTCAGCGAACGTCTCCAGTCGTCGTTCACCGGGAGGCTCACGGCACTGCCTGAGGCGTGTCGGCAGATGCTCCTGATGGCGGTGCTGGAGGGCGAGGGTGACCTCGATGTGCTGCAGTCCGCATCGGGCGGCCACAGCGTGCATGACCTCGCTCCCGCTGAACGCGCCGGCCTGGTGGCGGTCCGTGACGACACCAGACAGGTGGTGTTCAGTCAGCAGCTCACCCGGTCGGCGGTCATGCACCTGTCAACCAGGCACGAACGCCACCGGGCGCACCTGGCGCTGGCAGCGGCGCTGTCCGGCACCCCAGAGCGTCGCGCGTGGCACCTGGCGCAAGCAGCCACCAAGCCCGACGAAGACGTCGCCTCCCTGCTGGAGTCGGGGGTGGGCCGGCTCGTGGGCCGGGTCGATCCCTCGGGCGCGGTGACCCGGCTCATCCGCGCGGCGGAGCTGAGCCCACAGGGGCCTGACCGCCGCCGGCGGCTCACCCAAGCTGCCTTCATCGCGGCCAGCATGGCCGGGGAACTGGCGGACGTGGCCGGGCTGCTGGCCCGCAGCGCCGCTACTGGCGAAGACAGCAGGCCGACCCCGCAGGCAGCCTCAACCGCCGCGTTCCTGCTGCTCAACGACGATGCTGACCTTGACACCGTCCATCACCTCCTCGTGAACGCGATCGAGGCATGCGACGGCTACGACCCGGCTGACCACGCGCTCACCAGCGCCTTGTTCATGCTCGCCATGGTCTGCTGCTACGGGAACCGGGGGGCGCTGTGGCGGCCGCTGCGGGCCGCCCTCGCTCGTTTCACCCCCGCACCCCCCGCCGACCTGGCGTTGCTGAGCGCCGTCGTGCCCGACCCGGCCAGGGCACCGGCAGACGCGGTCGCCCAGCTCGACACCGCGGTCGCGGCCTTGTGGGAGGAGACAGACCCCTGGCGCATCCGGACGGTCACGCTGGCGGCGTCCGGCCTGGACCGCCTGACCGCGTGCCGGCCCACCCTGTGGCGGCTCGCCCACCGGGCACGAGAGGCAGGGGCGGCGACCGTGGCCGCGGCATGTCTCATGTACCTGTGCCTGGACGACTACGCGACTGGGCGGTGGCGCGAGCTCGAGACCGTGGCCAGCGAGTGCCTGTCCTGGTGCGGCAGCCACGGCCTCCAGCTCTACACCATGCAGGTCCGTTATAGCGAGGCTATGCTTGCCGCTGCCCGTGGCGACGGTCAGCGGGTGCAGGACCTGACTGACGAGATGGTGCGGTGGGCGATGCCCCGCCGGGCGTGTTTCGTCATAGACCTGGCCCACCACGCCCGCGCGCTCGCCGCCCTGGGCGACGGTGGCGCCGAGGATGCATACCAGTATCTCGTGGACATCACCCGGCCTGGTGCGCTGGAAGCCTACCGCCGCCACGCCCCGTGGACCTGCCTGGACTTCGTGGAAGCCGCGGTCAGGGCAGGTCACCAGGCGGAGGCGGCCGCCCACGCCAGGGGTCTCCAGCGGGCAGGGCTCGCGTCGCTGTCCCCGCGGCTGGCGCTGCTGGCCAACGGCGCGGCGGGGGTGGCCGCCGAGGATCTCACAGTCGCGGCAGGCCTCTTCGAGCGCGCGGTGGGGATGCCCGGTGCCACCCGCTGGCCGTTCGACCTGGCCCGCGTCCAACTGGCCTACGGTGAGCGGCTGCGCCGCGCCCATGCCGCCTCAGCCGGCCGTGTCCAGCTGGGGTCGGCGCTCCGCACCTTCACGCTGCTACGCGCCGAACCATGGGCCAGCCGGGCACGCAAGGAACTGCGCGCGAGCGGCTACTCGGTCACGCCAGTGGCTGCCACCTCCGCGCAGCCGCTCACAGCACGGGAACGGGAAATCGCCACCCTCGCTGCGGCGGGCCTGACGAACAAGCAGATCGGCGAGCGGCTGTTCCTGTCCCACCGCACCGTCGGCGCGCACCTGCACCGCCTGTTCCCCAAACTGGGGATCGCGACAAGGGCCGCCCTGCGCGACGCTCTCGCACCGTCAACAGAAGGCAGCCTCCCCGGTCCTCCGGCCAGCCAGGCCACCTGACCTCAGGCCCCGCCGCCGCGCGCCGGGTGCCGCTATCATCGCGCCCACCCGGGGCTACCGCGGACTGCGGGCGGCCGGCGGTGGCTCAGTCATCGACTTACGTCAGATGACGCTGAGGGCAGGCCCTGGGAACCGGCAGGCTGGGCAGCTGACCTGCACTTATACGGACTGGTGTGCCCGCCGTGCCACTGATTTAGGTCATATGACGCTAGCAGCCAGTTCTCAGGCATCACAGGATGGCACAAAGAGTCACGGTGGTTCACCACCCCTCGGTGAGCCCCAAGGGAGCAGTCCGTCCTGAACTCGTTGCCTGCCGTGGCCGTTGCCAGGCCCCGCGCCTGGTACGGCAGTGTCGTGCAGTCCCGGTACTCCCCGTTGATCGTGTGGGCCGTCCTCATGCTGGTCGGCGTCGTCCTCATGGTGGTCTCCGGCTGAGGCCTCTCCGCTGGTCCCGGGGAGTCCCCACCGGTAACGTCACAGAAACGAGTCAGCATGCTCAAGAGAAGTCCGATCCTGTTCGCTGCGTTTGCCCTGGCCGTGGGCGTGCTCGCGGCTACTGCCCCGGTCGCGGTGGCCAGTGCCCGCCACGCCCCGGCCCGCGCTCTGCCATCCGGGTTCGTTCCGGGTGGCCTGTTCCGGCAGACCCCGGGCACCCACCCGAGGGTGGCCGACGGCCACAATGTCAACTACTCGACCAACTGGTCTGGTTACGCGGTCACCGGCAAGACGTTCACCACCGCGACCGCCTCCTGGACCCAGACGGCGGTGACGTGCCCGGGTGGCAGCCAGTTCTCGTCGCCGTGGGTGGGCATCGACGGGTTCTCCTCCACCACGGTGGAGCAGACCGGCAGTGAGGGGGACTGCCTGTCGGGCCGGCCCTCCTACTACGCGTGGTATGAGATGTTCCCGCGCAGCACCCAGGTCATCAACAAGCCGGTGCATCCTGGTGACCAGTTCACCGGCACCGTGACATCCAATGGCGGCGGGAACTACACGCTGACCCTGGCTGACACCACCCAGGGCTGGACCAACACCGTCCACAGGTCGATCAGCGGCAAGAACAACTCGGCCGAGGCCGTGATGGAACGAGACGGCAACAAGCTGGCTGACTTCGGCACCGGCCCGTTCTCCAGCTTCACCGTGGACGGCCAGCCCATCGGCTCCTACACCGGCGGCGCCACCACCGTCTGGCAGATGTTCATCAAAGTGAGCGGGACACTGTGCGACTCGACATCCGGCCTCAGCAACACCGACAACTTCACCGTGACCTGGATGCACGAGTGCTGAGAGCGCTCGCTAGGGCCAACGACGTGCCGCGCTCTCGTCCACCTGCTACAGCTAGCTCAACCAGCGCCAAGCTCCCGGACTGGGGATCCGTTCGCAGCTGAGGAACAGCTCGACGTTGAGTCGTCCATGACATGGCACCTGGCCCGGGCCCGAAACGCCGGAACATGGCAACCCGGGCCCGAGATGTCCCGCCCCGGTGTGCGCCGGGGCGGGACATCCTCCTCCGGCCATGGCGTCACCCGGTAAGCGGCGGTGCTGGACGATTCGGCCCGGGCGGCTTGTACCACGCGGCCCCAGACTCGCACATGGTCACTGAGCACGGCCGGAAGATCAGGATCGATTGCAACGCAGGCGACTGATCGCACAGACGAGCCGCGCTCGCGTAACAGGTTCTTGAGGCTGGTTCGAGCGATGTGAACTCCTGAGCCCCGGAGGAGACTGCTGACAGGACTCGCTCTGACGTGACGGCACTGCATGATCCACCTGTAAGCGCGCTGCGCGCCCTGCGGCCGCAGACGCCGAACGTGTGCGGGCTGGAGTTCCCGGGCGTGCCTTAACCGCGGGGACCGCGGCGTTTCGCGGCGGAGCTGATGAACGAGTCCACCCACCTCGGCATTCCCCGGGTGGTCGAGGGCACGAGCCGGAGCCGGTCGCCGGTGATGCCCTCCCGGCCGGCGGCCTCCCGGATCAGCCTGGTGGCGACACCCCAGTTGGGGGTGTCATCGTGCCGGCGGATGGTGGGGCCGACCGCGAGCGGGCCGGTGGAGATGTGAATCTCGTAGTCGTAGATGTCGATGGAACGAATGTCGCCCCAGGCCTTCCCCTTGGCCCCGTCCCGCCAGGCGATGCCTTCCCGCGATACCTCGAAGTGCCCGAAAGACACCGGCGCGCCACTCTCGTAGCGCTGCAGGGCGTCCGGCAGCCGCGCCGCGGCGACGGCGTCTTCGACCTGGTTCGCGATCTCCGCCAGGCTGCCGTACCGCTTGCCGACCGTGATGACCGTGCCGTCCTGCCCGGTGACCCGCAGTTCCACGATCCGGGGTGGCAGGTCGTGGTACGTCGCCTGGCTGTTCGGGCTGGTAGGCCGCTCCCGCCAGTGCTGGCTCTCGTGATCAAGCCCCTGCCAGGTGATCACCCGCGCGGTGCCACCGCCCGCGGGCACCTGGGCGATCCCGCCGGTGTAGACGGCGGCCCACTCCGGCTTCGCGCGGTTAATTGGCACCAGGGCCGAGGCGATCCCCAGCACGACCGCGGCGGCTGCCACGCTCTCGAAGAGCTGACGCGACGAGCCGCTCGACAGCAGGGTCCACGGAACGCCAAGCAGCACGCCCCCGTACGCCAGGAGGATCCCATACCGCCTGGTCAGCCCTAGGGGCCTGAGCGAGGACGCGGTGAGGCACTCACCGAGACCGTGGGTCTGGCCCAGGGCGCGGGCCCAGTCCTGGAGGTGTTTGACGCGCTCAGGTGAGGACTGTGCTCGGGGGGACATCGTCGTCTCCGATCAATTGGGTACGACGCATGCTAGGCCGGCCTGTCACCTGGCTTTCCCTTGGCTAGCCTTACGGGCCCAAGCCAGGTCCGCATCCACAGACAGCGATCAAGGCACCGCCGCGCCGGGGTGTACAGGACACCAGGCGTCATGCCAGCGCAAGCCGCTCCTCTCGATGCTGACCACTAGCGTGCTGTAGCATGGACAGGCCTTACCTCATCAGTTGGGCAGGCCGGGCCGCAGGCGGCTTTCGGTGTGGAATTGGGGCATCGCAAACTGCGGTGGCCCGGCCCAAATCAAGATGAGGTGAGGTGGGCAGATGGTGGCGAAGGGACATGCTCCTGGTAAGAAGGAGCGGGTTCGCGAGCTGGTCGAACGGTTGGGTATAGCCTTGAGTGCGCGAGCGCTCTTGGATCTGATCGAGCGGCTGCTCGACCACCGAGGGATTGATATCTGATCCCTTGAAGCGGCGGCCCCGGATGGTTTCCCCAATTCATCATCCGGAGCCGCCTTTTCGTCTCCGCACCTCACGAGGGTCAGCCCGGGTCTCCGTCGCCCAGTGGTGAGACCAAGTCCTTGGCCCGCCAGCCGCCATCAACCCTGTGGGACTGACCTGCCGTCCACCGCTTCACGGAGGCCGGGCAACCCGGCCTGTAGTTCTTCCCAAGGAAAGACCGCGGGGGCCTCGGAGGCGGATGGCAGCCGGGCGGGATCGAGGATGATCCGCACGCCCCACTCCCGCAAGGTGGCAACGCTGCGGACGAACACCGGGTGCCGGGCCAGGCCCACATTCGGCCAGGGCACGGCCACCATCGGAAGCCCGAAACCGACTCCCTCATTGAGCAGGCCCAGTGCCAGGGTGTCGCTGATGCCCTGGGCCAGCTTGTTGACCGTGTTGAACGTGGCCGGGGCGACCACGAGCGCATCAGCAGGGGGCAGCACATCCGGTTCGTCTGGGTTCTTGTACTGGCTGCGGACCGGGTGGCCGGTCTGCTCAGCCAGGCGGGCCGCGTCGAGGAACTTCGTGCCGTCCGGCGTGGCGATCACACACACGTCCCAGCGCTGCTCCTGGGCGAAGCTGACAAAGGGTGAAAGCTGCCCGGCTGGGCGGCTGCCGCAGGCGACGAGATACAGGACAGGGCGGGAGTCGGGTGGCACGGAGATCCTTCCGGTACGCCAGGTTTACTCTCAACCAGTCAGTATGGCCATCGTCCGGCCCGACAAGGAGAACCGTTCTGGCCAGCACCGGGACCACCACCGTGGCGGTGGACGTGACCGGAGAACATACGGCTCGGTCCTCAAATGACGGCAGCCCGCCCGCGGCCGGCGGCGGTCTGCGCGGTTGCTTCGCGCTCCCCCGCCTGCCACTCTTCGGTCCATGACCCCGGCGAGGCAGCGGCAACTGGCGGAGCTGCAGGCGGAACTGGCCCGCGTGGCCCGGTATGACGACGAGTCGCTCGTGCATGCCAGCTGGGTCCGGCAGCGGTACGAATGCTGCTACCACAGCTACGGCCCGGCGCGGCAGGCGACCATCCTGGCGGCATGGCACGAGGCCGGGCACGCGGTGGCCGCACTGGCGGTCGGGGCGAGCTTCACCTCCGCGAGCATCCATCACGGCCGCACCTCCGAAGGCCGGGTCCACAGCATCCGGGGCGCTGGTGAGCTGGCCTTTGTGGTCGACGCGGCCGGGCAGATCGCGGAACGGCTACGGGACTGGACGATGCTCAGTGACGACGCGGAGCTGCGCGCCTGGCTGCCGAGCTGGAAGCAGGACGGCGGTGACGCGAGGCGGTTCCGCCAGGCGATCGGAGCGCGGTTCGGCGCGGACGAGGCCGCCGCCTGGCGATTCGGCGAGGCGATGCTGACGCCGAGGCGGCTGGCGATCCGGGAGGTGGCCCGGGCGCTGCTGGTGCACCCCCGGCCGCTGCGGTACGACCTGGTGGCCGCGATCGTGGCAGCCTGCTGAGCCGAGCGCTCCCGGTGGCGGCACCGCTGGCTGTCAGTGCCGGCGGGCATGCTGGTGCCCATGACGGACTCAGGCCTTGATGAGCGGCTGTCGTGCACGGCCGCGTCAGAAGCGGTGCAGGACATCGGCTGGCGGTACCTGCTGGCGACCTTGTGTGCCAGCGTGCCGGTGACCTCGCTGGCGCAGGCGGGCGAGGTGGCAGCGGCGGCGGTGGCGGCCTGCGGAGACGACGCAGACGGGCACCTGCGCGCCGACCTGCGGCCGGACCGGGCCGAGCTCTCGGTCAGCACCAGGGAGATCGGTGACGTGACCCGCCGGGACACCGAACTCGCTCACCAGATCACCGACGCCCTCAGTCAGCTCGGGCTCGCCCCGGCCGGGGCGACCAGTGCCGCCACGGCCCGGCCCGTGCAGATGCTGGAGCTGGCGATCGACACCATGGATGCGGCGGCGATCCGGCCGTTCTGGAAGGCGGTGCTCGCCTACGCCGATGAGCCGGGCAGGGATGAGTCAACCGGGCTGACCGACCCGGCCGGGCAGCTGCCAGCCATCTGGTTCCAGCAGATGGATGCGCCGCGGCCGCAGCGCAACCGGATCCACTTCGATATCACCGTCGCCCACGACGAGGCGGAGGCCCGGGTGCAGGCGGCGCTGGCCGCCGGAGGCCGGCTGGTGAGTGACGAGTACGCCCGGATGTTCTGGGTGCTGGCCGATGCTGAGGGCAACGAGGTCTGCGTCTGCACCTGGACCGACCGCGACGAATGGCGGCAGAGGCACCCGGACAGCTGACCGTCAGGCGCCGGGCCCAGGGGTCACGCCTCGGTCACTGCCGCCGCGGTGTGCGGCTCTGCGGCGTCGGGGTCGTGGGATAGACGCCGGTAGCGGGTGAAGGCGGGCAGTGCCAGGCCGATCACCAGGGCGCCCGCGACGGTGACCAGCCCACCGGTGAACGCGCTGATCACTGGGGTGGTCAGCGAGCCAAGCGCACCCGCTTCCAGGTTGCCGAGCTGCCCACCACCCGAGCCCACCACGTAGTCGACCGCCATCACCCGGCCACGCAGCTCATCTGGCGTCTCAGCCTGCACGATGTCGCCGCGGAACACCACGGTGAACACGTCGGCCGCCCCGGCGACGGCCAGCGCAAACAGGGTGAGCAGCAGGCCGGGAGCGACCGCGAAGACCGCGAACGCCGCCCCCCAGACAGCGACCGCGCACAGCATCGCCCGGCCCTGCCGCTCGATATGGCCGACCGGGCCGGACAGCGCCGCGCTGGCGAGGCCGCCGACGCCCAGCGCCGTCAGGAACAGGCCGAGCGTGCGGGGGTCGCCGCCGAACCGCTCGGCATTGATAGCTGGGAACAGGGCCGTCGGCAGGCCGAACACCGTCGCGTTGAGGTCGGCCAGGAAGGCCCCGGCCAGCGTCGGGCGGCGGCGGATGAACGCGATGCCCTCGCCGACCGCGCGCAGGGCCGGCCGGGCGGCACCGTCTCGCGGGCGCATCGCGGGCAGCCGGGCGACGCCATAGACCGACGCCGCGAAGCTGACCGCGTCGAGCAGGTAACAGGCGCCGAAACCAAGATGCGGGGTCGCTACGATCAGCCCCGCGAGCGCCGGGCCCACTGTCAGCATGATCTGGAAGCTCACCCGGTTCAGCGCCAGCGCGGCGGCGACCTGGCCTGGGGGGAGCAGGTTTGGGATGAAGGTTCCCTGTGCCGGGCGGCTGGTAGCGGCGAACGAGGACTGCACCGCGACGAGCGCGTACAGCAGCCACAGCCAGTGCAGGCCGGCAAACGCCTGGCTGGCGAGCGCCACCGATACCGCTGCCTGGCCCCCGGTGGTGACCAGCACCAGCTTGCGCCGGTCGGTCGCGTCGGCGACCGTGCCGGCCAGCAGCCCGATCGCGAGCGTGGGGACCATCTGCGCCAGGCTGACCGCGCCGACCGCGAAGGGGGAGTGGGTGAGGTCGTAGACCTGCAGCGGGACCGCGAACCACGTGAGCGAGGCGCCGATGCTGGAGAAGACCCCACCTGCCCATAGCCGCCGGAACTCGGCGGACTCGCGCAGCGGGCTGATATCCGCCAGCAGCCGCTTCCGGCGGGGCTGCTGGGATGGCGTCACAGCAGAGCCTCAGCAGCTTTGGCCAGGCGGCGCGTAATCGGCGCGGGCAAGGACATGACTGATCTCACCCAGCACCAGGGCCTCGCGTTCACGTCCAAAACCCGCCCGCGACTCGCCGTGATCCATTCAGCGATCGTACGCACGGGCAACCCCCAGGTCATTGACCCCCAGTGCCCCCCGTTCCCCATGATCGTTTCTTCTTATCACGGGTTTTGGCTTCGCAGACAGCTACAAACCACGCAAAACAACAGCCAGAACCCGTGATAAGTGTGCTTTGTGGCGTGCGCGGTGGGGCAACGGGGGTGGTTTGGGGTGGGTGTGGGCGGAGGGCCGTGGCGTG
>DASYYE010000235.1:0-2014 GCA_035946955.1 Streptosporangiaceae bacterium | reverse complement strand
TCGAACTGCGCGTCGACGACGTCGACGCGACCTGGGAGCGAATCAAAGGCCTCGTCCCCCAGACCATCCCCGAGATCGTCCTGGAGCCGACTGACATGCCGTGGGGCAACCGCTCGGTAATACTGCGCGACCCCGACGGCGGACTGGTCAACCTCTTCACCCCCGTCACGCCGGAGGCGAAGGCAAAATACGGCCTCTGACCGATCCCTGGTGGGTGCCGCCACCACGCTCGGCACCCACCGACAGGCAACACGTTGTGGCGAGGAAAAATCATCGTGCCAGCCAGAACAGCACAAGCCGGGCTAGCTGGCCCGCCACTCCGGCCCGCGGCCACCGTCCAGCCGATGCGAAGGCGCATCGGGCTGTTGTACTCTGGCCCGCCGCACGGCTCGTACTCCCAGATCGGGACGTTCTGCGTCCCGCCGTCTTCTCCCAGATACACGACCAGCCGAATACGGCTTCGGCGATCCGCGCACTGTCCGCGTCCGTGACATCGCAGTGCGGTCACTCCCCGTGGTGGGATGGCCAACCCCGCCGTGGGGCCACGACGACGGCCTCGCCGAGCCGCACGCGCACGGTGCTCACTGCGCGCGGAAGCAGGACCGGAGCGACCGTGTGCTCACCATCGGTGTCGCGAGATGGTCATGGCGAATGACGCCTAACAGGCTGGCCGCCCGCGGCGTGAGCCCGTCGGACAGTGAGGCTAGTTATCGCCCCGGGCCGGCCGCGGGTCGCTGGGCTGTGGTGCTGGTCAGCTGGTGACGTCGATGCCGTACCGGATGGCGAGGGTGGCGACGGGCATTGCCTGGCCCGTGAGGCTCAGCCGTTCAGGGTCACTGGCCAGGGCCGCGATCGCCCGCCCGACTCCCTCGGGGGACTGCGAGCCCGCCAGGTCCAGCTGCGCCGCGAACTGCAGCACGCCCTCGGTACGCACCAGTCCGGGTGCACCGCCACGCAGCCAACCCCGTGCGGGCGAAGCTGCAGCCCGGCGGCGAAGGCCAGGCGGTCATCGGCGGCCTTCGCCATTGTGTAGGCGACCCCGAACTTGTGCTGCTCGCTTTCGGGAACCGCCACCGACACGGTCACCACCAGGCTGCCTGGCGTGGCGATCAGCAGGGGCGCGCACATGACCAGCGCCGCGTAGTGTGCGCGCACCCCGCCGCTGAACATGGCGTCGAACAGCTCCAGCGGCTGCTCCCACAGCGGGGCGTTCCACTCCTGCCACCCGCCGGTATTGAGCCGGTCATAGCCCGCCCACGCGTTGTTGACCAGCAAGTCCAGCCGACCACAGTCCGCGGAGATACGCGCGGCCACGGCTGCCACCGCCGCGTCGTCGCGGTGGTCGCAGACCACCGCCACACCGCGCCCGCCGGCCACGGTCACCGCCGCCGCGGCCTGCTCCACCGTCCCCGGCAGGTGCCCCGTCCGCCCGGCCTGCGAGGAGCGGGCCGTCACGTAAACCACCCAGCCCGCACGCCCCAGGGCGGCCGCCACTCCCCGGCCCACCCCACGGCTGGCGCCGGTCACCCACGCCACACGCCCGTCCGCCAGCTCCGCCATGCCGCCCACGGTAACCGCATGCCATACGCCCCCCGCTACCGTGCTCACGCCCCACGCCGCGGCGCGGCCCAGACCCAGTACCGTGGGAGGCGGCCGAACCAGAACCGGATGTTGCGGCACCACCTCGCCCGGAGATCGGCCAGTACCTGGCCTACGCCCGAATCGGCAGCGACGCGGCAGCGGTCAAGAACGCCGCAGTGACCTCGCGTGATCATCCGGACGCCCGATAACCACCACCACGACCTCGCGTCCTGCCAGCGCGATGGCCGCCGCCGAGCTGGTGTTCACCGGTCCAGAGCGGGCGGATGCGACCGCCGGTCGCGGTGCCACGATCGGTGGCGTCTTGGATGCCTGCCGGCTCGCGGCTGGAATCTCGCTGAGTCCGGTGATTCCCCCAGCGCCCTGGTTCCCCGCGCCTATGCTGGGAAAACAGGCTGGCTCTCAGCAACTGGGG
>DASYYE010000234.1:0-11002 GCA_035946955.1 Streptosporangiaceae bacterium | reverse complement strand
TGGCTCAACGAGCCGGCCACCTGGCAGCGGACAGACGACGTCCTGACCGTGAGCGCAGACGCGGGGACCGACTTCTGGCGCGAGACAGGCTACGGCTATGTCCATGACAACGGTCATGTGTATGGGGAGTTGATCGAGGGTGACCTTGACCTGCAGGTCAAGGTGCGGGCCACGCTCGTGGCCACCTACGACCAGGCAGGGCTGATCCTGCGGGTCGATGACGAGGTCTGGCTGAAGACGGGGCTGGAGTTGTTCGACGGGCGGCCACGCCTGAGCACCGTGCTGACCCTGGGGAAGTCGAGCTGGATGGTGACCGACTTGCCTGAGGGGACCGACGAGCTGATCCTGCGGGCGTCCCGGCGGGGCGACGCGGTGGAGGTCCGCTACATCGTCGGCGACGGCCCAGCCGAACTCGCTGCACTGGCCTACCTACCGCCGGAGCGCCCGGTGCTGGCCGGGGTCATGTGCGCGGCCCCAGAGGGCGCCGGCTTCCGCGTTACCTTCCACAACCTGCGCCTGGTCAACCTGGAAGCCCCCGGTGAGGAGGAGCCGCTGTGGTCGGCCGGACCAGCGGAAAGCCAGCCGGCCGCCTGGACGGCCGGGACCGGGACAGACTGGGAGCAGCCGGAGGTGTCGGATGACGCCGCCACCCCCCGTTCCGCGTGGCCAGCCCTGACCGAACCAGCTGACGAACCCGTCCATGCCAGCCTCTGGCCAGACCCGGAACCGGTCAGGGACGAGCGTTCCTGGTCGGTCCCGGAACCAGCCAGGAACGAGCCCCCCTGGTCAATTCCGGAACCAGCCAGCGGCCCGGCCGCATACGAGACCTGGGCCAGCTCCGAGGTGGTGGCGGAGCAGGAGCCCACACTGGAGCCGGCGGCTGAGGCGGCGACGGAAGAGCCTGGGTGGGACGGGGATGTCAGCGAAGCCACCCGCGATCCGGAGACCGGCCGCACCTCCTGGTTCGGCGGGGCCTCCCCGGACGAGGAGGGTGCCGGTGCGTTGGTACCCGGTGACTGGGCCCGGGACGAGGCAGCGGATGCTGCGCTGCCCGCCATCACAGCCACGGGCACTGATGCGCCGGATGGTGAGCTGCCGCAGGTGGCGGCGGCGCACGATGACACTGTGCGCGACGTGGAACTGCGCGACGTGGAACTGCGCGACGTGGGACTACGCGACGTGGGACTACGCGACGTGGGACTACGCGGAGAGGCGCACGGCCCGGAGGCGGCGGACGATAACGCGGCGGACGGCGCTGCAACCCCTGCCGGAGACGGCCTGGGAGAGAAGGCTGAGCGTGAGCCGGACCCGGCTGAGCTGACGCCATGGTCGGCGTGGGAACCCATCAGCTCTGATGACTCCGGTGCCAAGGCCCTGGATGCCGTATCCCCCCGTACCGCCCCGTGGGACCCTGCCAGCCCAGACACAGCGGATACCCGCCCCCGGGACGACTACCTGGCAAAGGACGGCTACCTGGCGAAAGCGGGCTCCCTGGACCGGGACTCTGCGGACGGAGGGTCCGAGGACGCGGACTCCGCCAGGGCGGGCGTGGCGGAGAGCCTGCCACTGCCACCGCCACCGCCCGCGGCCTGGGTGGCCAAAGACCTGACGGACCGGTGGCCCGGGCCACCGCTGGTGTCCATACCGGACGAGACCGGCGCCGACGCGGTCGGGCCCCACGACCCGGTCCCGGCGGTGAGCAAGCGCACCAAGCCCAAGCCCGCACCCGTCCTGGACGACCCGGTTGACCCGGCGGATGAGTGGATCAGCCTGCTCACCACCGACCCGGCCGACGAATGAGGGCGCCTCAATCCCCCACAGGCTCGGCAGGCGAGTGGGCGCGCCTCGATCCCACCCGGCGGGCGCGACCGGGCACGCCTCGATGAGCTGATAACAGCAACAGGCCAGGGGGTGGTCTAGAGCGTGCGCAGGTACCGCTCGACCGCTCCGGTGACACGGGCCGCATCGCCCGTGGCGAGCAGGTCGAACAGCCCGCCCCGCAGCACCGCCAGGGCGAGCGTGCGCTGGTGTGAGCCGGTGTCGCTGTCCCGCTCGGCCGGGGGCTGGCCAGCGGCCAGCAGGCCGAGCCAGTCCTCGACCGTCTGGCGGGCAAAGTGCGACCAGGGACCCTCGGGCTCCACCACGGACCGGGCGTAGGCCTCCAGCCACAGTGTCAGCAGCGGGCGGCGTGGCTCAGCGGACAGCCACTGCCAGGTGGTCCGCACGACCGCGGGCAGGTCCGCGCCCTCGCCTGCCTGCCTGGCGTGTTCGAGGAATGTGAGTTCGTCGGCACGTGCCCGGGCGAGCAGTGCCCGCACCAGTCCTTCCTTCGAGCCGAACAGGTACAGCAGGACACGCGGGCTGGAGCCGATCGCGGCGGCCAGCGGCCGCAGCGACATGCCCGCGAGCCCATGCTCGCCGACGTAGCGGTATGTGCGCTCGAGCAGTTCCGCCTCCCGCGCCGATGGCTCCCGCGCCGGCTGGCCGTCCGGGGACGCCTCTCGCACTGACCCGCTCACGGTGCTAGTCTGCCACTGAAACGATCGTTTCAGTGGGCGCGCTCATTTGGGGGCGGTGGTTGCGACGGGACCGCGGACCGAGATACGGCAACTGGGCCAGCCGGGTGACCTCGGGTGGGTCGTGATGGCCCATGGCGAGGTCTACTCGCGGGAGTACGGCTGGGACGCCACGTTCGAGACATTGGTGGCGCGGATAGTCGCCGACTATGCGGCCGGCCATGACCCGGCAAGGGAGAACGCATGGGTCGCCGAGATGGACGGCCGGCGGGTCGGGGACGTGTTCTGCATTGCTGCGGATGAGAAGACCGCGCAGTTGCGGTTGCTGCTCGTCGACCCGGCAGCCCGCGGTCACCGGATCGGTGGGCGGCTGGTCGACGAGTGCATCGCGTTCGCCAAGAGTGCCGGCTATGTGCGAATGACTCTGTGGACCAACCACCCACTGACCGTGGCCCAGCGTATTTACCTTTCGCGTGGTTTCAGTCTGGTGGCCGAGCAGCCACACCGCAGTTGGGGCGCGTGCCTGACCGGCCAGGTTTATGAACGCGACCTTACTAGCACCCGGTGACGCAGCTCCCGACCAGGAGTTTCACCAGCCAGTGCCCGGAAGTCAGCTGCAGTGTGGCGGTGTAGTCCATTAGCCCGTGGTGCATGGTGACGTGCGACTTGCCGCCTCCCATTTTCGACCAGGTCGCTACCTGGGCCTCGATAATGGCTGTCGACGGCGCGAGGGCGACGTGGAGGAACTTGATACCCGTTGTTCCGGCCCCGATGTCGCGGGAAGCGTGCATACCGGATATCTGGCTGAGGGTCTCGCTCGCGGTGAAGTATTTGGCCAGGGCTTTCTTGGCGGCGCTGACCTGTGCGGGCGACGGCGGCACAGGCGCAGTCACGGGGGAGACCTGTGCCTGTGTGGATGTCGCGGTGGAGCTGGCGCCACCTACGGCATAGTCGGTCCGGACAGCCCCGGTGAATGCCGCCTCCGCCCGTGCGACCTGCCCGGGCTCGGCTTGTGTCAGGTGCGTTGTTGCTGGTGAGAGTGATGTTCCGGAAGCGCTAGAAAGGTAACCTACGCCCACTGCGGACCCTGCGACGACCGCCAATGTGCCGCCGACGGCGAGCACCATCTTGCGGCCGACCCTGCTGCGGGATGCCATGGACTCTCCAGTTGTGTTGTTGTATCAGGTGCGGCTCACCTGAACAAGGCAGGTCAAAATCGTCATGGTTTGCCATGACCTGGTGACACGAAGTGACGCTGACATTCTGGGCGGACCTCTCACAGACTGTCAGCCAAAGCACTGGCCAGCACTTCCAGCGTTGCGCTGGTTAGGTATTAACAATGCCACGGAATAGTGGTACGGCTGGTGTTCTTTCCCCACGGGGCCGTTGCGGGATGCGATTCCACCTGAACTCCAGGCATGATGAATGACCTGATGACGTGCTGACAGGGCGGACGGCACGTCCTCGCCACCGGGAGGAATGTACCGTGTGTGGTCGAGTCTCATCAAACCAGACACTTTTACCAGTAAGTGGAGGATTGGGTCAAGAGCTCCCACTGACTTTGGCGGGCGGGGCACAGGCGCCCTATTGCAAACGATTGCGGCATGGGTTTGGCCTGCGCGGGGGCGTTAACGGCTCCTGCGGGCACCCGGGGTGGGCACGCCTGGGCAAGAGAAACGGCGCTGGTGGCGGCGGGTGACAGGCGGCAGCTATTTTCCGCGGACCAGACTGAAAGGTGCCTGGCATAGGCGCTTACCTTACTTATCGGTAATGGTAAAGCTGCAGGCACCGCGCGGTGCGGGGATTTTCCTGGTCAGTGCAGCGGCCCCGGCCGTCACCGCCAGAGCCGGTAGTACTGGTACCACTTCACGATGGAGGAGTCGAAGGTCTCGCTGGCCTGCCACTGGGTGGCGCGCACCCCGGTGTGGGAGTACATGAACGGCCCGCTGCCGCGGTAGTCCGCCACCCAGTAACCGTTGAGCTGCGGGTTGTTGAACACCGTCGCGGCGGAGCCGTAGACCCACGTCTTGTAGCCCGCCTGGCCGAGTGTTGCCCCGAAGTGCTCCAGGTAGGTCTTGTCCACGCGGGTCTCCATATCGGCCACCACCGGGACACCGCTGGGCACGCCCAGGGTCTTCAGTGCCGCGATGCAGGCCGTGCCTTCGTCGTCGCCGTTGTCGCCAGCGACCCAGATGGGCAGCTTGCGGTTGCTCGAGAACGCCTCCCAGTCACTGGCTGACCAGACGTTGTAGGCGTTCGGGCCGCCAACGTACCCGGCCACGGCACCGGGCCACGGGCCGATGTTCGACGCGAACGCCGAGTCACGCATTGCCTTGTCCAACACGGGGTTCCTTCCTGCCAGATGAGAATGGCAAGGGGGCCATGCGGCGGCGCTGTCCAACCGCACAGGGGGGAACCCCCCTGATACCCGGGGAACTACTGCCCGGGCTGCCCGTCCCTACTCTTTTGTCCAGTGGGGACGGCGGAACATCCTACCCAGGCGCTCGTGGAGGGAGTCCCCGATTTCGTCCAGCGCGCTCACCCGGTAGACCGGGGCGCCGTCTGGCGGGGGCAGGTGGGCCGCTTGCTCGTCATCGAGGGCGCAGCGGATGTGGCGGACGGTGATCAGCTCCACCTGGTCGGCGTCGATGAAACGCAGGCCCCAGTCGGTGGCGACGACGATCCCGTCGAAGAGGTCCAGCGCTGGCACTTCGAGCACGTGCTCCAAAGTCCCGATCTCAGTGCCGGACCGGGTCAGCACGGGCGTGCCCGGCACAGCGGCTTGATAGGAAACGGCCGTCTCGGTGTCCATGCGGACCCATCTCCTCCCGATAAGCCGGCCGGTGTGCCCTCCCACACGCCTGCCCATTGTGCAGCGACACCGGCCTGCCTGATGCCTTCCTACCCGGTCGCTGGCCGTATCAGCCACCAGGGGCGAGACCATCCAGTACCTCGTCTGCCCGGGCCGCCGCGCCAGCCGGGTCAGCGCCGGGAGCCCCCACCAGCGGGTCCCAGTTGAGGTCGTAGAAGACCTCGGTCACGCCCTGGGTGGCGAGCCACTGTGTGTCCGCACGGATGTCAGCCAGCGAGCCGGACAGCAGCACCCGGCCGCCGCCCTCGGCGAGCCGCACGGGCGTGCCCAGCCTGACCACCCCCCGGCAGATGACCCGCAGAAGGCCGGGGTCGCGGCCCGCCTGCTCCGCCGCCCCCCGGACCACGTCGACCTGCTCGCTGATGCGCGACAGGTCGGCGCGGCTGGAGGTGACCCAGCCGTCCGCCAGCCGCCCCACCCGTTCCAGGGCGGGCCGGGCCGACCCGCCGAGCAGGATCGGCGGGCCCGGTGGCGACCCGTGGGGCCGCTGGCGGGGAGTGGGCGCCATCCGGGCTGGGGGCACCGTGTAGGAGCGGCCATGGAACTGGGCCACGCCACCGGCCCACAGCCTTCGCATCACCTCGATGTACTCGGTGGTGGCCGCACCCCGGCCGGCCATGGCGGCGCCGGCCGCGGTGAACTCCTCCGGCATCCAGCCGAGCCCAAGGCCCAGGTCCAGCCGTCCCTGTGACAGCACATCCACGGTCGCGGCCTGCTTGGCCAGGACCACCGGCGACACGAACGGCATGTTCACCACCGCGACACCCAGCCTGATGCGGGAGGTCACGGCCGCGGCGAAGCCGAGCGCCACCATGGGGTCGAGGACGCTGTGGTACACCGGGTCCATCGCGGCGCCCTCGGGGACGAGCAGCCGCTGGAACGTCCACAGCGAGGAGTACCCGGCCGCTTCCGCGCGGCGGGCGACACTGGCGAGGTTCTCAGGACTCGCCCATACACCGGAGACCGGTGCGCCGAAGCCGACCTTCACGCCTCACACCCTACGAGGGTGCGGGCTCGCCTAGCAGTGGAGCCCGCTCGAAACCACGCGGGCGGCCTCCCGCGCACAGCCCCACGACAGGGTGACCCCGGCGCCGCCGTGGCCGTAGTTGTGGACGACCAGTGGGTGCTGCGGGGTGGGGGGCTGGCCAGCGCTGCCGCCGCTGCCGTTGGCGGAACCATTGGCCTGGCCGGGCTCGGCTTCCAGCCGGACCCGCGGGCGGCAGGGCCGCAGGCCCACCTGGTGGGCAAGCACACGCACACCGGCCAGCCGCGGCTCGGCTGCCACGCAGGCACGCAGGATGCGCCTGGCCTGGGCGGGGGAGGGGGCCAGGTTCCAGTCCCCTGGCTGCTCGGTGCCACCGAGCACGACCGTCCCGCTGGAGTGCGGGAACACATAGACCAGGCTGTCGGGGTGCTCATCCCCGAGCCCGACGAAGAAGTCGGTGAGCCCCGGGTTGTCGGCGACGACCACCTGGCCGCGCACGGGGAACAGCGCCGGGTCGGGCACGAGGTCGTGTGCCCCGGCGCCGGTGCAGTTCACGACCGTGCTGGCGCCGTAGTCGTGCGCGGCACCGGGCAGGGAGGTGGCCTTGCCGCTGTCCATCCGCCCGCCCGCCGCCTCGAACCTGGCCGCCAGGTAGTCCAGGTAGGTGGGCATGTGGACCAGGGGAGCGGTGTAACGCCAGCCGCGCGCGAACCCGGGGGGCAGGTCAGCGGGGCGGCAGCGGCGGAACCTGGCGATGCCGGTGAGCCAGGCCGGGCCCGGGGGAGAGCGTTCCGCCGCGCGGGTGGCCTCGACCCCGGTGACGATGCGCACGCCGGTGGCTTCGTCGGTGGCGAGCTGGCCGAACACGCCGAGGGTCTCGCGGGCCCAACGGGCGACCCGTTCGCTGGTCTCCACCAGGTGGGGGCCCCACAGTGCCCCCGCGACCGACGAGGTCGTCTCGCTCGGCGGCCGTTCCGCCATGATGGTGACGTCACGCCCGCCCTCGGCCAGGCACACCCCCGTGGTGAGCCCTGATACGCCGGCACCGACCACCAGCACATCGCACCCACTGCTCGCCACTCAACGACGGTACCCATGGCCCGGGTTGCCGTAAACAGCCGAAATAATGGCGTTTTGGTCACTAATGGGACAAGGCTGGACAGTGGTGGTGGGAGCCTCTGCTGGCTGCGGCCGCCAGCCCATGACGCATGGCACCACAGCGGCGCCGCCAATGCTGATAACAGCAAGAGGCGTGTGGTCGTGTGGTCGTGACCTGGCGGGCGGTTCATGTGGCCGACTTCGGCGGCGGCTCCTTAGCGCTGGCCCGGCGATGGTGAGGCAAAGAATCATCCCCTTTAGTTACGGTTTGAACCACTAGCACCAGGCACCCCATGGCCAGCGCTTCCGCACGCCCTGCCGCCCGGGACCTCCCTGTACAGCGCCGCGGCTAGTGCCACTATGGGATGGAGCGACCTGGGGTGCTTACGTGGAGGGCATGGCGTGAGGCACTTGCCAGGTTTGCTGTGGGGCCGTAACCGCCCCAGACCACCCACCAGCGGGGAGACCGACGGGTGGGACGCAGACCTGGCCCGGCTGGCGGAACGCATCCCGCACGCGCGGCTCCTGCTGACGGCGCTCGCCTGGGGCCGCGGGCCCGGCCTGCCAGCGGATGCCGTCTGGGTTTCCATGGCGCGGGCACTCACCGAGGCGGGCGGACAGCCAGCTGACGTGTCGTCCACCGGCCAGGACCTGCGGCTGCTGCTGCGCAAGGCGAAGAGCTGGGTGGCCGAGTCCACCGGCCCGGGCGGCGCCGTGGTGTACCGGCTGGCCGACCAGCGGCTCACGGACCACCTCCGCCCGCAGGATGCCGCGCAGGAAAGCCCCGCCCAGGCCGAGCGGGCGATCACCAGTACCCTGCTCGGCCTGGTGCCCTCGAACGCGGCAGGCCGGGACTGGGCGGCGGCCCCCCCTTATGTCCGCGCCTACCTGGCCGGGCACGCCGCTGCCGCCGGGGCGGACTCGCTGGCTTCCCTGGTCCTGGACGCGGGCTTCCTGGCCACCGCCGACCCTGCCGTCCTCGGGCCGCTGATGTTCTTCCCCGGCTCACCACTGCGGGATGTGGGGCGGGTCTACCAGCGGGTACGCCAACTGCTCGGCACAGACGCCCAAGCCAATGCCGCCTACCTGGCCGAGGCCGTCTGCGCCCTGAGGGTCCCGGGTGCCGTCGGCGAGGTCCCCGGGACCACCCCCGCCTACCGGACTCGCTTCACCGCGGCACGCCGCGACGAGGCCCTGCTCACGATCACCACCGGGCCCGTGAACGGCGTGGCGTTCGGGGTGGCCCCCGGCGGGCGGCTGCTCCTCGCGGTGGCCGGAGACGACGCCACTGTGCGGCTGTGGGACCCGCTCACCGGCGTCCCGTTCGGCGAGCCGCTGACCGGACACCAGATGGCCGTCGTCAACGTGGCATTCGGCCGTTGCGCCGACGGCCGGCTGCTGCTGGCCTCCGGCGGTGATGACGCCACTGTCCGGTTGTGGGACCCGCTCACCGGCGCACCGTTCGGCGAGCCGCTGACCGGCCATACGGACATGGTGTGGTCGCTGGCATTCGCCACCTCCGGGGACGGCCGGCTGCTGCTGGCCTCCTCGAGCCTCGACCGGACCGTGCGGCTGTGGGACCCGCTCACCGGCGCCGCGCTCGGCGAGCCACTGACCGGCCACACCGACCAGATCTGCTCGGTCGCCTTTGGCACCACCCCGCAAGGCCGGCTGCTGCTGGCCTCCGCCAGCCGCGACCGCACAGTGCGGCTGTGGGACCCGATGACGGGCGCCGCGCTCGGCGAGCCACTGACCGGCCACACCGGCAACACCACCCAGGTCGTGTTCTTCACCAGCCCTGACGGCCGGCTGCTGCTGGCCTCCGTCAGCCGCGACGGCACCCTGCGGACGTGGGACCCGCTGACCCAGACCCTGGCCAGCCCGCCAGCGGACCTCCAGGCGGGGCCAGCGGCCTGCCTGGACGTGGGTGCCGACCCGGACGGGCGGCTGCTCTTCATCTCCGGCCACGAGGACTACACGCTGCGGGTGTGGAGCCCGTTCACGGGGCCGCCCGCCCACTGGCCACTGGCCGGCCACAACGGCATCCTCCTGTGGGGGGCAGCCGTGGCTGGCTCCGGGGGATGGCCGCTGTTCGCATCATCCGCCTGGGACCAGAGCGTCAAGGTCTGGGACCCCCTCATGGCCCCCGAGACCAGCCCGCCGCCCCACCCGGGCCAGGGCCCGGTGACCGCGGTCGCCTTCACCGCCGCCGGGGACGGCGAACTACTGGCCTGGGCCAGCGACGACTACATGGTGCGGGTCACAGACCTCACGGGCGAGCCGGCCAGCACCCGGTCGCTGGCAGGGCACAAAGACACCATCGCCGCGCTCGCGGTCGCCACCACCCACGCCGGGCCGCTGCTGGCCTCGGCCAGCCGTGACGGCACGGTCCGGCTGTGGACGCCGGACGGTGAGCCTGCGGGCAAGCCCCTCATCGGGAACGGCAGCCCACTCAACACAGTCGCGTTCGGCACCGGCAGCGCCGGGCAGCTCCTGCTGGCGTCCGCTGGCGACGACGGCGAAGTGCGGGTGTGGGAACCGCTCACATGCGCCACAGTGGGCCCATGGCTGGCCGGGCACACCGGCTGGGTCGGCGCGGTGGCGTTCGGCGCGGTCCCGGACGGCCGCCTCGTGCTGGCCTCCGGTGGCGAAGACGGCACGGTCCGGCTGTGGAACCCCTACACCGGCGCCGCGGTGTGCGGGCCGATCCCAGCCCACAGCGCACCGGTCCGCTCGCTGGCCTTCGGGCCCGGCCCGCACGGGCGGCGACTGCTGGCATCCGGCAGCGAGGACGGCACGGTACGGCTGTGGGACCCGCTCAGCGGGACCGCGATGGCCCAGCCGCTGGCCGGGGACACAGGCTGGGTCGCCGCCGTGGTCTTCGCGGGCGTCCCAGGCGGGACACCCCTGCTGGCCTCCGCCGGTGAGACGGCGGTCCGGCTGTGGGACGTGGGCTCCGGCACCTGTGTGAGGGCGCTGCGGCGCAGGTCCACTGTGCGGTGCCTGGCCGCGGCCGGGCGGTCACTGGCGATCGGCGACGACGAGGGCATCAGCGTCATCGAACTCGGCCTGCCCACCGTGGCGCAGGGGCGCTCCCGCTAGTGGTGGAAGAAGGTCTGGAGCACGAGCAGGCCGATCACGATCCCGGCGACGGTGATCAGAACGCTGTTGTTGCGCACGCTCCGGAACCGGGGGATGCGCTGCTTGTGCACCTTTAGGTCGTCATTGGCCTGCTTGGCGTGACGGATGTGCCAGCCAAGGTAACCACCGACCACCCCAACGATGATCACGAGCAAGGCTGCCGACGGCGACATATCGCTGACCCTACCCAGACCTTTCCTTCACCTACCCTCGCCGTGAGCATGACGCATCTGAGCCGGGAGGTCCACCTCATCGTGGTTGTTTGGCCGCCCGTGTCGTATGGGCGTGGCATGGTGCTGGCACGATGGGGGAGTCACGGGCAGACACCGCAGCAGGCACCCCCTGGGAGAGGACGGCCATGTTCGACGCGATGATGGCGGAGACCATCAA
>DASYYE010000233.1:0-7295 GCA_035946955.1 Streptosporangiaceae bacterium | reverse complement strand
TTCAGCTCGCCCGGCCAGATGATCACCGTGGTTCCCGACGGCTACCAGGACGACATGGACGCGCTGGCCGCCGCCACCTCGATCATCATCAAGTTCGCGCCTGGCGTGCTGGAGCCGCCCACGGTGATGAACTGGACAGTCGACGACATCGTCTGCTACTCGAAGATCTGCACCCACGTCGGCTGCCCGGCGGCGCTGTACGAGCAGACCACCCAGCACATCCTCTGCCCGTGCCACCAATCCACGTTCGATGCGCCGCGCGGCGCCCTGGTGCTGTTCGGCCCGGCGCCGCGGCCGCTGCCGCAGCTGCCGATCACCACCGACGCCGACGGCTACCTGGTCGCGGCCAGCGACTTCCACGAGCCGGTGGGCCCGAGTTTCTGGGAGCGGGGGTAGGCGGGATGACCACCTTCACCGAGCGCGCGCTTGAGGGCACCGGCCGCTGGCTGGATGACAGGTTCCACGGCGCCCGGGGCTTCCGGGTCCTGTTCCGGAAGATCTTCCCCGACCACTGGACGTTCCTGCTGGGCGAGATCGCCCTGTACTCGTTCATCATCCTGCTGCTCACCGGGACATTCCTGACCCTGTGGTTCCAGCCGTCGATGACCGAGGTGACCTACCACGGGTCCTACACCCATCTCGACGGCATCAGGATGAGCCAGGCGTACGCCTCCACCCTCAACATCAGTTTCGATGTGCGCGGCGGCCTGCTGATGCGGCAGATCCACCACTGGGCGGCGGACCTGTTCATGGCCGCGATCTTCGCGCACATGCTGCGGATCTTCTTCACCGGCGCCTACCGCAAGCCACGCGAGACCAACTGGCTGATCGGGATCACGATGCTCACGCTCGGCCTGCTGGAGGGGCTGTTCGGGTACTCGCTGCCCGACGACCTGCTGTCGGGCACCGGGATCCGGATCCTCGAGGGCGTGCTGCTGTCGATCCCGGTGGTCGGCACCTACCTGACGTTCTTCCTGTTCGGCGGCCCCTACCCGGGCCACGACATCATCCCGCGGCTGTACATCATCCACGTGCTGCTGATCCCCGCCCTGCTGCTCGCCCTGATCAGCGCGCACCTGTTCCTGATGTTCCACCAGAAGCACACCCAGATGCCGGGCAAGGGACGGACCAACACGAACGTTGTCGGCGCGCCGACCTACCCGTACTTCATGGCCAAGACCGGGGCGTTCTTCCTGTTCGTGTTCGCCGCGGTGTCGCTCGCGGCCACGTTCGTCCAGATCAACCCCATCTGGCTGTACGGGCCCTACACGCCGGTCGGGATCTCCGCTGGCTCGCAGCCCGACTTCTACATGGGCCCGCTCGAAGGCATGCTGCGCATGTTCCCGAGCTGGACCTGGGACCTGGCCGGCCACACCGTGGCCTGGGACGTCTTCGTGCCTGCCCTGGTGCCGCTCGGCCTGCTCTTCACGGCCGCCGCCCTGTGGCCGTTCCTGGAACAGTGGATCACCGGCGACCGGCGCGAGCATCACCTCCTCGACCGGCCGCGCAACGCACCGACCAGGACCGCGATCGGGATGGCGGCGGTCACGTTCTGGGGCGTGTTCTGGCTGGAGGGCGCCAACGACGTCATCGCCGACCAGCTGAATATCTCGCTGTACGTGACCACGGAGATCTCCAGGTGGGCGATATTCATTGGCCCCGTTGCCGCGTACTGGGTCACCAAGCGCATCTGCCTCGGCCTGCAGCGCAAGGACAACGACCTGCTCGCCCACGGCCTCGAGACCGGGATCATCAGGCAGCTCCCCAGCGGCGAGTTCATCGAGCTGCACCGGCCGGTATCCGAGGAGCGCCGAGCGGTGCTGGAGTCCCGGGCCGAGCCGCGGCAGCTGACCGCCGCGGTCGGCGGGCCCGACGACGAGGTTCCCGCGCCAGGGGCCCGTGGCGCCCTCGGCAGGGTGCGGCTGGCACTGAACCGGGTGGTCACCGAGAGCGTCCCACTGCCCAATGGCCACGGGGACGGTCACGGACCCGCCCACCCGGCGCTCACCGGCCCCGAGTCCGGACACGGCCACGACGGTGACGGCCAGGAGGCCCAGACAACAGACGGGCACTGACACCCGCCA
Organism: Streptosporangiaceae bacterium; assembly: GCA_035946955.1. GTDB lineage: Bacteria > Actinomycetota > Actinomycetes > Streptosporangiales > Streptosporangiaceae > DASYYE01. Next base: position 5,211 of record DASYYE010000233.1, on the reverse strand, counting down.
CGCTGCCAGCGAAAAGCCGGCCAGGACAGCCTGGCCGGCTTTTTGTTATATGTGTAGTTTGACGCGGTTTCGTAGTGTGGACCTGCCGAAGACACCAACGGAGGTGCACGCGTGACCCGCTTAAGACACACAGGATGGTCCAGCAAGATCGTGACAGGCATGGCCGTGATGGGCCTGACCCTTACAGGGGCTGGCTCAGCAACAGCAGCACAGCATGGGACACAGGACCACCGCGGCTCGAGCACCTCCCGGGCGAGCACCGTGATCGATGTGAGCCAGGGCTGTTCCGGAGGCAACGCCGAGGTCGAGGCGGCGACCGCCGCGCCTGACTATGTGTACGACGTATGGATCGGCTGCGGCGGGATCGGGTTCGCCCGCAGCACCGACGGCGGGGCGACCTTCTCCAAGCCCATCACGGTGCCGGGTTCGGTGGGGTCGCAGATCCGGCAGAGCTGGGACCCGTCGGTGGCGGTGGCCCCGGACGGCACCCTCTACCTCGCCTACATGCGCCAGCTGGGCGGCTTCGCCGAACCGGTGGTCGCGGCCTCGTTCGACCACGGCGCCACCTTCCCGCAGGTCACCGCCGACACGCCACCGGTCAATAACAACTGGGGTGACCGGGACTTCATCGCCGCTGGCGCGAACGGGGTTGTCTACCTCACGTGGGACTACGGCCCCTCGGCCAGCCTCATCAAGTTCATCTGCAGCCCCACGGGCAGTTGCTCGTTCTCAGCGGGTGACGTCAACGCCGTGGTCCAGAAGTCCACGGACGGCGGCAAGACGTTCGGCCCCATCACCCCGATGGGCCCGAACTTCCCCCGCAACGGAGGCATCGCCGCTCCGGTCATCATGGGGCCGAACGGCGGGGCTGACGTCCTCTACCTCGGCCACGTCGTGGACTCGGGCACCTACAAGCTGCACCCGGGCCATGAGTTCTTCACCTCCTCCGCGGACGGCACCACCTGGCCAGCGCACCCCCTGGAACTGTTCCCGGGCCAGGGGCCCATCGCGCTGAAGGAATGGTGGATCGACGTGGACCTGTCCGCCGACAGCGGGGGAACCTTGTACGCCATCTGGGACACCCAGACCACCGCCGGTGACATCGGCTGGCTGACCTGGTCGTCCGACGGTGGCACCATGTGGTCGACCCCGGTGCGGGTCACGCCAGACAACGACCACGCCGTCCACATCATGGAGGTCGCGGGCGGCGCGCCCGGGACCGTGTATGTGGGGTGGCAGACCGACGCGTCCCCCAAGGGCTATGCCACATGGGAACGTCCATACTCGGTGACCAAGGGCTGGCTCGGGCCAGCGGTGCGGGTCTCGCCCCAGTTCGGCAACGCCCAGGCCTGGCCGGGTGACACGTTCGGCATCGCGCCCCTGCCGTCCGGTGGCAAGCTGGCGATGAGCTGGGGCAGTGCGGTCGGCACCTCACAGGCCTCCGAGATCTGGGCGACCACGCTCACCCCACCCGCACGCTGACGGACACCCGGCGTTTGGGGTGTGTCCCGCTGATCTCCGGGCAGCGGGACACACCCTAAGCTGGCACAGTGAGGGCACGCACTCCGCCGGGCACCCGCGCACGCCCTGGCCGTCTGTCCTGGGCGTTCCTGGCCGCCCTCACGGTCATGGCCGTGGTGTCCTCGTGCACGTCCAGCGCCCGCCCCCCGCACGACCTGGGGCAGGGCTCACCGCAGCCCACCCCGTCCAGCCAGCCCGCACTGGCCGGCACCCCGGTCACCGAAGTGAGCAGGGGCTGCGCCGGGCAGAACGTCGAGGCCGAAGCGGCCGCCGGGGCACCGGACTATGTGTATGTCGTGTGGATCGGCTGCAGCGCGAAACTCCACTCCGCCGCGATCGGCTTCGCACGCAGCAGCGACGGCGGGAAGCACTTCAGCACGCCCATCGTGGTGCCCGGGTCGCCCGGGGGGAGCTGGGACCCTTCGGTGACGGTGGCGCCGGACGGCACCGTCTACGTCGCCTACATGCGGATCCGGGACTCCCACGCCGAGCCGGTGGTCGCGGCCTCGTTCGACCACGGCGCCACCTTCCCCCAGGTCACCGCCGACACACCACCGGTCAGTAACAACTGGGGTGACCGGGACTTCATCGCCGCGGGCCCGGCCGACCACCTCTACCTGACCTGGGACTACGGTCCCTCAGTCAAGCTCATGAAGTTCCTGTGCAGCCGCGGCGGCAGCTGCTCGTTCTCCGCTGGGGACGTCAACTCGGTCATGCAGGTCTCCACCGATGGCGGCAAGACCTGGGGCCCCATCACGCCGATGGGCCCGGACTTCCCCCGCAACGGCGGGATCGGCGCTCCGGTCCTCACCCAGCCAGGCCGCATTGACGTGCTCTACTGCGGCCATGCGGTGAGCCAGGGGACGTTCGTGATACACCCCGGGCACGAGTTCTTCACCTCGTCCGCCAACGGCACCGCCTGGCCCGCGCACCCCCTGGAGCTGTGGCCGGGCCAGGGGCCGATCGTGGTGAGCGAGTGGTGGATCGATGTGGACCTGGGTGCCGACGCGGGCGGCACCCTCTACGCGACCTGGGACACCCAGACCGCCGCCGGTGACATCGGCTGGCTGACCTGGTCCTCCGATGGCGGCAGGGTGTGGTCGCGGCCGGTGCGCGTCACGCCTGACCACGACCACGCCGTCCATATCGTGCAGGTGGCGGGCGGCGCGGCGGGCACCGCCTACGTTGGCTGGCAGACCGACGCCGCCGCCCAGGGCTACGCCACCTACCTGCGGCCGTTCTCGACCGCCAAGGGCTGGCTCGGCCCGGCAGTGCGGGTCTCACCCGGCTACGGCAACGCCAAGACCTGGCCAGGCGACACCTTCGGCCTGACGGCACTGCCCGGCCGCAGCACCCCCACCGTGTTCATGAGCTGGGGCAGCGCCGCCGGCACCGCGAAGGACTCCGAAATCTACGCAACCACGCTGCCCCAGCCACACTGACACAGCCCAACCGTGTGCTCGGTGCGCCGTCTTAGGTAATGAGAGTGCCAGCGGTCCTCGATGGCGCACCAGACGGGCGGAGGGTGACCGGACATGACCGGGACCCGTATTGACTCAGTGACGGCGCGGTGGGGTGCGCCGCACCTGCTGACCCTGCTGACTTCAGTTGTGATCATGGCGCTGCTGCTGGTTGCGAGCGCCGCCTGCGGCCGGGCTGCGCCGTTCCGGGCGCGCGACGCCAGCCTCTCAGCGCCGGGCACCGCGCGGGTCGCGGCGGCACGGTCCGGGACACCAGCGGCCGTGCCGATGCGTGGGGGCGCGCTGACTGTCCTGGACGCCAGCTTCGCGTCCGCGTCGACTGGCTGGCTGCTCGCAACGCCGTGTGCGAACCAGGTCCGGACGTGCCGCACGGTCGTGATGCGCAAGACGGTCGATGGCGGCCGCAGCTGGTTCATGGTGCCTGCGCCGGACGCGCCGCCCGCGGACCAGTACCAGCTCAGCCCGCCAGCTCCTGCGGTGGGCAGGATCCTGTTCGCCACCACCAGCCAGGGCTGGGCGTTCGGCCCCGCCCTCTGGCAGACGCGCGACGGCGGGGCCACCTGGCAAAGGATGCGTGTCCCCGGCAGACAGGTGCAGAGTCTCGGGGTAGGCACGGACCGGGTGCTCGCGGTCACGGGCCGGTGCGGCAGCGGCGCGGCGGCATGCCCCTTCCATGTCTACTCAGGGGTACCCGGGCCGGGTATGTGGCGGGCCGTCCCAGGCGCGTCCGTCACGGGAGTGGGGTCCGCACGCGTCGTCGTGTCCGGTGGCGTCGGTTATGTGTTCGCCATGGCGGCCAGCCTAGGCAGGCCCCTGCTGCTCAGCGGCCCGGCGGACGGCTCTGCGCGGTGGCGGCCACTGCCCGTGCCCTGCGCTGGCGCGTGGTCGGGGGCGCTGGCTGCGGCGCCCGGTGGCTCGTTGTGGCTCGGGTGCGGCATGGAGCCCGGCGCGGGCCAGCAGGCCAAGGTCGCCTACCTGTCCGGTGACGGCGGCCATAGCTGGCGCAAGACCACCAGCCCGCCATCGGGCGGGTACCTCGGCGACGCGTCCATGAGCCCCGCAGGGACGATCATCCTGTCCGGCGGCCGGATGGACCTCTACATCTCCCGGGACCGCGGCCGGACCTGGCACGAGAGCCCGAGCCTGGCAAACGCGGCAGCCCTGGCTGGGGCCGGTTTCACCCTGGAGGGCTCGGTGGTCACCGACACCCACGGGTTCGCCTTCCAGGAAGGTGTCAGCCGGCAGCAGACCTGGTTCACCCACGACGCGGGACGTCAGTGGACTTCCATGACGGTCCACTGACACCGGGGAGGGACTGGGGTGAGGCGAAGCGGCTGCCCTGCGGGCTGACCTCGACCGCCTGCCCGGTCCCGCTCCCGGCCAGGAGTTTGGGCCAGCTCAGGAAGTAGATCGTCCACCCGTCGCCCCAGGTGCCCTTCACCGGGCTGCCCACGACCGAGATCGGGTCGCCGAACACGGAGTGGTTGTAGTACCAGGCGGCATTGGCGGGGCCCACGTTCACGCACCCATGGCTGACGTTGGTGACCCCCTGCTGCGCCACTGACCATGGGGCACTGTGCACGTAGTCGCCGCTGTAGGTGAACTTGACCGAGTCGTACACCAGGACGTTGTAGTAACCCGGGTCGCCCGGCATGACGCCGTAGGTAGCCGAGTCCATGTCCACCGGGTTGCCCATGTCGAAGGACAGGTAGTGGCCATCCGGTGTGTCGTCACCTGGGCGGCCGGTGCTGATGGGCCACCTGCCCTTGGAGTGGCCGTTGTACCAGACCCTCATGTAGTGGGTGGCGGCACTGGCGACCACGATCAGCGAGTTACCGATCCGGAATCCCCCGGTGAGGCCGCTGCTGCCGTAGACGCCGGGCGCGCCGCGGATTCCCCGCAGGCGGGCGTCGAACCTGACCTCGGTGTGCGCGGGCCAGTACGTGCGGGGCCGGAACCACACCTGCGTGTTGCTCATCCAGTACCAGGCCCCGACCACCGGCTTGCTGGCCGAGATCTGCAGGGCGTGCTCCACCTCGGCCTTGTCCCGGATGGCCCGGCTGAAAGTGATCATGATGGGCATGCCGACGCCATAGGTCTCCCCATCGACCAGGGTGGTCGAGGCGGAGAAGGTGCCACGGGGCTGCGGCGTGGTGAACGTGCCCGCTGTGGTCGTCTTGTGGCCATTGGAGTTCACCGCTGTGGCGGT
>DASYYE010000232.1:0-4066 GCA_035946955.1 Streptosporangiaceae bacterium | reverse complement strand
TTCCGGATCGACCACTTCCTCGGCAAGGAGTCGGTCGACAACATCCTGGCCCTGCGGTTCGCCAACGGGCTGTTCGAGCCGGTCTGGAATCGCCAGCACATCGGCTACGTGCAGATCGACGTGCCCGAGACCCTCTCGATTGAAGGGCGCGCGGACTTCTACGACCAGACCGGCGCCTACCGGGATATGCTCGTCACCCACTTGTTCCAGGTTCTCGGGTTCGTGGCCATGGAGCCGCCGACCTTTTTGGATGCCAGGCACCTGCGCCAGGAGACCGCCAAGGTCTTCGACGCGCTCAAGCCGATCGACGTCCGGCACGCGGTACGCGGGCAGTACGCCGGCTACCAGGACGAGCCCGGCATGGCCCCGGGCTCGCAGACCGAGACCCTGGCCGTGGTCCGGGCCGAGATCGACCACTGGCGCTGGGCCGGAGTTCCGTTCTACCTGCGGTCCGGCAAGCGCCTCGCCGCGAGCCGCCAGCTGGTCACGCTCGGCTTCCACGAACCGCCGCTACGGCTTTTCCCAGCTTTCACGCCGAACTCAAACAGGCGGCGCAACGAGATCACCATCGACTTCGCCGACCCCGGCTCGATCACGGTCGGCTTCCTGGCCAAGGAACCCGGGGCCGAGATGAGACTTTGCAGCGCCGAGATGATCTTCCGCTACGGCGACTCATTCTGCACCGCCCGCGGCCTGGAGGGCTACGAGCGGCTGCTCCTGGATGCCATGCTCGGGGATCAGTCCCTGTTCACAAACGCTGACGCTATCGAACGCCTGTGGGAGATCTCAGCGCCGTTGCTGGACAACCCGCCCCCGATAAGGCCCTACGTCCCTGGCTCGTGGGGTCCGCAGCCCGCACTCGACCACCTCGTCGCGCCGTACCGCTGGCACCTGCCCGGCGGTGCCTCACGCCGGCCGGCCCAGCAGGCCACGGCCGGCAGGGCGGCGAGTAGGTGAGTCGGCTGGGGTCAGTATTTTTGGCTATGAGCGGTCGATGGCGTCGTCGGCGCCGGCGGGTCCTGCGAGCCAGTCACTGATTTCCTTAACCCCGATCGCGCCGGCGATGCAGAACGCCGGGATGCTGGCGAGCAGGTACCGGGCGCCATAGCCAGCTGTCGCGGCGGGCGTGACAATCAGCACCGCGCCAGTCAGCCACGGTAGCAGTGCCGGGCCGCCCAGGCTCCGCCAGGCCAACGCGATGCCTGCCAGGCCCGCCAGCACTATCAGCGCGAGCAGCGGCCCGGGCAGGACGATGAAGCGCTGGTATGCACGAATCCATCCCGCGAACGGCCGCACCATCTGGGTGCTGGGATCGCGGTCGCCGTTGTAGGCGTAGCAGTCCCGGTAGTAAGGCAGCTCGCGGTTGGCAGCGGCAAAGGTCCGCAGCGACCCGGGCGGCGCGGCCGCGGGGAACTCGTAGTTTCTCTGGGAGAACCACGCCGCGCTGTCCGTGAGCTGTGGCTCGAAATTCGTCGTCATCGACAGCCAGACCGCCTTCAGGTATGCCGCCGGCTGTGCCTCGATGGCGCGCAGCGCGAAGTTCGTGGCCAGGCTGTTGACTCGCGCGTCGACCTCAGAACCACCAGGCGGCGCGACGTTAATCGGGGACGTAGCGTACCAGGCATAGAAGTTTGGGTCCGACCGCTTGGCGGGCGGCGCGGGGATGCACAGCCAGCGCTCGTCGGCCGGCGGCTTCATCACCGAGCACTCGGCGAACGTGCTCACCCGCGAGTACAGGAACACTCCTGTGCTGCTGGTAAGTCCATAGGAGCCATAAACCTGGTCAAACCACCAGCCGTACGCCACCACCGGGACCGCGAGCGTCACCCACATCGCGGTAACGCCCGCCAGCAGCCTCGGCACAGAAACTCGCCTGGCCAGCTGGGCGCACAAGCACAGGCCGAACGGAATCGCCAGCAGAATGCCCTGCTCCCGGTCCAGGACGGCCCAGCCCAGGACCAGTCCGGCCAGGGCGCAGACCCACACCGGCGGCACCGGCCGCCAGAGCACCATGACCACCGCGGCGGTGACCAGCAGCCCGAACAGCGTGTCACTGAGAACGAAATGCTCCATCTGCAGCTCGTAGGCCGACAACAGCACCGGGGCGGCCGCCAAGCTCGCCACCCAGCCCGCGACCCCGTGCCGCCGCAGCAGCACGTAGACCGCGATCCCCATGGCCAGGCCCATGACGGCCTGCATGGCAGTGACCAGCCACACGCTGTGAAAGTGCGCCAGCGATGCCAGGAAGAACGAGTACCCGACCGGCCGTACGCGATCGGGCAAAGGCCGCAGCGCGGCCCGTACATAGAACAGGCTGTCCTCGAACCACAAAGCGGGCGGGTACCCGAGCACGGCGATCACCCGCACGATGACGGCTACAAGCAGCATCGAGCAGAACAGCGCGTGCTCGCGAGGCAGAGCGACCAAGGCGGCCCAGACTCGCCCCAAGCCCGCCGGGGCCTCCATCGCGCCCGGCGAACGCTCCCCCGAGCCGTCGTCCCGCGCGCGGGGCGGCCCTCCCGCGCCTGGGCGCGTTCCGGCAGGCGGACCAGCAGAGCCGGCGGAGGCTCGCGCCCACCTCCCGTGGATCAGAGCGCAGATCCTGGCTAGCACCGCCGCGCGCCGGGCCACCCGGATGACCTGAGAGCTAGACATGCGTGCAGCTCTCCTCAGGCTGTGTGACAAGCCCGCTGAAACCCAGCGCGCCCGTGTATCAGTAACTTCTACTCTCCACCGCGCTTCCTGCCATCCCGGTATCCAGCCATCCGCGGGCGCGAGCGGACTATGGCTGATTACCGGGATGGCAGGAAGCGCGGTGGCCGGTATTAGGGCCACGAACGACCTCCACAGGCAGGCGACGGCGAGCTTACGAGTCAGCCGAATACCCGGGCCGTCAGCACGGGAAGGGAGGAACTGCTATGACCAACGCGGTCGTGATGACCGGATACGGACCGCCGGAGGTGCTGAGGTGGGCCCAGGTCCCGCTGCCGGAACCGGGCGAGGGACAGATCAGGCTCAAGGTCAAGGCCGCCGGCATCAGCCCCACCGATCTGGAGCTACGCGCCGGCCATCTCAAGGACATCCCGCTGCCTGCCAACGCTGTGCTCGGGTTCGAGGCCGCCGGCACCGTCGACGCGGCGGGGGCGTGGCGATTGTCATCCGGCCCGCTCGTGGGCAAGGTGAGCCACCGGGCCACATGGCTTCATGACCATGGTGGCAGGGGTATGGGAGGGCTGGTTCTGCCATCTCCCTCTTGGTTCCGGATATCGGGCCGGGTGTGTGGTGGCGGTGCGGGTGCTGGCCGGCAACGGCTGACAGCCCCCTGGTCGGGGGCTGTCAGGGAAGGCCGGGGCCGGCCGGGCCATTTACAGGCCGCCCAGCAGGTCGCGCAGCGCCTGGGTGTAGGCGTCGAGTGCCGCGCGGCCGTGGCTGGTCAGGGCCACCGTGGTTCTGGACGCAGACCCGTTGCCGGTCTTGTGGCTGCTCAGGTAGTCGGCTTCTTCGAGCTTGCGCAGGTGGATGATCAGGTTGCCGGGCGTGAGGCCGATCATGTCCTGCAGCCGGGTGAAGGACAGCGTGTCGCCGTCGGGCAGCGCCGCCAGCGTCGCGACGATCTTCAGCCGGGTGGGCACGTGGATCAGCGGGTCAAGGGTGTCATCGGTCATGGCGCACCGTCATGACCGCTGCTGCCGGGCACCGATGGCGGCGTTGGCAAGGAGCACGGCACAGACGCCCACAGCGTCGACTCCCCAGGCCCCGGCCGGTCCCGCGAGCAGGCCCACGGCCCCTACGACGGCGACCGCGACCGCGGTGCCGAACTCGCGCCAGTTTGCCCGTGCCGCCATGATGCCCGCCCAGGCCAGTCCGCCGGCGATCAGCGGTACCGCGGCCGGGTACAGGCCGTACACGATCCGGTCACTCACTCCGTTGCCAGCCAGCACCCCCATGACCACGAACACGGCGATCATTATCACCGTCACGATGGCAATGTCGGCCTGGCGCAGCTTGGTTCTCCCGCTCACCCCGGCCATCGCGCGCCTGGCAACCGTGGTGGTCGCGGCCAGGT
>DASYYE010000231.1:0-1831 GCA_035946955.1 Streptosporangiaceae bacterium | reverse complement strand
CATCGGCGCGACCAGCGTGTCCGGCCAGCGGACATCACCCCGGTAGACCGTGGCGCCGCGCCGACGAAGCCACCGGGTGTCCTCGTCGGGTAGCGCGAGCACCCGTACGCTGTCGCCGCGGTTTTGCAGGGCCGTGACCAGGTGGCGGCCGAGCAGCCCATTGCCTCCGGTGATCAGGACGTCCATGTCGCTGTTTCCTCCTCTCGCACCGGGGACCAGCCACGCTGTCGGTGCACGAGATCTGCCAGGGCCGGGAGCGCCTGTTCGAGCCAGGCGATGGAATAGTGCCGACTCGGTATGATCACCTCGCGGTCAGGCTGGCACCCAGGAAACCGGTCCCGCCACTTACGAGCGCCGTCTCCCGTGGCGCCGAGCGGGCGGGATCGAGTTGGAGCTGTGGCGCCAGCTCGGATCCGGACATGACCGGTCCGGATTGCGGGAAGGCGATGATGCCGCACGCCAGGGTGACCGGGGTACTCACGCCGCGACCATTGGATGCAACGGGAGTGGCCTCGAACAGCTGCACCACAGCCCGGGCGGCTCGCTCCGCGGCCCCGCGATCACCGGGCAGCAGGGCGACAGCGGTCCCGGATTCCTGGGCCGAGACCCTGGCGGCGGGCCGAGAGCCTGATGGATGCGGTCGGCCACGCGCCGGGCGAGCTGGCGGCTCACGTGGGGGCCGATCTCGAGCTCCAGGCGGTGAAAGTTCACGATGTGGAATACCGCGACGTTGTGCTGACGCTGCGCATAAGCCGCGTCTTCGATATCTTGTTTCGTGGTATCGCACATTTCCCACACATGGTGGGAGCGGCGACCGCGGGCGACGTCGTAGCGGCCCAGTGCCCGAGCGGTGGCCTCGAGCCCGACTGTGCCGGTGGTCCACAACGCCGCCCGCGGAGTAGCGAACGACTCCGGTCCCAGCAACGCGCGGCCCGCCCGCCAGGCGCTCATGGTTGAGGCCGAGTACGCCTGCTGGTCACGAATGCGCAGGTGCCCGGCGTAGATCCGGCGCCGCTGGCGCAGGAAGTCGCGCACGGTGGCAGGGCCACGGTTGTACACGACCGCGCCGGGCTCATAGACCAGCCGGTACCCGAACTGGGTAACCAGGGCCTGGATGGAAAGCTCGTCGACGGGCGTGTCGAGCGGAATGCTGGGCACTACGTTGCGGAAGGCGACCATCTCGCCCAGTTTCGGTGAAACGCGGGCGATCCGGTCGTGCAGCCTCCACTGAAGGTGCACGGCATGACCCAGGAAAGTCCCATTTCCGTTGACGGGTACCGGGTGCCCTCCCACCATTCCTACGGTGGGGTCCTCGAAATGGCGCAGAAGAACATCGAACGTGACGCCCACGCTGCATTCGAGCTCCGACGGGATTCGGACGGGGGGCTGCGGTCGGCGCTCATGAGCCCCGGGGCCGGGCGTCCCGACGGGCGGGCGGCCGCCGTCGAAGTCCGGCCGCAGTTCTACCTGCTCCGCACTCACGTCGCCTCCATAGGTTGTCGCGGCACCCGGGCGTCCGCCGGGTCATCCGCCTGCTGGCGCATTACCCGCCGGGCGATCTGGCGTACCTTGTGCTCGACTTTCCCGCCCCGCTCCGCACGTTCGCCCATGGCACACTCGTGCGCCTGGACCAGGAACGGCGGAGTACTCGCAGCGGCGCGCAACCCTTGTCGTTGCCGGATCCCGGCGAGATCGTCATACCGGCTGACCGTCTTTTCTGTTAGTCCCTGACTGCCAGCATGGACATTCGAATTCCAGCGTCATTCCAGCCGCAGATCACCTGACCGATCGCTTGGTTCGTTTCGACTGCGCGATGGCGAGGTTGTCCCGC
>DASYYE010000230.1:0-7502 GCA_035946955.1 Streptosporangiaceae bacterium | reverse complement strand
CCGAGGCCCGGTGAGCTGGGAACGGTGATCACACCGTCTACGGGCTTATTGGGCCGCAGGTACTGGTGTTGCCGAACGGGTTCCCATTGCAGCCGATACTCGACGGCTGGAATCTTGTCCGGGTAGGCGGCGGCCAGGTGCACCGCGGGGACGAAGGACCGGCCGTGCGGGTAAACCGGTATGCGCTGAGCGCCAGCGGTGATGACGAGATCGACGGCGCGGGTGAGACCGCCGCATGCGACCACATCCGGGGTGAACGCCTTGGGCCGTAGATCAAGCAGCGCTCGCGCGTCGTCGTGCAGGAACAGTCGTTCACCGAGCGCCAGGGGCGTTTGGACTGCGAGGGATCGGTACGCCTCGGGGGCGAAGAGTGGCAGCGGATCCTCAAACCACAGCACGTCCGCCGGGTCGATCTGGCCGGCAATCAGGCCCGCGAGCGCGGTGTCCCACGTGAAGACGGCGTCGAATGCAGCAGCGTCGCCGAGCGCGGAGGCCACCGCTTGCGTCGCCGCCGCCAGCCGCGATGCCTCCGCAAGGGTGTCGTTCGCGGGATCTCGGCGCAGGCCCCATTTGGTGAACCGCCATCCGCTGCGTCCGACTTGCCGGACATTCGCCGCCGGTGTCGTGTGCGCGACATCCAGGCCTAGCCACGATGCGTACAGCGGCACTGTGGGCACAGGAGAGGGGGCTAGCAAATCACAGACCGGAACCTGGGCGACCTGCCCGTGCAGATCCCAGCCTGCACAGTCCAGCGCACCTACTGCCCAAGACGCCACCGGGGACGGGTCATCGCAGGCGGCCTGGCACATAGCCACGTGGAGCGCGTGGTGGTCTATGGCTGACTCGCCGACCACAGCATGGGTGAGCAACTTCTCCACGTACTGCCCGATCTCGGTGCTCACTGGGCCGTACCAGCCGGTGCGCTGCGCACCGTGGATGGCGATGAACGAGGCATCGCTGCCTGGCTTGCTGTCCGTGGTGACGACCTGAACGGCGTCGATGGTGGGCGTCATCAGTCCGCCCGGCTACCCATGAGGGTTGCCGCGGCACGCACAATGCCGACTGTGTCCAGGCCGGCGTAGGCCGCCAGCTCCTCCTGGCTCATCGGATAGGGCGGCTCGCGCCATCCCACCACCTTGACGCGCTCGACTCGTCCGGCAAGTAGGCCCCAGATCGCGGCGGGGTGGCTGATTGTGGCCACGACCACCGGTGCACCCTCGCCGACATATCGCTGGAGCCCGGGGGCTGCGAGCGCGGTCAGTTCGTGAACGATGACAACGCGGACACGGCAATGATGAAGCTGCCGGACTTCGCCGACGGCTGCGCTCACGACAGCTGCGGCGAGGTCACCAGCACACACGAACGTCAGGTCAGGCTCGCCGGAGTCACTGAGATGGTCCCAGACGGCCATGCCGTTCCTGCGTTCCTCATCGACTGTCTCGTGAGGCTGCAGCGGCAGAGGGTGCTTACCGGCGACGATCACGTTGATTCGCCCGACGGATCGGAGGGCGTCGTCAAGAGCAAGGGCGGTCCTGTTCGCGTCAGCGGGGGTGTAGACGTGCACGGTGGGATCGCCAGTGCCGAGGAGCGCGGTCACAAGGGACGGGTCGCCGTGGCTGTAGACGTTGTGCCACCCGTACGACGTGAGCAGCAAGTTGATGCTCGGCAGCGTCGCGTCCCCGAGTCGCCGCTGCTTCATGTGTCCTACCAGCCCGGTCAGCAGCAGTGGCGCGAACGCCTCGTATGAGATGAGGACGCCCCGGCGCCCGCTCGTGGTCCAGCCGGCCAGCCACCCGAGCAGCACCTCCTCGGCGAGCACCTCGTGCGTCCACGGTTCGTCCGCGAGTTCGCCGAGGCGGTTCGACTGAAGTTCGTCTGGACTGAAGACCTTGAAGTCGCCTGCAGAGGCGTGTGCCCGAAGTACAGCGGTTACCTCGGCTGCGAACCCCCGCCCCGCAGGGTACGCGGCGGGGACTAGGGGCATTTCCGCTGGTTGCGCGCGGCAGAAGCGGGCCTCGGAGACCGCTGCCGCGAGGACGCCGATTGGCTGCGCGTGGTCGTCGAAAAGTTCCTCCGGGCGGTACGAAGACATCCACTCGCCGAGCACCGCACGCTGATATGGATCTCGGGCAAGGTCGGTCAGCGGTGTCTTATGTGCGCCGACTGGGCCGGACCAGCCCTTCACGCACCGAAGGATGACGACGCGACGACCTCCCCCGCGTACCGCGGCGATCGCGTCGACGAGGACCCGGTGGAAAGCGGCGTGCTCAGCAAGGCTGCCCGTACTCACGTGCGCGATGACGGGTTCGCAACCCAGCCCCCGTGCATACGCTGCGACTTCCTCGTCGCCCATCTGGCCGAGCAGCGACGGCCCGCCCATCCGATGCCCGTTGAGGTGGATGACCGGAAGGACCGAGGCTCCAGGTACCGCCCTGTGAGCGAGCCATGACGCCGCCGTGACGGGCGTTTCGCACTCGCCGTCACCGAGGATCGGAACCACCACCCGGCTCGGAGCGTCCAACGCCATACCCTGCGCGAAGGCGAGTGCACCGCCAAGCCATCCGCCCATGTGCGCACCGGCTGGCAAGGCTGGATGAACTTCCGAACCCAACCCTTCGACGTTTGGGAACGACGTCACCAGGGCCATCAACCCGTCGGTGTCCGGGCCGTAACGCGAGTTCACCTTGGCGAGGTCACCGGTCAGCCAGCCCAGTGCTCGCTGGACTACCCCTGCATGACCTGCGCCGACCACAGGGATGATCTCAGCATCCGCGTACCGGCCGGCGGCAAGCCCGACATGCACGAGTATCCACGCGGTCCCTGGGACCGTTCCCCAATGTCCTGAGGGCCGGGACTTCACGTCACAGTCCTCGACGGCGCGGATTGAGAGCGGGTTTGCCCGCAAGTGCAGTTGGGCCACTGAGAGGTATGTGACCGCCCGCCATAGGGCGTCCGCGCGGAGGGTGACGTCCACAGTCAGGCCTTCACCAGCCGCTCGCCGGCGAATGTGAAGTACCACAATGGCCGGTAGCACTCCCATGCCTGCGGGCGCAGCCCGCGTCCACCAAAGATCCCCTCTATCTCCACCCTGGCCCGCAGATAGAAGTCGAGCTGGTCAGCGCCGGGTGTTCGCAGGCCGGCCATGATCGAGTTGTGTGCCTGATAGACCTGGATATTGGGGAACTCGCTCACCTGCTCACTCAGCGCGGCGATTCCCGCACGCAACTCGGGCAGCGGATCGAGCCCAACGATGTAGGTGAATGATGTTCCTAGCCCAGCGCGGCGGGCGCGGCGGAGCAAGTCAGGCATCTGCTGGTTCGGCAGCCGAGCCTTGCTCACCTTGAGCAGTAGGTCGCGCCGGGTGAAACACTCGGCTGTCAGCCGCAGCACGAATGGCGAGACATGTTCCGCAACGTGGGCGAACCCGGCGTCCGACCGGATGACCGATGTCAGGAAGCCCACCCGGGCCGTGACCCCATGGTCTGCTAGCACCGAGCGCAACCCAACCAGGTGGTTTACCGCCAGGTGCTCTTCGTGGAAGCACCCGGTGGATATGGTCACTTCCCGCAACTCGGTCAGGTCCCGGCGTGGGTGCTGCTCGACCATCGCGGCCAGCAACCCGGTCAATTCCCGCTCCTCGGACAGCCGCGGGTCCGCAGCTGCCTCCAGGGTGTTCGGGCAGAACGCGCACCCGACGCACCGACTGCGCGCGTTGGGATTCAGCGTCGCAGCGCGGCCACCGTCGCGGAAGTACCCCCCGACAGCCTCGTCAGCGTCGATGCGGCGGACATGCCCGACGAGCGCGTCTCCCAGATATAGATTCTGGCCGCTGAGCCTGAAAGGCGAGTCGACGGCGTTGAGCGGGACGATCACCATCCACGGCACGTCCGGCTCGCTTGAGAGCCTGACCGTGACCCTTGCACGGTGCCTGTTCTGGCCGGACGAGATCCCGAAGAGGTTGACCGCGATCAGCAGCGCATCCTCGACCGGCACACCGTAGGACGCGGCTAATCTTGCTGCCTCGTCGAGACTGAGGGACACAGGGCGGATGGCAGTCAGCACGAATCGCCTCCCGGGTCGGTCCTGCCACACAAGCGCATGCAGCGTAACGAGACGGTGACCGTGAGGTCATTCCCAGTGCTGGGACAAATAGAAACGAGACAACCTGCGGGGCACTCGCTGGTCGTTCCGGACTGGCCATTCCTGACCCAGCGCAGGCAGGCAGGTCTGCCTGGTCAGCGCGTGTCGTCCACGCTGTGTCGCCAGGCGGTGAGCAGGTCTTGTTCGGTGGCCGGGTCCAGGCCGATCGCGGCTTGGCGGTGGTGGGTGATGGTGGTGCCGTCGGTGGTGAGCCAGTGCCAGGTAGCGCTCACGGTGTCGCGGATGGGTCGGCAGGTCAACCCGGCGGCGCGTGCCCGGTCGGATGACACGTCCCAGGTGCCGGGGTAGGTGCGCCACAACGGGATTTCCGTCCACTGCTTGACGCCGTGGTGGAGCAGGAAGTCGTCGCTGACCCACATGAGGGTGGCGTCTGAGCCGGTGACCTGCTGGCAGGCAGACAGCAGCGACCCGTAGGTGGTGTGTCCCGGGGGTGCGGTGACGTTGAAGACGCCGTTCAGGCCAGCGGCTGCGGCCACGGCGAACGCCGCGACGTCGCGGACGTCGGTGGGCTGGATGGGCCGGGCGGGGTCGCCGGGGGCGAGGACGGTGCCGCCACGGTCGATGCGGCGCAGCCACCAGGGGAGCCGCCCGATGTATTCGTGGGGGCCGAGGATGACACCGGGCCGGAGGATGACGGTGGCGCCGGGGAAGATGCTGGTGACGGCGCGTTCGCAGCCGGCTTTCTGGAACCCATAGCGGGTGGGGTAGCCCTGGGGGTGGTTCTCCCCATAGTCCGGCCCGGCCTCGGGCGGGCAGTCCAGTACCGGGGATTCCTCGGTGAGCGGTTCCACCGGCCAGCCCTGATACACCGACACAGTGGAGATGAACACATACCGGTCCGCGTGGGCGGCGAGGGCCCTGGCGGAGGCCGTGACGGTGCGGGGCACTTGCCCGCTGGTGTCGATCACGGTGTCCCACGGCCCCCTGGCGGCGAGGCCGACCAGGTCACCGAGGCTTTCCCGGTCCCCGTGCACGGGGTGGGTACGGGGGGTGTCTGGCCCGGACTGGCCCCGGTTGAAGGTGGTGACCTCGTGCCCGCGGCTGGTTGCTTCTTCGGCGATGGCGCGGCCCAGGAACCACGTGCCACCCAGGATGAGGATTCTCATGAGAGTGTCCCTCCACGCCCGGCCCTGGCGGGGTCTTCGTTGATGCGTGTGATCAGGGCTGCGAGCAGGGCTGCCCGGTCTGGCATGGCCCGGGTGTCGGTGTGCTCGTCGCGGGCGTGCGGGTGGCCGCCGACGGCGCCCAGCCCATCGAGGGTGGGGCTGCCCAGCGCGGCGGTCAGGTTGCCGTCGGAGCCGCCGCCCGAGCGGACACCGATGGGCGGCGTGAGCCCGATCTGGGCCGCCGCTTCCTGCGCCAGCGCCAGCAGCCCGGCTGCCGCGGCCGCTTCCAGGGGGTAACGGTTGATGCCACCGTGGACCGCCAGCGCGGCGTCTGGCAGGTGCGGGGTGAGCCGCCGGATCTGCTGGTCGACACGTTCCAGCTCGGCCCGGGTCCAGGCACGCACGTCCACGGTGAGGTTGGCGCGTTCTGGGATGGTGTTGGCGGTGGTCTCCGCTGCCACTGCGGTGGGTGTCACGGTTGTCTCCTGTGCCGGGTCGGCGAGTCCGGCCAGTGCGAGAACCTGGTGGGCCACCTCGATCCCGGCGTTGATGCCCAGGTGTGGCTCCAGGCCCGCGTGTGCGGCCCGGCCGCGTACTTCGAACTGGTAGCTGCCCACTCCCTTGCGTGCGGTCTTCACGGCCCCGCCGTCGGCGCTTGGTTCGCACACCAGCACGGCTGCCGCGCTGCGGGCTTGATCTTCGATCAGTGCCCGAGATGCGGCTGAACCTGTCTCTTCGTCGCTGGTGATCAGCAACGTCACGCAATCAGGGTTCTCAAGCAGGCTCACTGCCGCGAGTGCCTGGACGATCCCGCCCTTCATGTCGAACAAGCCTGGCCCGGATGCGATGCCGTCGGTGACGGTGTAGGGCCATGCGGTGAGGGTGCCTGCCGGCCACACCGTGTCGAAATGTCCCAGGAGCAAAACCGGGGAAGGCTTGTTGCCGCGCCAGAGCAAGCACGGGCTGCCGCCGCGAAGGAACCGCTGCGCTGCACACCCGAACACTTCCGCGCCCATGTCATCGAGCAAGCTGGCACAGCGGGCGAGGGCATCGGGGTCGGCGGAAGGGGACCCACACGACACCAGTTCAGCGAGCCGCTCGGCCATCCATGGCGCCCGGCTGCGCCCGGCCTCGACGAAGGGGTGCCCGGTCATGGTCCTATGGCAGGGCGGAGGGCGTCTGCGGTGAACTCGCTGATCTCCCCGCTGAGCTGGCGGGCCGGCGCCGACCCTCGGTAGGAAGACGTGGTCAGCATGGTGGCCACACGCTGGACCCGGCGGGTGAGTCCTTCCACCCGGAAGTCCACCGGGGTGAGTAGCACGGGCCGCAGGGCGCTGCTCGCGCCGTCGAGGTCTCCGCCCACGAGCCGTCCCGCCGCGAGGTCGGCGTGGGCCTGTGCCTCGATCTTCAGCCACCTGCGGCCTTCGGGCATCCCCTTGTACAGGCTGATCGCGGTCTCCGCCCATGTGACGGCCTTTGCCGGGTCGCCGAGTTGCAGGTAGGCGGTGGCGTGGCAGCGCGCCTGCCGTGCGGCGTCGAAACCGAACTGCCCGCCGATGCGGTCGTGCAGTTCATCACACCCATCTGCCTGGTCGCGTGCCGTCTCCGCGCCCGCAATGGCCCGCTCCGCCTCCCGCGCCCGGCCTTGGTGCGCCCAGGCGCGGGCTTCGATACACCGCAGCCGAACCATCGCCGTTCCCGGGGGAGCCACCAGCTGGGCTTCGGCGGCCAGGGTTTGCGCCACCCCTGGGTCACCGGACCAGTAGGCGACCAGCGCCTGCATTCCCTTCGCCCACGCCCGCAACCCGGGGTGACCGATCTGGGTGCCGAACACCCAGGCCGCGCGAGCCTGCTCCGTCGCCGCGCCCCAGCAGCCGAGGTCGAAGCTCGCCGCCGCGAGCAGCCCGCAGGCCACACCGACGCTGAGACACAGGTCGGCTTCCTGACCGGCCCGCCGGGTCCGTGACAGCAAGTGGTACCCCACATCGCGCAACCGCCGCGCCTCCGCGAAAACGTCTACCGGCGACAACGCGGTGTAGCCGCGCGTGATGCGCGTGATGTCGTCGTGGAGCTGCTCAAGCGTCGCCTCCGCAAGGCTCCGGCTGGCCACCTCGCCCGCCTGCGCACTGGACTCGTGCGCGACCACGGTCACCAAGTCACCGGCCGGCCCGTCAGCTGCGTAGGCGGAGCCACCTGCCATCCTCGCGGCAGACCCTGGTATCCCGAACGGCGTCA
>DASYYE010000229.1:0-13887 GCA_035946955.1 Streptosporangiaceae bacterium | reverse complement strand
TTGCCGCGCAGGTGCCCGTCATCCCGGTGGCGATGATTGGTACGGACCGGGTGCTGCCGCCCGGACACAAGATCCCCGCCCTGCATCCGGTGAGGATCCGTGTGGGGGAGCCG
Organism: Streptosporangiaceae bacterium; assembly: GCA_035946955.1. Lineage (GTDB taxonomy): Bacteria > Actinomycetota > Actinomycetes > Streptosporangiales > Streptosporangiaceae > DASYYE01. Next base: position 13,774 of record DASYYE010000229.1, on the reverse strand, counting down.
CTCACGTTCGAAGGGTATGAGGGCAAGCAGCCCGCCGCGATGGCACGTCGGCTGATCACCGACGAGGTGGTCAAGGCCATCCAGGATCTGTCCGGCCAGGAGTATGTGCACGTCTACGCCTCGGTGCACAAGTCAGGACTAGCCGCGGCCAGCAACAGCCGCTGAAGCTCTGCCCACCGGCCGGACCCTTCACCTCGGGGTTCCTGGCGTCCCTGCACGGTTGCGCCGTACTGTCTCTCGCTCTCGCCGGAACCTCAGGTGGCACCCAAGTAGTCGTGTAGGGCGACGGGTCAAGCTGTCCGGAGGTGCCGTGGACGTTGAGGTGGAAGGTTTCGCGCAGTTCGTGGAGTTGCGCGAGCGCGCGCTGCAGCGCACAGCGTGGCTGCTGACCGGCGACTAGGCCCTTGCCGAGGATCTGGTCCAGACGGCGTTGGCGAGGTCCTGGCCCCGGTGGGAGCGGATCAGGCGGCGCGACGACCCCGAGTTCTATGTGCGCCGGGTGATGGTGAACACCTGGTCGACGTGGCGGCGGCGCAAGTGGCACGGCGAGCATGCCGCCGCAGCCGTGCCAGACGGCCCGGCACCCGGAGATGTCGCGACAGAGGTGGCCGTGCGGATGGCTGTGCGCGGCGCCCTCGGGTCGCTGCCCCACCGCCAGCGGGCAGTGCTGGTGCTGCGGGTCTTCGACGACCTGTCCGAGGCAGAGGTGGCGCACATGCTGGGCTGCCCACCAGGGACGGTCAAGAGCGCACTGTCACGGGCACTGGCCAAGCTGCGCGAGGATCCGCGGCTGGCGGAACTGCTGGAGCGAGAGGTCGGGTGAACGGGATGGACAGCGATGGGATGGAGCGGGAGTTGCGTAATCTCTTTGACGCCGCGATCGGGGAACCGCCGCACCGGGTGACTGTGTCAGCGGTGCGCCGCCGGATGGCCCGCCGCCGCGCGGCCGAGACGGTTGCCGGGACGGCTGCGGTAGCCGCCGTGATAGCGGCTGCCTCCCCGGCGTTTGGCGGGATCCTTGGCGGTAGCCCCGGTGGAGCCGGTTACCCCATACCCACGCCGACCCCCACCTCGGGCGGGTACACGCCCACGCCGACACCACCACCGAGTCCCGGCGAGCACACGCCCACGCCCACGCTGCCGCCGAGTTCTGCCCCCGGCGGGTACACGCCGACCCCTACCCCGGGCTGGCCTACGCCGACACGGACGCCCACTCCGGTGGGCCACACGCCGACCCCCACCCCAGGCGGCCCTACGACGACCCCGACCCCGACGCCGACACGGACGCCCACTCCGGTGGGTCCCACGCCGACCCCTCCCCGGGCGGGCCTGGACCACGGCCGGCATCGGCTTCTTGACCCGGACCAGCGGTCTCAGTTCTCGTCGTCGGGCACGGCGGGGAGCGTCTCTGTGCTGTCAACGGGCGCGTCGGGGATGGCTGCGGGTGGCTGGTTTATGGTGGCCCGCCCAGTGGGTCCGCGCAGTGGTTCGCCACTGGGCGGGCTCGCCTTGCCTGCCGCAGGGGTGAACACGTCCGTGCTGGTCTTCCACACGAAACGGGACTGAGAATCGCCTGGCTGACCCAGGATGCCGCTCAGCGAATCGCCGGGCTTGCGCACCGGCAGCGGCCCGGCATCGGGGTCAGCGGCAGCGGCACCCGGCCGGCTCGGGGCACGCTCGGCCGCTGGGGTGCTGCCGAAACCGCTCGGCCACGGCGGCGGCTCAGGCAATGGGCTGCGGGGAAGGTTTCCCAGCCGCTGGGAGTCCGTTACGGGTGAGGGGGGTGCCTGTGGAGCCGGGCCGGACCGGTCCGGTGACGGCAGGAGCGGGAGGGCACGGTCACCGCGTTGGTCAGCGGGTTTCGCGGCATTGCGCAGGTCAGCAGGTTTGCCGGCACCGCGTTGCTCATCGGGTCTGCTGAGGATCTCCCATGGCGGAGTGGCACGCGGTCCCGACGTGTCGTCCAGGAGCGGCGTGCCCAGCGGGCGCGGTTGCGCCGGCGTGCTGGGGCGCGCGCTTGCTGGGCCAGTGACCGGGTTCCAGACATAGATCGGCCGGTCACCCTGGGCACGTCCCTGGCCCTCTGAAAGCTTGCCTGCCAGGCGGATGGCGTCGTCATTGAGACCAGGGGCAGTGGATGCCCAGCCTGCGGCCTGATCGTGCGCGGTATCGCGCGGCGGCAGGTCTGACGCGCTGGCGGGGGACTGCTCAGGATCCTTCGTCCAGGGGAGCTCACCGTCGGGCTGTGGCGCCGGTTCCCACGGCGGCTGCCCAACGACCCGGGGCCCTTCGCTGAGGCTCCGCGATAGTTGGGCGCCGGGCCCGCCATGCCGGCTCTCCTCCTCTGCACGGGCGGCAGCCCCGCCCGCTGCCTGGGCGGGAGCACTCGGGGCGGGGAGGTTGGGCTGCGGAGGGGCGGCGAAGCTGGGCTGCGGAGGAGCGGTGAGGTTTGGCGGTGGGGGAGCGGCGAAGCTGGACGGCGGGGGGGCAGGGAGGTTGGGCTGCGGAGGGGCAGCCGGCCCGGGCCCCACACCGAAGGCAGCCGCCGCCGCAGGGACGCCACCAGGAAATGCCTTCGGTGAGAGCGGCACCGGCTGCCAGGGGTTGCGGGGGGTGCTCAGGGCCTGCGCACCAGGCACACCCGGGACCGGGTCGGAACTCGGCATGGCCCACGACGGCAACGGGCCGGCGAACGGCGAGTCTGACGGTCCCGGGCCGGCGAACGGCGAGTCTGCCGGTCCCGAGCCGCCGAACGGTCCCGGGCCGGTGAACGGCGAATCTGTCGGCTCCGGGCCGGTGAACGGCGAGTCTGCCGGTCCCGGGCCGGTGAACGGCGAGTCTGCCCGCGCCGGGCCGGTGAACGGCGAGTCTGCCCGCGCCGAGCCGGTGAACGGCGAGCCTGGGGCCACGCCAGCGGGTGCCGGAGGCATAGCCGTGGCCGCAGTCGCGGGTGGTGCTCCCAGGTAGCCGGGTCCGCCTGGGATGGCCAGCCTGGGCCCCGCACCGGCACCAACGAACCCTGCCCCAACGGCCGGCGGTTCGGTCCCGCCAGGCCTGGCCGGTGGGCTGGCCGCTGCGGACTGCTGGCCCTGACCAGCGCGCGATGCTGGCTGCCCGCGCGGCGTCCGGGGGAGTTGTGCCGCGGCACGGATCTCGGCGAAACGGGCGGCCTTGGCACGGCGACGGCGCAGCGCCCGGAACCCGAAGACCATGCCGAACAGGGCACCCAGGAGGGCCAGGGCACCCAGGGCGATGAGGATGTATGTCAGCTGTTTGTGCCCGAGACCGCTGCTTGCGCTGCCCGCTGACGCTGCGCTGTTCCCCTGGCCATGTGCCTGCGTCTTGGGGCTCGCGGTCGCTGCGATGTGCCCTGCCAGGGCCAGCGCCCGTGCCGCGTTGATAGGGCTGGTGTCTGAGCTGACGCTCATGACCCTGGGGGAGTGGTGGGCCGCACTCGCGGTCAAGGCGGCAGTGACCTGATCCGGCGTCAGGGTGGGGAACTTCGCCCTGATGAGCGCCGCGATCCCGGCGACGATGGCGCTCGCCGCGCTGGTGCTTGCGAGGCGGGCGTAGCCATGCGAGTCGGCCGTGAGGATGTCTATGCCTGGGCCGCTTAGCGTCACCCGTTCCCGGCTGGAGAACCCTGCCCTGCCGAACCTGGGGCCGAACGCGCCGACTGAGATGACGCCTGGGTAGGCGGCCGGGTAGTTCACCACGCCTGGCCGCGCGCCCGTGTCACCTGCGGGCGCCACCAAGACGATGTTCTTGGCCAGGGCATTCTTGATGGCACTCTGCTCAGCGCGGCTGCCGCCTGAGCCCGGGGCCCCCGGCCTGGTCGCGGGATCCAGCGGCAGGTCGATCACACCCGCGCCGTGGCTGGCGGCATAGTCGATCCCGCGCGCGATCGCTGCAGGCAGTCGGCTGGCGATGGCCGGTGTGCCCAGACGGGGGTCGTTGCTTTCCAACGTCACCCGTACGGACAGGATCCGCGCTTGCGGCGCCACTCCGATCAGGCCTTCCGAACCACCGGACCCGTGTCCGTGAGCAGCGATGAGGCCGGCCACCTGGGTGCCGTGCCGCCCCCAGTAACGCTCGCCACGGGTACGCCCCGAACCCGTGAAGTCCGGCCCGGAGACCACCGACCCGGCGAGGTCAGGCTGGACAGGGCTGACACCGGTGTCCAGCACCGCGACCGTGACCCCGGAGCCACGCGTGATCGTCCATGCGTCGGGGATCTGCAATGCGTTCAACCACCATTCGGTCGCACGGACCTGGTCGGCAGCCGCATCGGAACTGCTCAGCGCCACGAGCGTGACAGCAAGCGCGGTGGATATTCCAGCACGGGCGCGGTGGGAAAGCCCCATCGGCGGCGTTCCTCCTCCGGTGGTGGAGCAACGTGCATTCTGCCACGTCTGGTGTTGTTTAGGTGGCCACTCTGACGTGCGTAAGGGCGCTCTGGCGGGGTGGGAAGGCCAGTTCCGGGGAGTGCGCCCGGTCAGGACGGCTGCGTTATCAGGACCGCTGCCCGTCAGGACGGCTGCGCTGCTGCCAGGTAGACGTGCGCGCCGGGTGGCAGTCCCAGCTGCTGGGCGGCGTCACCGGCGTTGACGGCCAGCGAGATGAGGCCAGCGCTGTCGGTGAACGCGACCAGCTCCCCCGGGGCCACGGCCGCGAAGGTCTCCAGGTAGGGCACGGTCAGGCGGCGCCGCCCGCAACGCAGCACAACCTGGGATCCGAAGCCGATGCCGAGACGGTCGGCGTCCAGGGCGGCGATGGAGAGCTGGACGTTGCCGAACCGGTCCACCGACATCACCTCACCCTCCGCTTCACCATCCAGTACACGGCTGGTGGGCGCCGGGAGGGTGACCAGGTCAGCGGGGTCGAGTTCGGTGCCAACAGACGCCAGGTCAGCCCCCATGGCCAGGTGCGCGGCAACGGGGGTGAAGATGTCCCGGCCATGGAAGGTCTGCGACACCGGGTGCAGCCACAGTTCGCCGTTGGTGAGCTGGTAGGCATGCTCGGCACCACCCACGGCCGAGACCGCCCACGACAGCAGGCCATTGTCCGGGCCCACCATGACCGCCTCCCCTGCGGCCACCGCCACCCCGCGCCGGGCTGTGCCCACCCCCGGGTCCACCACCGCGATATGGACCGCGGGTGGCAGGTAGGGAATGGTCTGCGCGAGCACCGCGGCACCGCGGCGCACGTCGCCCGGGGGGACGAGGTGGGTGATGTCGATGATCCGGACTCGTGGTGCGATCCGGGCAGCGACTCCGTGACAGGCAGCGACAAACCCGTCGTCAAGCCCGTAGTCGGTGAGGAGACTGAGACATTCGAAAGTGGCCACGAACGGTGAGCGTACGTGGTCACCGTCATGGTGGAAAGGGATCCCGGCAAGCCAGGCACTGCCGGGCGTCTGTGCACAGTCCTACCATGGGGCAGCGGTGTTGGCACGAGCTCGGCAGGAGGCGAAGGCACATGGCAGCGCTGTCCGAGCGTGACGTGCGAATCCTTGACTTCGAACGTGGCTGGTGGCGTCAGCCCGGAGCCAAGGAACAGGCGATCGCCGAAACCTTGGGGCTCTCGGCCACGCGTTACTACCAGTTGCTGAACGAGATCATCGAGCAGCCCGAAGCACTCCGGGTGGACCCGGTGCTCGTCAAGCGCTTGCGCAGGCAGCGGATCCGGCGTCAGCGGATTAGGTCGGGGCCGTTCGGTGACGGCGGTATCGGTTGAGGACGGAGCTGCCTGAGCCCCGGACGGCCGAGGGCCGGGAGGGCCTGGACGCGGTACTGCGCGAGCCTGGCCGGGCGCTGATCGCGCTGGACTTCGATGGCACGCTCGCGCCCATCGTCGCTGACCCGGAGCGTGCGCGCCCGCACCCGGCCGCGGCCGGGGCACTGCGGCGGCTCAGTGGGCTGGTTGGCACCCTGGCCGTCATCACCGGCCGCCCAGCGGCCCAGGCGGTCCAGCTCGGTGGCTTCGCCGACCTCACTGACCTCGTCATACTCGGCCAGTACGGCCTCCAGCGCTGGCAGGCGGGTGTCCTCACCTCGCCCGCGCCGCCGCCCGGGGTGGCGGCGGTGCGGGAGGCGCTGCCTGGTGTCCTCGCCCAGTCCCACGCGTCGCAGGGCACCTGGGTCGAGGACAAGGGCCACGCGCTGGCGGTCCACACCCGGCGCAGTGCCGACCCGGCGGGCACGCTCGAGCGGCTGCGGGGCCCGCTCGACCAGCTGGCCGCCTCGGCTGGCCTCACCGCGGAGCCGGGCAGGCTGGTGATCGAGTTGCGCCCGCACGGGACGGACAAGGGGTCCGCGCTGCTCAGCCTGGCAGCCGAACGTGAGCCCTGGGCGGTCGTTTTCGCTGGCGACGACCTTGGTGACCTGCCTGCCTTCGGAGCCGTCCGTACCTGGCGCGCGACAGGACGGCCTGGCCTGACGGTGTGCAGCGCGTCCGCGGAAGTCACCGAGCTGGCGGTCCAGGCGGATCTGGTCGTGGACGGGCCGGAGGGGATCAGCTCCCTGCTGGCCGCTCTCGCGGGTGCCCTGGAAACGCCGTCCGCCTGACGGCTCACCGCTTGGAAGCTTGCTTTCCGCGGGAAAGCAAGCCCTGGGGCCCGCGCGCCAACCCTGTTTGACTGGTGGTCCATTGGTCAGATTCGGGAGGGAGCACCCATGCGGAAGCACGTCCACGCGGTTGCGGTGATCGCTGCGGCAGGCGCGATGAGCCTCGCGGGAACGGCGCAGGCCCAGGCCATCAGCCCCACCCCGCGCGGCCACGCGCGGACCCCATTAAGAATCGAGCTCCAGCACGTGACCGTCCCCGCTGGTATCGAGATGGCGCCCGCCCACGCGAAGATCGTGGGCGGTGTGCCCCCCTACACCGCCCAGCAGCCGGTGTGTAACCCACCCGTGCCCAACGGTGTATGGAGCAGGGAGACCGGATCGGAGGGCCAGACGCTCACCGGCGGCGGCGTGTGGGAGTCGCCACCAGGCAACTTCACCTGCACGGTCACTGCCAGCGACTCCGCCGGAAACACGGCGAGCGCCGAGAAGAACGTCCCCGCTGTGCTGCTCAGCCCGACGGCTGTCGTCGGTGTGGGATCGGGCACCACCCAGTGGGTGCTGGACCAGTTCAGTGTCAGCTTCAACGCTGCCAAGCCCGCCAGCCCGCTGTACGGCTGGGACGCCACCAACCCCGTGACCGGTCAGGCCGGCGATCCGATCGTGACCAAGAACGGCTGCAACCCGGTCGCGCGCCCAGACGGTTCTTCGGCCGGGATCACCGCACTGACCACCGAGAATGCCACTACGGGCGGTCAACCGTGCATGGACTACGCGCGCTCCTCACGGCCGCGGACGAGCACCGACCCGGCGAGCGTCTCGTTCCTGAACCTTGCCCGGGACGCCGTCACCTACGCGACCCAGGCGAAGACCAATGCACCACCCAACCTGACTACCGCGGACCTGACCGCGATCTACAACTGCGCCGTCACCAACTGGGACCAGGTGGGCGGCAAGAACGCCCCGATCGACGCGTTCATCCCGCAGCCGGCGTCCGGCGTACGTGCGTCCTTCCTGTCCGCGGTCGGCCTTGCCGGCCCGGGCCCGTGCGTCAGTGACGACAACGGGAACCTGGCGGAGAACGAGGGCGTCAACCCGGTCCTCAACGACCCCAACGCGATCGTCCCGTTCTCCGTGGGCGCATGGCTCAGCCAGAAGTTCCGCGACGCGAAGTGCGTCGCCACCGGCTGTGCCTTCGTTGACGGTGTGGCCTGCATCCCCCAACCGGCCAGCAACCTGTTCGGCTGCGCCGAAGACGGGTCGCTGGTGCTGCACGAGGTCAACAGCACCGCGCCAACGGCCCCCTTCCCACCGACCAAGTCCTCCGTCACCAGCCCCGCGTTTACCGCCACGTTCCAGTACCTCCTGTACGACGTGGTCCAGGCCCCGGAGGGCACGCAGCCGACCGGGCCGCTGGAGGCGCTCTTCGGTCCCGCCGGCTGGGCCTGCACCAACTCCACTGCCAGGTCAGCGCTCTTGCACTACGGCTTTGAAGTCCTCCCCACTGGGACGGCAGCGGGCGACTGCGGGTTCGCGAGCTGACCCTGCATCGTCACTCAGGAGCTTGTGTGGTGCCGGGGCCCCGGCACCACACAAGCTCCATGGACCCGCCGCCGCCCCGCGACGCGGGTCAGCCGCAGCTCGTCAGCGCGTCGAGCTGTGAGGTGAACCAGGCCGCGGGCGGGTTGGCCGCAGCCATCTTCGCCAGCAGCGCGGCCCGGCGCATCCGTTCCGCATCGGGCATGCTCAGTGCCTCATGCAGGGCGCGTACGGTCGCGCTCACGTCGTAGGGGTTGACCAGCAGCGCGGCCTCCCCCAGTTCCGCAGCCGCGCCTGCCTCCCGGGACAGCACCAGCGCACAGCCGCGCTCGGCCAGTAGCGGGCCCTCCTTGGCGACCAGGTTCATGCCGTCCCGGATCGGGTTGACCAGCAAGACGTCCGCCAGCCGGTAGGCGGCCAGGGAACGCGGGTAGTCGTCGTGGACGCTGAGGATCAGCGGGTTCCAGTCCTCGGTGGCGAACTCATCCATGATCTGCCGGGCCAGCCGCTGCACGGCAGCCGTGTACTCGCGGTATTCAGGCAGGTCGTGACGCGAGGGGTAGGCGAAGACCACGTGAGTGACCCGGCCACGCCATTCGGGGTGGGTGACCAGCAGCTCACGGTAGGCGGCCAGCCCCCGGACGATGTTCTTGGACAGCTCGGTCCGGTCCACCCGGACGATGATCTTGCAGTCAGCCGTGGCCGCCCGCAGTGCCGCGACATTGGCCTCCACGTCGGCTTCTGCCGCCCTCGAGCGCAGTTCCACCGCGTCCACCCCGAGCGGGTGGACCGCCACCGTGCTCGTGTGGCCCTGGTGGCGTACTGTCCCTGCCTCGTGGTTGACCTCGGCACCCAGCACGGCCTGGCAGCAGTCGAGGAACGCCTCTGCCCAGCGCTGAGCGTGGAACCCGACGTGGTCCGCGCCCAGCATGCCATCGAGCACCTCGCGTGCCACGTCGTCCGGCAGGAGCGCGTAGTAGTCCGGCGGAGCCCACGGGGTGTGCGAGAAGTGTGCGATCGCCAGGCCTGGCCGCTGCTCGGCGAGCATCCGGGGGACCAGGGTGAGGTGGTAGTCCTGGATCATCGCCCGGACCCCGTGCGGCCCGGGGTGGCCCGCCCCCTCGGCCAGTGCGGTGGCGAACGCCGCGTTGTAGGCGCGGAACGACTCCCACTCACGCTGGAAGTGCTCGTCAAAGACCGGTCGGCTAGGCGTGTCGTAGAGCATGTGGTGGACGAACCACAGGACGGAGTTGGCGATCCCGTTGTAGGCCTGCTCGAACACCGGCACCGGGATGTCGAGCATCTGCACGGCCGAGCGCGGCTTGCCCACACCAGGACGTCCAGAGGCATCCTCGGCGGGCTCCAACGCTGCCAGCCGGCCCTGGCCGTCTCCTGCCGCGTCCGGGCCCTGGTCGGCCAGCCTGAGGTCCAGGAGACCGCCGCGCTCCGCCCGGGATGCCGCGCGGTCCGCCTCACTGAGTGCGGCGCAGACCCAGAGCACGTCTGACTGCCCAGCCACGGACAGCAGGCCCGACACCACTCCGCCACTGCCTCTATGGCTGGTCAGAGCACCATCCGGCGCCATACGGAAAGACACTGGGCCACGGTTGGAGGCGATCAGTACTCGGGTAGCTGTTTCGCTGCCTGCTTCGGGGTTCATGACCGTGAGGCTAGACATCCCTCCCCGGGCCACCCATAGGAGGGGGCACCCGGATCGGTTACAGTACAGGCACAACTTAATAGCACTCATCCAGAGGGGTGGAGGGAACGGCCCTGTGAAGCCCCGGCAACCGATGACACTGCTCGTTGGGCTTTGCCAACTCGCCTGAGTCGCGATTTTGTCCAGGGGGACGACCCCCTGGAACCCCGCGAGGGCGGCGTTGTTTGTTGGCTCAGCCTGATCGCCCGCTTGCGGCGGAGCGGTGATCGGGCCGCCCCGTTTGGCGCCCGGTCGCCCTCTTTCGTGGGGCTTTGTGAGGCCAGTGTCGTGGCAGGTGCCAATTCCGACCCGAAGTCTGCAGACCGACGGGACAGATGAGGAGAGAGAGGCCTCGCACTGTGACTACACCCACGACGAAAACACCGACCCGGTTTGGGTTCGCCAGTCATCTCTGTTGCCGTGAGTGCGGCGCAACCGCCGAGCTCGGCGCCAGCCATGCCTGCCAGGAGTGTTTCGGGCCGATGGAGGTCGCGTATGAGTTCCCGGCACTCACCAGGTCACACATTGAAGCGGGACCGCTGAGCATCTGGCGCTATGCGGACCTGCTCCCGGTACCGCCGGACGTCGCTGCCTCGGTCAACACCGAGCCGGGGTGGACCCGGCTGGTCAGTACCGACCGGATCGCCCGCGAACTCGGGATGACCAAGCTGTGGGTCAAGGACGAGCGCGGGAACCCGACCCACTCGTTCAAGGACCGGGTGGTGGCTGTGGCGCTCGCGGCCGCCACTGAACTCGGCTACAAGGTGCTGGCCTGCCCCTCTACCGGGAACCTCGCCAATGCCGTGGCCGCGGCGGCAGCCCGGGCCGGACTGCGTTCCGTGGTCCTCATCCCTGCCGATCTGGAGCCGCAGAAGATCGCCGCCACCGCGGTCTACGGGGGCACCCTGATCGCGGTGGAGGGAACCTATGACGACGTGAACCGGCTTGCGTCCGAACTCGCCGACGAGCGTGAGGACTGGGCGTTCGTCAACGTCAATGTGCGGCCCTACTACGCCGAGGGCTCCAAGACGATCGGCTACGAGATCGCGGAGCAGCTCGGGTGGCGGCTGCCTGAGCAGATCGTGGTGCCCGTGGCGTCCGGCGCCCAGCTCGTCAAGATCGACAAAGCGTTCCGGGAGTTCATCGAGCTGGGCCTGGTAGCAGATACCAGCTACCGGGTCTTCGGCGCACAGGCGAGTGGGTGTGCCCCGGTGGCGGCCGCGTTCCGGGCAGGCCATGAGGTGGTCCAGCCGGTGCGTCCGTCCACGGCGGCCAAGTCTCTGGCGATCGGCAACCCCGCCGACGGCCCGTATGTGCTCGACGTGGTCCGCCGTACCGGGGGGGCGGTCTGTGACGTCAGCGACCTGGAGATGGTCGCGGGGATCAGGCTCCTCGCCTCCGAGGGCATCTTCGGTGAGACCGCCGCGGGCGTGACACTGGGCGTACTGCGCCGGCTGATCGCCGAGGGCCTGCTCGACCCCGCGGCCGAAACAGTGGTCATCAATTCGGGAGACGGCCTGAAGACGCTGGACGCGGTGGCCAGCCCGGGTGGGGCACCGGCCACGATCAAGCCTTCGCTGGCCGCCTTCGAGGCCCACGAGGCGACGCTGCCGGGTGCGGCATGATGTCCCGGTAGTTCGGAGCCCCTGTGTGACATCCCATCCCATAGCCAGGCCAGAAAACCGTGGCACCCGTATTGTGATCATGGGATTCTCGCTGCCACCGCAGCCCGAATCCAAGGTCACAGCTTGTGGGCCATTGCCGGTTTGGCCACCAGCCTCCGAAGGCAGGTTTGCATGAGCGTTTCTGTTCGTATACCGACCATTCTGCGTACATACACCAGCGGTAGTGCTGAAGTGAGCGCGGACCCAGGCACTCTGCGTGAGGTCATCGCCCATCTGGACGCCACGTACCCAGGCCTCGGGGGCCGCATCGTCGACGACACGGGCAACCTGCGCCGCTTCGTCAACGTGTACGTGGGAGACGAAGATGTGAGGTTTGCCCAGGGCATGGACACGCCGGTGCCCTCTGGCGCCCACATTTCGGTCATTCCGGCAGTGGCGGGAGGCTGATCCTGCGGGCCCATCCGGCGCGCGTGGCGCTGACCGCAGCCGGGTATGGCGGCGATTCCTTCACCTGGCCAGCAGCCGGTGAGCCGCGCCATGCCGAATCCGCGTCAGTTGCCACTTGTATTTTGGCGGTCAAGTTGGCACGCGGGCGCGTGGCAGGAGGTAAGGTCATAACCGGTCGCTGCCGGTCGGCAGGAACTGCTAGCTACTGGCCTGCGTGTTAGCCAAGCGTGCTGCGGCCGCGGGTTCCGCGAGAGCAAGGGCGGACTCGATGCCTCACCCAGTTAGGGAGTTGTTCGGTAATGGCTCAGGGCACCGTCAAGTGGTTCAACGCGGACAAGGGCTACGGCTTCATCGCGGTCGACGGTGGCAGGGACGTGTTCGTGCATCACACGGCCATCCAGATGGATGGCTACCGCACCCTCGAAGAAGGGCAGCGGGTGGAATTCGACATCATGCAGGGTGAGCGCGGACCGCAGGCGGAGGCCGTGCGCGCCGTGTAAGCCCCTGCTCGTCATGCCAAAGGCCAGCCCGGCACCCTTGGTGCCGGGCTGCCTTTAGTTCCTTCCGTGGCGCACGCTGACATCGTTGGGCGCTGTGTGTCAGGAGGGCGTCTGGGACCACCCACCCCACGTCTCGGTCTACCGGGCCCCGGCCGTATGCCCCGAGCGCTGATCAGCGGGATCGCGGTGACTTTTACTGCTATGTGCAGTAAAAGCAACCGCAATCATGGAGATGAGGGGCTGCAGGGCGTTCAGGGGAGGGGTTCGATCTCGACCTCAGGGTGCAGGACGCGGATCGGCCCAGGGCTGGCGCTCACCACCGGCCAGCCACGGTCCGCGGCCAGGATGGCCGCGTGGGCCGCGCCGGTCGAGGCGCGTGCAGGCAGGGCGTTCGCCCGGAGCAGTCCGGTGCCTGTGGCCTCTGGCGCCCCGAACTGGGCGACACTGGCTATCGGGGACTTGATCAGGTCGAACAGCCTGGCCTGCTGCTGCGGGTCGCTGAGCCGGGAAAGGGCCTCAGCCAGGCAGGGTGCCGGTATCACCAGCGTGATCAGGTGTTCGTGGCTGACGTACAGCAGCGCTTGCATGTAAGGCGTGCCGCGGGCGGCCTGGAGCAAGGCGCTGGTGTCGAGGATGCGGCCGCCGATCACGAGGCGGGCTCAGCGCCCACGCCGAGGGCCTGCCGCGCCCAGGCATAGTGTTTATCCTCGGGGCCAGGACACCGCTCGAAGATGCGGTCCAGGGTCGCCCGCGCGTCCCGCCAGTCGTCCTCGCGTCGCAGCAAGTCGGCAATGTGCCCGGAGACGGATTCGATCCGGCCCTCGTCCTTGGCCCGTCGGAGTTTGTCGATCAGGTCCTTGGGCAGGCTGATCGCAAGCTTCTCCGTTGCGGACATACCACGGTTATACCGGTCGGCCGACTTGCTCTCAACCTGGACGCTGTCTATAGCCACCAGGTGTGGTGTTCATCACGTCCCCAGGCGGGGTGGCCCGCTGCTGCGGCCACGGCTTGCACTCTCGGGCCGAGAGTGCTAAACAAGGCGTTGGCACTCTCGGCCTGAGAGTGACAACGCCAAGGCGGGATCGGGGCGATGGGGCACTCATCGGCGGCGGTAAGGAACCGCTGGCGAGGGGCCTAGCCGTCGCGGGCGTCGGCTCGATCCATCGATAGACAACAAAGTTCCCGGAGGACTGAGCCTATGGCAGCGAAGATGATCGCGTTCGACGAGGACGCAAGGCGCGGCCTCGAACGCGGTATGAATCAGCTAGCCGACGCCGTCAAGGTAACCCTCGGCCCCAAGGGCCGGAACGTGGTTCTCGAGAAGAAGTGGGGCGCACCCACGATCACCAACGATGGCGTGTCCATCGCCAAGGAGATCGAGCTCGAGGACCCGTGGGAGAA
>DASYYE010000228.1:0-17935 GCA_035946955.1 Streptosporangiaceae bacterium | reverse complement strand
TGCTGTCGAGTGCGGCGGACCTGTGGCGCCATGACCTCTGCGCGCTGCCCCCCGCCGGCCACACGCTGCGGATCCTGGCCGGCGACTTCAACGCCACCCTCGACCATGGACAGCTCCGCAGCCTGCTGGGCTCCGGCTACGTCGATGCCGCCGTCCAGACAGGCAACGGCCTGGTCCCCACCTGGGGCACGGAGCACGGGCCCGGGCTGCTCACGATCGACCACGTCCTCGTCGACCGCAGGTGCGCGGTACTGGCCACATCAGTACATGACCTGCCAGGCAGTGACCATCGTGCGGTCTACGCGGTGGTGCGCCTGCCCTAGCGCGTGACGAGCGTCTCGACGGCGGTGCGCAACGGTCCGAGGCGGGCGGCTGCCGCGGCCCGCGCGTCCGCCAGGGACCGGCCACCGAGCGGTTCGACCACCTCGAGATAGGCCTTGAGCTTCGGCTCCGTCCCACTGGGCCGGACGACCGCGCGCCCCCCCGGCAGCCGGTACACCAGCACGTCAGCCCGGGGCAACCCCGTTGTCGCGTCCGGCGCATCAAGGTCGTTCACGGACGTCACTGGCTCTCCCGCCAGCGTGGCCGGGGGGTCCGCCCGGAGGCTGGCCATGATCTGCGCCGGTGAACTGGTGGCCAGGCTGAGCGCCGACGTGAGGTGGACGCCGTGGGTCACTTCCAGTGCGTCCCAGCGGTCCGGCAGTGACTGGCCGCGGGCGCGGGCGGTGCTCACCAGGGACAGCACAGCGAGCGCGGCGCCGATCCCGTCCTTGTCCCGCACCACATCACCCACGTCGTAACCGAGCGCCTCTTCATACCCGAAGACAAAGCGGCTGTCACTCCGCTGCCCCCGCGCCCGTACGATCCACTTGAACCCGGTGAGCGTCTCCGCGAAGTCGGCTCCTGCGGCCTGCGCGACCTTGGACAGCAGGGTCGAGGACACGATGGTCGTGGCCACCAGGCGGCTGCCCGGGTCTGGGTCGCTAGCGCTGCATTCCAGCACCCATGCGCCGAGCAGGGCCCCGACCTGGTCACCGGTGAGCCGCCGCCAGCCGCCCGATGCGGCCGGGTCGGGGACCGCGACCGCGAGCCTGTCGCCGTCGGGGTCGTTGGCCAGCACCAGGTCCGCTCCCGCTTTGCTGGCCTCGGCCAGTGCCAGGTCCAGGGCGCCAGGTTCTTCGGGGTTGGGGAAGGCGACCGTGGGGAAGTCGGCGTCAGGTTCAGCCTGGGCGGCGACAACCTGCAATGTGCCGAACCCGGCAGCAGCGGCGGCGCGCAGCATCAGGCTGGCAGCGACGCCATGCAGGGACGTGTAGACCACGCACAGCCCGCTGTCTCCGGCGAGTGGAGCGAGGGCTGTCACTGAGCCCTGCTGGGGGGCGGTTGCCGAGGCCCGGTAGGGGGCGGTGACCGAATCGAGGTATGCCTGCGCCACCTCGTCGCCCAGGTGCGTGATCAGCGGGTGCTCTGGGCCGGTGACCGGGATGTCCAGCAACGGGCCGAGTGCGGCTATGCGTGCGGTGATCTCGGCGTCTGCCGGCGGGATGATCTGGGCCCCGTCGGCCAGGTAGAGCTTGTAGCCATTGTCCTGAGGTGGGTTGTGACTGGCTGTCACCATCACGCCCGCGGCCGCGCCCAAGCGGCGGACGGCGAAGGCCAGCAGCGGGGTGGGCTCACGGGCGGGCAGCAGGTGGACCGCAATGCCCGCCCCGGCCAGTACGCAGGCCACTTCCGTTGCGAACTGCTCCGACCGGTGCCTGGCGTCACAGCCGACCACCACACCCCGCGCCGCACTACTGCGGTCGCGGGCGAGCAGCCAGGCGGCCAGGGCGGCGGTAGTGGCCCGCACGACCGCGCGGTTCATTCGGTTCGGGCCCGCCGCGATGGCCCCGCGCAGTCCTGCGGTGCCGAACTCCAGCCGGCCCGCGAACCTGTCGGCGACCTCACGCTGCGCCGCAGCCCCGGCCGGCCCAGGCTCATCGCTGGCAGCCAGCAGTGCGGCGAGTTCGGCCCGGTCACTCTCGTCCGGGTCATCGGCAGTCCATGCCGTCACCCGCGCCCGGAGCCCGGCGGAGATCATGCCGTGCCGTCACCCAGGCAGGCAGGCAGCACGCGAGCGAGCAGGGAGCCCATCCGTTGCGTGGCGGCCTGGCCAGCCGCGACGACCTCCTGGTGGTCGAGGCCGCCGTGGGCGAGGCCCGCCGCGGGGTTGGTCACGAGCGAGACCGCCAGGACTTCGGCACCCAGGTGGCGGGCTGCGATCGCTTCGAGCACCGTGGACATCCCAACCAGGTCGGCGCCGGACGAGCGCAGCATGAGGATCTCGGCGGGCGTCTCGTAATGAGGGCCCGGCAGCCCCGCGTACACCCCTTCGACCAGCGACGGGTCGGCCTGCCGCGCGAGCGCGCGCAGCCTGGGCGAGTACAGCTCGGTCAGGTCCACGAAACGCGATGCGCAGGGCTGCGGCGGGGGCGGGCCCGTCAGCGGCGAACGGCCGGTCAGGTTGAGATGGTCACGAACGATGACAGGCTGCCCCACCTGGTAGTCCGCGCAGATCCCGCCTGCCGCGTTGGTCAGCACCACGACCCGGCAGCCGGCCGCCACGGCCATGCGCACCGCGTGCACCACGGTCGCGGGCGGGTGGCCCTCATACAGGTGCACGCGGCCCAGGAACACCAGGGCGCGCCCAGTGCGGAGGACCACTGAACGGACGGACGCGACGTGCCCGGGCACGGTCGTGGGCGGGAAACCACCCAGGGCATCCAGCGGAACTTCAGCGGATGTCTCACCGACAACATCCGCGGCGGCCCGCCACCCGGAGCCAAGCACCACGGCCACGTCGTGCCGGTCCACCCCGGTCGCCGCGGCCAGCACGGCCGCGCTGGCGCAGGCAGCCGCATAGGGGTCATCCGCGGGGGAGTCCTCCGTCATGGCTTCACGTACGGCCTTCCGTCGGCGGCCGGCGCCCGTACCGTGCCGACCAGGCCAGCCACTGCGATGATCGTCGCCAGGTACGGGGCCATCAGGAGGATATCGGAGGGGACCGCCACGTTGATCGTGGACAGCACGGCCTGCAACTGGAACGTGAACCCGAAGAACAGCGCGGCGCCAACCGCCCCCATTGGCCGCCACCGCCCGAAGATCAATGCGGCCAGGGCGATGTAGCCCTTGCCCGACGAGATGTCCTTGCCGAACGCGCCGACCGAACCGATCGTCAGGTAGGCCCCGCCGATGCCAGCCAGCAGCCCGCCCATGATGATGTTGCGGTACCGGGTCGCCAGCACCCTGATCCCGACCGTGTCGGCGGCGGTGGGGTGCTCCCCGACCGCCCTCACCCGCAGTCCCCAGCGCGTCTGGAACAGGCCCACCTGCACCGCGGCCACGAAGATGTAGGTCAGGTACAGGAAGATCGTCGAGTCGAAGAAGACCGGGCCGATGATCGGGATGTCGCCGAGCAGCGGGATCTTGATCGGCAGGTAGGTCGCCGGGTTGTTCAGCGTGTTGGCATAGGGCACGAGCAACCGGTCGTAGAGGAACCCGGTGAGCCCGGAGACGAACAGGTTCAGCACGACGCCGAGCACGACCTGGTCAACCAGGAAGGTCACCGCGAACACCGCGAGCAGCACCCCGACGAGCCCGCCCGCCAGCGACCCGGTGACCAGCCCCAGCCACAGCGTGCCGAACGCGCTGGCCACGATCGCGCCGGTGAACGCGCCGATGAGCAACTGCCCCTCGATCGCGATGTTGATCACTCCGGAGCGCTCGCACAAGCAGCCGGCCAGTGCGCCCAGCACCAGCGGGATCGAGGTCTCGAGCGTGCCCTCCAACTGGTTCACCACGTTGAAGTCCGTGAACTGCCCGGCATAGGCCCAGCACAGCAGCGACACGACCGAGCAGAAGAGCACGGCGCCGATCGAGACCCGCCGGGACAGCGGGCCGAGGTTGACCGCGGCGCGCAGCACGCCCAGGCAGATCGAGACCGCGCCCAGCACGTAGCAGGTGGTCGTCGCAGGCAGGTCCAGGTTCGGGACGGTCACCTTGGCGAACGGCTGTGAGAACGCGAAGACCGCGTCCCCGTGGTGGGCGAAGTTGCCGAACACCGCGATGTTGACCGCACCCAGCAGGACGAACGTGGCCGGTGCCAGGTAACGGCGCGCCTGGCCGGGCTGTGCCCTGGATGCTGTCAGTGCGGTCACGCGTTCCACCCCTTGGAGAGCACTTGGCCGGTCCCCCCGGCCCTGGTGGTGCGCAGCCGGTAAATGACCCTGACCAGCGCAGGCGCGGCCACGAACATCACGATCAGTGCCTGGATGACGGCGACGATGTCCACCGGCACCGGGGGGGAGGTCGAGATCTGCATCAGCGGCGCGCCCGCGTCCAGTGCGCCATACAGCAGGGCGGCGAGCACCACGCCCAGCGGCCTGGCCCGGCCCAGCAGCGCCACCGTGATCGCGACGATGCCGTAGGTGCCGTAGCTCTGGAACGTGAGCTGGAAGTCGGTGCCCTGGATCACCGTCGAGGCCGCGAGTCCCGCCAGCCCGCCAGCCAGCAGCATGGCCAGGTTCCAGGTACGCGACACGCTCATGCCCGCGCTGCGGGCCGCATTGGGGTTCGCCCCGACGCTGCGGAACTCAAAGCCGGTCGTGCTGCGGTTCAGCAGCCAGGCCACACCCGCCGCGCAGGCAAGGGCGACCAGGAACCCCGCGTTGACCCGCAGGTGCGAGCCGGCCAGGAGTGGGAGGTGGGCGTCGCTGGCGATGAGTGGGCTGACGAGGTCGCTTCGGCCTGGCTTCTGCAGGACAGGCGTGCCCAGCAGGTATGACAGCAGGTATTCCATGACGTAGTTGAGCATGATCGTCACGATGACCTCATGCGCCCCGGTGGTCGCCTTGAGGAACCCGACGACCCAGCCGGTCACCGCCCCGCCCGCGAACCCGCCGAGCACACAGACCACCGCGTGGAGCACAGGTGGCAGGCTGACCGCGAACCCCAGCCAGGTGGCGAGCATCGCACCGCCGATGAACTGGCTGGTCGCCCCGATGTTGAACAGGCCGGCCTGGAAGGCCAGCGCCACCGCGAGCCCGGCCAGGATCAGCGGCGTGGCCTGGACCGCGGTCTCTGACAGCGGGTTGAAGACCGCGCTCACCGTCCCGTCGCTGAACGCGATCGCCAGCGACTTCTGCTGGAACAGTGCGGAGACCGTGTGCGGGTTGAAGACCGCGCCCTCGAACAATGCCACGTAGGCCCCGGCCGCCGCGTCCCACGTCTGTGCGAGGGCGGAGCCGGGTGCGCTGAAGAACCGGCCCCAGGCGTGCAGCACCGCCGTGTTCGTGAAGGCGATGATCAGCCCGCCGATCACCATCGCGGTCACCACCGACAGCGTGGTGACCACCCACGAACTGCCCTGCAGGATCGCGTCGAGCAGGGCACGGCTGAACGACGGCCGTTCGGCGGTGCCCGTTGCCTCCGTTGGTGCGGGCGGTGGCGCCGGTGACGGAGCAGCGGCCTCGGCCGGCCCGCTCATGTTGGTTTCCCAACGGTCTGGGTATTCTCGCCGTCCTCCGGTGGCGGGATGTCCACTGGACTCGCGCCGGCCATGAGCAGGCCCAGTTCTTCCACGCTGACCGTGGGCGGGCGGAAGCCGGTGATCTTGCCTTCGTACATGACCGCGATCCTGTCCGCCAGCGCGTAGACCTCGTCAAGTTCGGAGGAGACGATGAGCACCGCCACGCCCTGGTCGCGCTGTTCCACGATGCGCCTGTGGACGAACTCGATGGACCCCACGTCCAGGCCCCGGGTGGGCTGGTTGGCCACCAGCAGCCTGATCTCGCGGCCCACCTCGCGCGCGAGGATGACCTTCTGCTGGTTCCCGCCGGACAGCGTGGCGACCGGCGTGGCCACCGATGTGGTCCGCACGTCGTACTCGGACACCCGGCTGGCGGCCGTCTGCCTGACTGTGGCGAGGTCCAGTGCCAGCCCCTTGGCATAGGGCGGCTGGTCATAGGTGTCGAGGATGAGGTTCTCCGCCACGGAGAAGGAGCCCACCAGGCCGTCTCGCTGACGGTCCTCCGGGATGTAGCCGACCCCGGTGTGCAGCCGCTCACGGGGTGTCGCATGCGTGGCGTCGCGCCCGAGGATGCCGACCGAACCGCTGGCCACCGGCCGCAGCCCCATGAGCGCCTCGCACAGCTCGGTCTGCCCGTTGCCCTGGACGCCGGCTACCCCGAGGATCTCACCGGCCCGTACCTGGAAGGACACTCCGTCTACGGCCATTCCGGCGTGCGCGTGCACTGGCGTCGGGCCTGCTGTGTTACCGGCTGACGAGCCCTCGCCCGCGCCGCGCGCCACCCTGAGGTCACGTACGTCCAGGGCCACGTCCCCGGCGGTGGCCGCCGTCTTGGTCACCTGGAGCTGGACCGCGCGGCCCACCATCAGCGATGCCAGGTCCGCCTCGGCCGCGCTCGGTGGCCGCTCCCCGACGACCTTGCCGCGGCGCAGCACCGTAATGGTGTCGGCGACCGCCTTGACCTCTTTGAGCTTGTGGGAGATGAAGACGATCGAGCGCCCGCCCTCCCGGAGTTCGCGCATGATCCGGAACAGGTCCTCGGCCTCGCCCGGAGTCAGCACGGCGGTCGGCTCGTCCAGGATCAGCACGGACGCGTCGCGCAGCAGCGCCTTGAGGATCTCCACCCGCTGTTTCACACCAACTGGCAGGTCCTCGGTCACCGCGTCCGGGTTGACCCGCAGGGAGTAGCGTTCCGACAGCTCCTCGACCTGGCGGCGCATCCTCCGCCGGTCCAGCAGGCCCAGCCGCCGCGTCGGCTCGGCGCCCAGCATGACGTTCTCCGCCACGGTGAACACGTCCACCAGCATGAAGTGCTGGTGGACCATGCCGATGCCCGCCTTGATGGCCGCCTGCGGTGACGGGAAGGTGCGCGGCTCGCCGTCCACCGCGATGGTGCCCTCGTCGGGCTGCATCAGCCCGTAGAGGATGTTCATCAGCGTGGTCTTGCCAGCGCCGTTCTCGCCCAGCAGGGCATGGATCTGGCCAGGGAGGATCGTAAGCCCGATGTGGTCATTGGCAACGAGGCTGCCGAAGCGCTTCGTGATGCCCTGGAGCTCGAGGTTCACTGTGCTAGTCCCGTTCGCCTCCGGGCGCCTGAAGGCACTGTCTTCCCTCCTCGCTCCTGCGCTCGCTGCGCTCGCTTCTCACTCGTCAGTCCAGACAGCGCCGCGCCCTTCGGCTCGCGGGTGATCGCGGCGGCCCGGCAGGCGGGTGCCTGGCCGGGCCGCCAGCACGAGATCAGACTGGGCTCTTGGTCGGCGTCTTGATCGTGCCGTTGATGATGCCGGCCTTCACCTGGTTCAGTTCGGACTGGAGCGCGGCCGGGACCACCGTGGCGAAGTCGTGGAACGAGGCGAGCTGGACGCCGCCGTTGGCGAGCGTGCCGATGTAGTTGCCGCCCTTGAAGGTGCCGTTGGCAGCGGCCAGGACAGCTCCCTTCACAGCGGTCTGGATGCCCTTCTCCACGCTGGTGATGAAGTACTTGCAGTACTGCAGTGCGCTGATGCAGCCGTCGGTGTCCACCCACATCATGTTGACCTTCTGGCTGCCCGCTGCGGCGTCGGTGTCCTGCACCGCCTTGGCCGCACCCAGGCCGACGTTGCCGGCCACCGGGAAGATGACGTCAGCGCCGCCGCTGATGAACGACTGGGTGAGCGTCTGGCCCGCGGTCTGGTCGGTGAAGTTCCCGGTGAAGCTGCCGGTCTGGGTCAGGTAGTTCCAGCCGAGCACCTTCACATGGGTGTGGTGCTTGCTGTTGTAGTACTGCACGCCGTCCCAGAACCCGTCCATGTAGATGGTCACGGTTGGCAGCTTCTGGCCGCCGAACGTCGCCACCTTGCCGGTCTTGGACATGCCGGCCGCCAGGTAACCCCCCAGGAAGCCGTCCTGCACCGTGTTGAACAGCAGGGCGTCCACGTTGTGCAGCGGGGGGACGTAGTTGAAGTCAACGATCCCGAACTTCTGGCTCGGGTGGGCTTTGGCCGCGGTCTGCGTGGCGGCTCCCATGAGGAAGCCGACCGTCACGATGATCCCGCACTTCCTGCCAATGAACGTGTTGATGTTCGGGACGTAGTCGCTCTGCGATGTCGACTGCAGGTACGTGACAGCGATCTTGCTTGGGTCTGCGGCCCTGGCTTCCTGCATGCCCTCCCAGGACGAGGCGTTGAACGAGCGGTCGTCGATGCCGCCGGTGTCGGTCACCATGCAGCCAAGGAACTTCCCGGCTGTTGTTCCACTGGATGAGGTGGACGAACTGCCCGGCCCGTTGGTTTTTGACCCACAGGCCGCGCACAGCAAGGCCGCTACCGCGAGCGCGGCGCAAGCTTTGAGTGTCTGTCGCACTGGTTCCCTCCTCTGCTGGGGCACCTGTCCGATACCCATCCGACCGCTGTCACCAGCCCGGACGGGCAGCCGAGGCTCCCCTCCGCCCAGGGCAAGCCAGGGGCCACCTCGCTCCGGCCCAGTGCTCCGGGATGATCGCAGGTTAAATCTGGGCAGCCGGGAGTGGAAGCGGCGGAAGCGGCCAATGTGCATGCCGTTGCCAAATCGCAACCAGCCGGAGCGGTGTCGCAACCGCCGCCTCTCTGTCATGATCGCGGTGAGTTGCACTGCGCTGAGCAGCACAGACAACCCGCGATCTAGGAGGCACACTCACGTGGACAGCACCGGCGGGGCGTTGCCGGCCGACTGGCCAAGGTTGCGGCAGGCAGCCAGCGAGGTGGCTGCGCGCGCGTACGCGCCGTATTCCAGGCTCCGCGTGGGCGCCGCCGGAGTGGCAGGCGACGGGCGCCTCGTCGTGGGCTGCAATGTGGAGTCCGCCTCCTATGGCCTGACCCTGTGCGCCGAATGCGGCCTCGTGTCGGACTTCCATGCGAGTGGCGGCGGTGCCCTGCTGGCCGTGTGTGTCGCCGCCGCCGGGGGCCGGCGCATGCTTCCCTGTGGGCGCTGCCGCCAGCTCCTGCTGGAGGCTGGTGGCCCCGGCCTGCTGGTGGACACCGAAGCCGGGCCGGTCGAGCTCGCGACCCTGCTGCCTGCCCCATTCACTGGCGCTGAGCTGGGCACCGTGGCGGATGCGGGTGCCTGACATGAGCGCGCCGCCAGCGGCGGTCGAGGTTATCCGGGCAAAACGGGATGGGCGTGTCCTGGATGATGACACGATCCGCTGGCTCATCGGTGCCTACCTCCATGGTGAGGTCGCGGAGGAGCAGATGTCCGCACTGCTCATGGCCATCTACTGGCGTGGCCTGGATGCCCGCGAACTGCGCACGTGGACTGAGGCCATGCTGGCCTCGGGTGAGCGCCTGGACCTCGGCGGGGTCGGCCTGCCCACGGTGGACAAGCATTCCACGGGTGGGGTCGGCGACAAGGTCTCCCTGGTGCTGGCGCCGCTGGTCGCGGCGTGTGGGGCCGCTGTGCCGCAACTGTCCGGCCGCGGCCTCGGTCATACCGGTGGCACGCTCGACAAGCTGGAGTCCATCCCAGGCTGGCGGTCCGAACTGTCAACCGCCGAGATGCTGGGCGTCCTGCGCGAGGTGGGGTGCGTGGTCTGCGCGGCAGGGCCGGGCCTGGTCCCGGCCGACCGGCGCCTGTACGCGCTGCGGGACGTGACCGGCACGGTCGAGTCGGTACCGCTGATCGCCAGTTCCATCATGTCCAAGAAGATCGCGGAGGGCACCGGGGCGCTCGTGCTGGACGTGAAGGTCGGCAGCGGCGCCTTCCTGCGCGACGAAGACGACGTCCGGCTGCTCGCCCGCACGATGGTGACGCTCGGCCAGGAGCACGGAGTGCGCACAACGGCGCTGCTCACCAGGATGGACACACCCCTCGGGCGGGCCGTGGGCAATGCCGTCGAGGTCGAGGAGGCGGTCGCGACCCTGTCCGGGCACGGCCCCGCGGACCTCGTCGAGGTGGTGCTGGCACTGGCCCGGGAGATGCTCCGGCTCGCTGGTGTGACCGCCGACCCGGCGGCAGCCCTGGCCGATGGCACGGCCCTGGCGCGCTACCACGCCATGGTCACCGCCCAGGGTGGCGACCCAGCCGCCCCGCTGCCGCAGGCCGCCTGCACCCGCACCGTCCCCGCTCCGGCCACCGGCTGGCTGGTGCGCCTGCACGCACGCGCGGTTGGCGACGCGGCCTGGCGGCTCGGCGCTGGCCGGGCACGCAAGGAGGACGCGGTCAGCGCGTCCGCAGGTGTGATGTGTCTTGCCAAGCCTGGGGAGTGGGTGGAGCAGGGCCAGCCGTTGCTGGAGTTGCGCGGCGACGACGAGGCCAGGTTCGGCCCGGCTGAGGCGGCGCTGTCCGGCGCGGTGCACGTTGGCCCGGACCGGCCCGCTGCCCTGCCCATGGTCGTCGAGAAAATAGGCGCATGACGCTGCCCCCTGAGGTTCGTGACTTCATCCTCGCGGTCCCCAAAGTGGAACTCCACGTGCACCTGGTCGGGTCGGCCTCGGCGGCCACGGTCGCCAGGCTGGCAGAGCAGAACGGTTCCACCACGGTCCCCACAGACGAGGACGCGCTCCGCGAGTTCCTCCGGTTCACCAGCTTCGCCCACTTCATCGAGGTCTACACGGCCGTGAGCTCGCTGGTGACCAGCGGCGCCGACCTGGCCGACCTGGTCGAGGGCGCAGCCGCCGACCTTGCTTCGCAGAACGTTCGGTACGTCGAGATGACGGTGACCCCGTACCCGCACGTGTCCAGGGGCATGCCCTACGGCGAACTGGCCGAGGCGCTCGGGGAAGGCCGGCGCCGCGCTGCGGCACTGGGAGTGGAGTTCGCCTGGGTCTACGACATCGCCGGCGACGACGGCCCCGCAGGCGCGGACGCGACCACCCGGTTCGCGACGCGGCAGCCTCCCGAAGGGCTCGTCGGCTTCGGGCTGGGCGGCACCGAGGCTGGGGTGGACCGGGCCAGCTACGCTGACGCGTTCGACCAGGCCAGGGCCAGCGGCCTGGCCTCGGTCCCCCACGCTGGCGAGGCCGACGGCCCGGCCAGTGTCTGGGCGGCGCTGCGGTCCCTGCGCGCCGAGCGGATCGGCCACGGCGTCCGTTCCGTGGAAGACCCCGCCCTGGTCGCCTACCTGGCCGAGCACGGGATACCGCTGGAGGTCTGCCCGTCCTCGAACGTGTGCACCCGCGTGTACCCGTCCCTGGCTGACCACCCGGTCAAGGCGCTGATGGACGCCGGGGTGACCGTGACCCTGAACTCCGACGACCCGCCGATGTTCTCAACCACGCTCACTCAGGAGTACGAACGCGTGGCCGGTACGTTCGGCCTGGGGGTCGCAGAGGTCGCCGCCCTGTTGCGCAACGCGGTCAACGCGTCCCTCCTCAGCCCGGACCGCAAGAAGTCGCTGCTCAGCGACATTGATGAGGCCGCCGCAGCGGCTGCGGGCTGACGCGTCACGCTGGGCGCTGGCCGATGATGGTACGCAGCCCGGTGGGCAGTTGTTGCGCCCCGAAGGCGGCAGCCACCCTGACCTCGACGCCTTCTGCCGCAAAGAGTGCAGGTATGCGAGCCGTGTCGATCAGGACGTTGTCGTGGTGTTCATCGTCACGTCGCCAGGATCCGTCTTGGTTTTGTATGAATGTGGTGATCTCGCGGACGAACCGGGCTGGTGTTGGGAGCGAGAAACGGGTGATGATCGCCCAGTCGTCGTGTACCTGGCTATGGTTCGGGGCATCGTGCCGTGCCCGGCCGTACTCCAGGTCGCAGATGTCGATGGCGAGGACCCCGCCTGGCCGCAGAGCCCGCGCGATAGCGGTCAGCGCCTGGTCAATGGCGGGTTCGCTCGGCAGGTAGCTGAGCGCGTGGCCGATGGACACCACGGCGTCGGCCTGCGGCAGCGGGTCATCGGGGAGCGTCAGCCGGCGGACCTCGGCATCCGGGGCGTATTCGCGGGCCAGGTCGAGCATGGCGGGTGCGGCGTCGGTGGCGATGACCCGGTGCCCTGCTGCCGTGAGTTGCCTGGTCAGCAGCCCACTGCCACAGCCGAGTTCGAGGACCTGGCCGCTGCGGGACCGAACCGGCTCCAGTAGCGCGAGGATGCCAGGCGCGCATGCGTCAGCGTGGAAGCCGAATCCCCGGTGATGGACGGTCGCCAGGTCACGCCGGTACAGTTCCCGGTCGCGCCCACCGGGCATCATCGGGTCATTTCCATCGATAATGCCCATGCGACGCATTGCGGTGTCGGTAGCATCCCCCAAGTCTGCAACGGGCCGCCGGCGGTCCCTCCTCCAGGGACCGCCGGCGGCCGCGTTCTCTGAAGGGATAGCTGTCATCATCAGCCAGGAATCCGGCACGCCGCCGGACCAGCCCGACTCGCCATCGTCCGGCCCGGACATGCCTGACCCGGTCGCGGCTGAGTCCGGAGCGTCCGGCGCACCAGAGGTGGTGGCCCGAGCCACCTTTGGCCAGGTCTTCGCGCTGGGAGAGTTCCGCGCACTATGGGCCGCGCAGATCCTGTCCGTCGCGGGTGACCAGCTCGCCCGCGTCGCGCTGACCCTGCTCGTCTTCGTCCACACCCGCTCAGCCCTGCTCGCCGCGGTCACCTTCGCCGCGAGTGTCGTTCCCACGTTTGTGGGCGGAGTCCTGCTGGCGGGCCTGGCCGACCGCATGCGGCGCCGTGAACTCATGATCGTGTGTGACCTGGCCCGGGCCTTGCTGGTCGCCGTGATGGCCCTGCCGGGCATCCCTATCGCCGGCCTGATAGCCCTGCTGTTCCTGGTCACTCTGGTCGGCGCCCCGTTCAGTGCGGCCCGGGCGGCCCTGTACCCAGACATACTCCAGGGCGACCGCTACGTCCTGGGCACTGCCGTCACACTCACCACGGTCCAGTTCGCCCAGGTCATCGGCTTCGCTACTGGCGGGGTGCTGGTGGGCTTTTTCGGGGTGCGGACCTCACTGGTTGTCGACGCGGCCACCTTCATGCTCTCCGCCCTCTTCACGCTCGCTTGGGTCCATACCCGGCCGGCCGCCTCGTCGTCCTCGCGCACCCCAAGCCCCTCTCGCGCAGGCGCCTTCACGGGGGTGCGCCTGGTGTTCGCAGACGCTCGCTTGCGCACTCCCATGCTGCTGGCCTGGCTGGTCGCGTTCACCGACATCTACGAAGGTGTGGCTGCCCCGCTGGCCAAGCGGGCCGGTGCCGGCCCCACGGCCGTGGGCCTGATCCTCGCCTCCGGGGCACTTGGTGCCACCGTGGGTTCACTGGCCTTCGGCCGCTTTGTCAGGCCCGAGCGCCGCATTCAACTGATGGGACCACTTGCCATCGCAGCATGCGGGGTGCTGGTCCTGTTCGCCGTCCAACCCGGCCTGGTCGTGTCGTTGCTTGTGCTCGGTATCAGTGGCGCTTGCTGTTGCTATCAACTCGCGGCTAATGCGGCATTTGTCACTGCCGCGCCGACCAAACACCGCAGTCAGGCCTTTGGCGTTGCCCAAGGTGGGATCAACCTGAGCGCAGGCACAGCCATGATCGTGGCGGGAGCCCTCACGGACTTCTTCCCGCCAACGTTGGTTCTTGCGGGCGGCGGCGTGCTCGGTGTCCTCGCGGGCCTGGCCATCGCCAGGACCGGGCCCCGAACAGGTGAAACACCGCTCTGATCGCGTGCGAGCGATCAGAAATAGATGGCGGCGGCGCCACCCCGGCTGCAGGCCGCGGCCGCCGACAGGCTCACTTAGTTCCAGTCCTTGCCGCGCATGTCATCCTCCTCTCATCCCCGTCTGATACGCCCATATGCCGCATGTCAGCATAGTTGACCATCAAGTGTAAGAAACATGATATTGGTGATCACCTATTGTGATCCGGCGATTACAGGCCATACAATCCGGCTAGCTGTCGGATGCTGGCGGCATACCGTGTGATGCCGCAAAGGAGTGAGGGAGAGACAGCCTTGAGGATGCGGCAAATCGCCGCATTCTTCGCGTCTGTAGAGAGCTTGGCCGTGCCGTCCACCGTGGGCCGAGGGAGGGTTAATGCGCCAGTTCTGCCGTGACCGGGGGCGAGTGTGCCTGGCTGCGGTAAGGCGCTGGCCAGTGTGGGAGTTGCCGCGGTGGCTCGTAGTCTTCCTGTCTGCGGTCGTCGCTGCGTATGTCGTTGCGCTGGGGACTGCACTGCCGGCGGTGCCGCCAACACTCCACGTTGGGCTGCTCCTGGGAGTGCTGGCCCTTTGTCTCACGGCAACTGTTGAGCTAACCAGGCGCGAAGGTGACAGTGCAGGGCTGAGCGTTAACGTCTTCGGGGTCTGGCTCTTGCCGATCGCGCTACTGCTTCCCCCCTTCTATGTAATGGCAGTCCTGATATTCCACTACACGCTTCTGCAGTTGCGTGTAAGGCAATTTGTGCTGTACCGGCGCGCATACAACGCAGCGGTTATGGGGCTGTCCTACGCTGGGGCCTCACTCACTTTCCATGCCGTGACTGGGACCGGCTTCAGCTCAGCTGGGTCCCTCGTTGCCCACCCCGTTCGGTGGCTCATCGCTGTTGCACTTGCTGCACTAACGCAGTGGGCGGTCAACACAGCCCTAGTTGGCGTGGCTCTTGCCGGCTCCCAGCCCGGTGTACGTTTCCATGAGGCTGTGTTCACGAAAGAGTCCGCCCGGACTGATGCCACTGAACTGTGTGTAGCGGTCCTGGTTACTCTCTCTATCGGGGTCGCTCCGTTGAGTATCGTGTTCGCCTTTCCCTTCGTTACTCTGCTGCAACGGTCCGTGCGGCACGAGCAGCTCGTCAGTGCCTCGCGGCTGGACTCCAAGACCGGGCTGCTGAACGCGGGCACCTGGGAGCGCGAGGCGGCAGTGGAAGTAGCCCGCGCCATCCGCACCCGGACACCGCTGGCAGTGGCCATCATCGACCTGGACCGCTTCAAGAACGTCAACGACACCTACGGCCACCTGGCCGGTGACAAGACCCTGCAGGCCATCGCTCGCGTGCTCCAAGAGTGCGTGCGTGAGTACGACCTGGTCGGACGGTTCGGCGGTGAGGAGTTCGCCCTGGTGCTCCCACAAGCCGGCCCAGTGAGCGCCTACTCCATCGCCGAGCGGATCCGCGACTACATCGCGGACCTGCCCATCGACGTCAGTCCGTGCCAGACCACTGAGCCGGTCCACGTCACCGTCTCCATCGGCGTCGCCTCGCTCGGCTCGGCCTGGGACACCCGCGCGGGCGGCCAGCTCACCGACCTGATGGCCGCCGCCGACATGGCTCTCTACCAGGCCAAGAGGAATGGCCGCGACCAGGTCTGCGTGATCACCGAGAACCGCACATTCGGCACCCAGACCCAGCGCGCCTTCGTCCCTCCCACCGCCTGACCGGCTCCGATTGCCTCGTCAACACAACATGGCACGTTGCTCAACGTGCCATGGCAAGGTGGATGTCGGCCAAGGATATCGAAGCCATCCTCGGCACCCACGTTGACTTGGTCCCTGCGCAGGATCTCAAACCCGATATCCGTTCGCGTGTTGAGCATGAACTGGTAGCGCTGTGAGCTACCGGGAGCGGCTCACGGACATCTTGGCTGCGATCGAGGCGATCCGCTCGCATATGCAGCGCGGCACCTTGTCCGACGGCCTGGTCTTCGATGCGGTGCGGATCCGGCTGCTTGAGATCGGTGAGGCGGTCAAAGCACTCCCCGATGACCTCTTGCAGGAAGAGCCATCTATCCCTTGGAGCCAGATCGCACGCATGCGCGACCACCTAGCCCATCGCTACTTCGACACGCGCACTCGATCCTGCAGGCCACCGTTGATGAGGATCTCCCTGACCTGGAATGTGCCGTGAAGTCGCTCATCGTGTACCTGAAGGACCGCGAACCCGGTCTGGATGAACAAACCTGAGCAAACGAACCGGTCTGTGCCACGATGCTCCGTATGCGATACATGGTGCGGGAGAAGGTCTTCTCGGATCGGGGACGACTTCTGGGTAACGGACGAGCAGGGGAACAAGGTCTTCCTCGTTGATGGGAAGGCGCTGCGGTTGCGGGAGACCTTTGAACTCAAAGACTCTTCGGGCCAGGTCGTCGCGACCATCCGCAAGAAGATCCTGACGTTCCGCGACAGCATGGACATCGAGCGGGACGGTGCTGTGGTCGCGACCGTGAAGAAGGCGGTCTTCTCACCCCTGCACCACCGGTCAGTGGTGGAGTTGCCCGGTCGCGGCGAACTCGAGGCTGTGGGCAACATCCTGGACAAGGAGTTCGAAGTCCGGTCGGGCGGCCAGGTGCTCGCGCGGATCTCCCGGTCCTGGTTCCGGATGCGGGACACCTACGGGGTCGACGTCGCTCCCGGGCAGGATGACGCCCTCCTCTTGTCGGTCGCGGTCTGCCTGGACCGCATCCACCACGACGAGCAGCAGCGGTAACAGCCCGCCGAGCCGTCCCGCCGGCCGGGGCCACCCCGGAGTGGGACAATGGGCGCGTGCTGCTGACGCTGCCGGAGATCCAGGCCGTGCCTAAAGTCCTGCTCCATGACCACCTGGACGGCGGGCTGCGGGCCGCGACCGTCGTGGACCTGGCACGCGAGACCGGCTACGACAAGCTGCCGTCGCACGACGTTGACGAGGTCGGCCTCTGGCTGCAGCGGGGCGCCCACCGTGGGCACCTCAACCTCTACCTCGACGCGTTCCAGCACACCGTCGCACTCATGCAGACGCGGGAGGCGCTGACGCGGGTGGCGGTCGAGTGCGCGGAGGACCTGGCCGCTGACGGGGTCGTGTATGCCGAGGTCCGGTTCGCCCCGGAACTCCATGTTGCGGGCGGGCTCAGCCTGGACGAGGTCGTCGACGCGGTGCTCGAAGGGTTCCGGGCCGGGTCGGCCGGGCGCGGGATCACGGTGTATGCCCTGCTGACCGCCATGCGGACCGCCGCCAGGTCGCTGGAGATCGCCGAACTCGCCGTGCGTTACCGAGACGCCGGTGTGGTGGGCTTCGACATCGCTGGCGCCGAGGCGGGGTGGCCGCCCAGCCGCCACTTGGACGCGTTCCAGTACGTGGCGCGGGAGAACTTTCACATCACGATCCATGCGGGGGAGGGGTTCGGGCTGCCCTCGATCTGGGAGGCACTGCAGTGGTGTGGTGCCGAGCGCCTCGGCCACGGCGTGCGGATCGTCGATGACATCACCGTGTCGGACGACGGCGTAGCCAGCCTCGGACGGCTGGCCAGCTACATCCGGGACCGGCGCATCCCGCTGGAGATGTGCCCGAGTTCCAATGTGCAGACGGGCGCCGCCCCCTCGATCGCACAGCACCCGATCGGCCTGCTCCGCCAGTTGTCGTACCGGGTGACCGTGAACACCGACAACCGTCTCATGAGTGGCGTCACCCTGTCCTCGGAGTTCCACCGCCTGGCCGAGACCTTCGGCTATGGCTGGTCCGACGTCGAGTGGCTCACCATCAACGCGATGAAGAGCGCCTTCGCGCACTTCGACGAGCGCCTGAAGATCATCAACACCCTGATCAAGCCCGGCTTCGCCACCGCCCGCGCTGCCACCAACGCCGTAGTCCGCGTCCCCGGCCTCCCCCGCTGACCCCCGGCACCGCACTCCTCCTCCCCCCTCCCGCACCGCACTCCCTCCCGCACCGCACTCCCTCCCGCACCGCACTCGCCCGCGCACCCGCCCCAAGTCGCCCCAGCCCCCTGCTTCCCGCCCGATGAGACAATGGACCCACTTATCACGGGTTCTGGTTGTCGTTATGCCCGGTTTATAGGGTTTTCTACCAGCCAAAACCCGTGATAAGTGGAAGACGATCATGGATTGGCGGGTGGCCGGCGTGGGCGGACAGGGTGGCCGGGGCGTTGCGGGGAGCGCTGGGCTCGTGCCGGGGGCTGCTGGGCTCGCGCCTGGGGTTGTTGGGGTGGCAGGGAGCGGTGGCGGGGGTGGCGG
>DASYYE010000227.1:0-18351 GCA_035946955.1 Streptosporangiaceae bacterium | reverse complement strand
CGTTCCCTGTCGCCTCCCAGCGCAGGGGCTGCGTCACCGTGTCGCCCCTGTCCACGGGTTCCAGAAAGGAGACCCGGACCAGTTTGGATGCACCCCAGACGTTGCCGAACGGCCCCACCCTGATGAGGGTCGCCAGGCCGTCACCGTAGGCGGACTCTGACGAGCAGTGCAGCCCGCCCGCGGTCACGAGTTCCGCCAGCCGCGACCGGGCTGTCGCGAAGCCGGTGTCGAGGGTCACCTCGTGGGTGATGAACATACCTCTCACTAAGGTGCCTGAGCCACCATGCCCGCTAGGGACCAAAGTCACCCACGCTGATGTCAGAAGGCGCGGACCGCACCGGGGTGATGACCCGCAGCGCACCGGGCAGCGCCCGCACTCGCAGCGGTGACCCGGCGGTGAGCGGGGACGCGGACAGCAGGGTCTCACCGTCCGCCCCGGCAGGCACCGGGCGGTCAGCGGTCACGGTCACCGCTGCCGCGCGGGTGCTGCTCACCTCACTGAGCAGCACGTGTGTCCCGTGGCTGGCCCGCAGCATGGCACGCACGAACGACAGTTTGGTCCCCTCGCGCATCACCACGACGTCGAGGAGCCCGTCTGTGACGTCGGCGGCCGGGGCCACCATCTTGCCAGCGGCCAGGTAGCTGGAGTTGGCGACGATAACGGCGAAGCCGCGGAAGCGCTGCGCGGGCCCGGTCCCTTCGGCGGCCACGGTGAACGTGACCGGGCGCCACCCAGCGAGCACACGCACCGCGGCGACCTGGTACCCGGTCTTCCCACCCCACCGGCGGCCGGTGTTGGCGACCTCCGCCGCCTGCGAGGGAACCCCCAGGTACACGCTGCCCGCCACCCGTTGCTCCGGGCCGTCGCCACAGCGCACCCCGATCAGGTCGACTTCCTGGGTCACCCCGTTGAGCAGGTTCTCCGCTGCCTGGGCCGGTTTGGTGGGAACCCCCAGCATGCGTGCGAAGTCGTTGCTGCGGCCGACCGGCACGATCCCCAGCACGCCACCTTCGGCCGAGGTGGCAGCGGCCGTCATGCCGACGAGGCCGTCGCCGCCGATGGCCACCACGGTCTCGCCCTGCTGGCAGGCCTGGACCGCCAGCGCCGCGCCATGGTTGAGGCTGGACGTCTTGACCACCCGCACACTCTTGGCGGCGGGACTCACCACCGAGACCACGGCCCGCACGATGTGCCCGACCCGGCCGCCGCCCGCTGAGGGGTTGACCACGAGGCAGAAACTGTTGTCCACGTCTCACCCTCAGTGAATAGTCCCGCGCGGATGGCACCTCTGACAATACGATCGGGTGCCATGTCGTCGGGTCAGGGCGGCCCGGTCCAGGACCGCACAGCCGAAGGTGACCAGGGCCCCGCCGTCCACTACCTCCAGGTCCAGACCAGCACCGACTCCAGAGCCGAGGCGATGGAACTCGCCCGGCGGGTGGTCGAGGCGCGACTGGCAGCCTGCGCGCAGGTCGCGGGCCCGGTCCAGAGCACCTACTGGTGGGAGGGCAGCGTCGAGCGGGCGGAGGAGTGGCTGCTCCTGCTGAAACTCCCCGCCGAAGGGTTCCAGGCGCTCGCCGACTTCATCTCCCGTGAGCACAGTTACGACGAGCCGGAAATCGTGGCAGTGCCCATCGTGGCCGGGTCAGCGAGCTATCTAAGCTGGATAGCGGA
Source organism: Streptosporangiaceae bacterium (assembly GCA_035946955.1). Taxonomy (GTDB): domain Bacteria; phylum Actinomycetota; class Actinomycetes; order Streptosporangiales; family Streptosporangiaceae; genus DASYYE01. The sequence continues at coordinate 16,676 of DASYYE010000227.1, read as the reverse complement.
GGAGACCCGCCCGCGGTGACGCCGCCGCCGGAAGGAGCGTGACTGTGACCATCACGACAGGCACGCACACCACTGGCGCGGATGGCCTGCCAGACCCTGCGGCCGACTACGGGCTCTACGGCCCTTACTCGGTGACGTGGCGGGTGATGCCCACGCCGATCATGTGGGTCGCCGGGTTCCGGGCGCTGTACCTGCAGATGCTCCACCCGCGGGTCATGCGCGGCACCTGGCAGAACACCGCGTTCGCCGACCCCAAGCAGGCCTGGGGGCGTTTCGTCAGGACCACCGAGTTCGTCGTGACCCGCACCTATGGCAGCCTCGCGGAGGTCGAGCGCGCCGGCCACCGGGTCCGGTCCCTCCACTCCCACCTGCGTGGCACCGACCCGGACGGCACCGAGTTCCGCCTGAACCAACCCGAACTGCTCATGTGGGTCCACTGCACCGAGGTCGCCTCCTACGCCGGCATGGCACGCCGGGTCGGCCTGGCGGTGACCCCCGCCGAACTCGACGCCTTCGTGGCCGAGCAGCGCAGGAGCGCGGCTCTGGTGGGCCTCGACCCACAGACGGTGCCCGCCTCGGTCGCGGCGGTCGAGGACTACCTCACGAGCATGCGGCCGCAGCTCGCGGTCACTCCCGAGGCCAGGCAGGCGCTGCTGCAGGGCTTCCTGAACCCGACCGTCCCGATGCCGGTGAAGGTCGTGCTGCCCGGTCTGGCCGCGCTCGGCTTCGCCAGCCTGCCACGCTGGGCGCGGCGGCTGTTCCGGATGCCCGGGAGCCCGCTGACCGACCTCGCCACCACCGTCAGCCTGCGGGCCCTGCACGAGAGCACGAACCGCATCCCCGGCTCACCCCTCCTGGACCCGTCCGTCCGGTCCGCCCGCGACCAGGCCCGCGCCGTCCACCAGGAGCACCTGGCCAGCCTCGCCGCAGCTTCATAGCACCGCACTGACCACACCCGCCAAGGGGGACGCACGTGCCCGCTGACCGCCCGGGTGGCGCCGACTTTTGAAGTAGTTCAAAAGTCGGGTAGCCTTGTCACATGAGCACCATGGAGGTCGCGTTCTCGCAACTTCTCCAGCACTCGCGAGAGACCGTTGCCAAGCTGGAGACGAGCAATGGCCGGCGGCTCAAGCTGATCCGGCGTGACGGCGAGGACTTGATACTGGAGTCCGCCCAGCACGCCGAGGCTGATGAAGAAGCCGTTCTGTTGGTCACACGGCTTCTGTTCGTCCTGATGAGTACCAGGGAAGCCGAGGAGGTCGTCATGGTGGCGCTCTCCGGAGCCATTCCCTGGATGCGGTTCCTGCCTCCCGGCGAAGCCCGCGAGTTCGCGACTGAGTTCGTTGAGACCGCCCGTGCCTGCGCAGAGCTGGGCAACATGGCGGCTCTCATGCCTGTGGTCGAGGCGTGGCGCGCTACAGCGGAAGTGCACGCGGACCCCCACCTGCTGCATGCCCTGACGCAGCCGCTCGATGGTGCTGACTATGGCCCCGTGCCGAATATCCGTGCCGGATGAGCCCCAAACGCCGTGACCGCGTGGCGCCGCCACCACGTCGTGACGAGTGGGATGTCCGTTTCGGGGAGAACAGCGCGGCGAGGGGATGGGAGGATCTCTGCCGCCAGGCGCCAGGGAACACCCGGGACGCCTATGAGCTCATGCGGTCGAACCCTCGCCCACCACAAGACTCCCGCCATGCGAGACTCCGTGGGGTTCTGGCCACACGCAAGTTCGGCGGCTCTGAGCTGGAACAGTGGCAGATCGAAGTGACCGGCGGGGGCGTGTCTGGTACCTGGTCGACGACGACGCCCACACCGTGTGGCTCGTGTACGCAGGGACCGGCCATCCGAAGGCGACCGAGTAGGCGCGTTGTTCAGCGTGACCGGGGTGGGACGTTCCACGAGGTGATGACGGGGTAGTCGCGTTCGGCGCCGAGCGTGGACATGGTGCCTGTGTCGAGGTGGAACAGGCGGCCGCCAGCCGGTTCGAGCCGCAGCCAGCGGGCGGCGAGCACACGCAGGAAGTGCCCGTGGGCCACCAGGGCGACATCGCCGTTGCCCAGCAGGGGGGCCACGCGGGCGAGTACCGCGTCCGCCCGCGCCCCGACCTGGGCGAGCGTCTCACCCGGGTGGCCCGTGTCGCCGGGGGTGACGCCGTCGCGCCACAAGGACCAGCCGGGCCGCCCAGCCCGGATCTGTGCCGTGGTGAGGCCCTCGTAGGCGCCGTAGTCCCACTCCTGCAGGTCGGGGTCTTCCTTGGCATTGGCCAGGCCCACCAGTGCCGCGGTCCGCGCCGCACGGCTCGCCGGGCTCGTGAAGGCCGCGCGGACCGGCCGGGCAGCGACGTCAGCGGCCAGCCTGGCCGCAGCGGCGTCGCCCGCGGGTGCCAGCGGCACATCGGTGCGGCCGGTATGCCGTCCAGTGCGGCTCCACTCGGTCTCGCCATGCCGCAGGAGGACCAGTTCTCCCACAACCCCCATCATCGCGTGCGTCCCCGTCTGGCCGGGACAGCAGCCTGCCAAGGCACCGGTGTCACCAGCCGTTGATTAGGGTTTGGAACCGGTGTTCGTCCTGCATAGACCCGTCCTGGGTGCGCTGTAACCTGGACCGGGTGAAGTACCCCGAACCTCCCGATGGGCCTGTGCCTGAGCGGCCACTGCCGCTGTGGCCGCAGGGCAACGGTTCGGGGCCGTCGGCCGGGCCCGCGCCATTGCCTGTGGGCCTGCCAACCACGTGGCCGGCACGACCCGAACCCCCCGCGCCCAGACCGCGGCGGCGTCCAGTCCTGACCGCCGTGGTCGCGCTCGCAGGACTCGCATTCCTGGTCACGGCGGTCATGGCAGGCGCCAGGGCCTGGTCCCAGCAGAACCGCCCGCCGACCCCGGCGGAACGGGCGGCGGCGGCTGCGGTCGCCGTGGCCGGCCGCTGGCAGGTATGGCCCGCGGGCCGGATCTTCCCCGCCTCGCTCGCCTACACCACGGGGCTGCTCACGCGGGAGGTCGCGCTGCGGATCGGCATCGCGCCCGGGTTCCGGTGCCAGGCGGCGCTGGAGGGCACTGCCATCAGCCTTGCCCAGCACGACGACTGCCGGGCCGCCCTGCGCGCGACCTACCTCGACCAGCTCCAGGGCGTGGTGTACACGGCTGGAGTGCTCGCCTTCCCGGGCAGACGCCAGGCCGTGAGCTTCACCGAGGGACTCGGCCAGGACCAGTTCCCCAATGGGCTGCGTGCCCTCAGCTTCCCCGGCACGGCGAGCGCGCGTTTCGATGATGCCGCGCGCCAGGCGGCAACCCGGGACCAGGACGGGCCCTACGTCGTACTCACGGTCTCGGGGTATGCCGACGGCCGCTCGGCACAAGCCACCCTGGAGGCACGGCCCTCGGTGTTCGCGCCAGCCACCCAGCTCGCCTCGGCCATCCTCACCCCACTGAACGCCCCCATCGTCGTCGACTGTGCCCAGCGCGTGTGGTCATGTTGATCAGGAACACCCTGTGCCGGGCAGCCTGCGCGCTCGTGGCCGTGACGGGGGCAGTGGCAGGACACCCCGCGTCCGCGCTGGCGGCCAAGCAGCCGGCACCCGCGCCGGGGCAGCCACTGGGCTCTCTGGTCCGCACGGCCGAGCAAGCCGAACTGAACTCCATCGAAGTGCCTGCCGCGTGGCGCCTGTCCCGGGGACAGGGCGTGACGGTCGGTGTGCTGGACACCGGGGTGGGCAGGGGCGTGCCCGACCTGACCGGGTCCGTCAGGTACGGCCCGGACTTCACCCGCGGCATCAACCCGCCCGGCTACCACCCCCCGCACCTGCACGGCACGTTCATCGCCTCGCTGATCGCCGCCCATGGCAGCGGCCCCGGTGACAGCGGCGGGGTCATTGGCGTCGCCCCGGCCGCCAGGGTGCTGTCCGTCCGGGTGCTGCCCGACGACTCCGAGCCTGGTTTCGCCCTCTACAACTCCGGTGCACAGTTCGATGGCGCCGTGGCCAAGGGCATCCGCTACGCCGTGCGCCGTGGCGTTGGGGTCATCAACATGTCGCTCGGGTCGGCCGCCCCGACCCGTGCCACCCAGGCCGCGCTCGGGTACGCGGTCTCCCGGGGGGTTGTGGTGGTGGCCGCCGCTGGCAACAACGGCAGCCGCGGGCGCCGGTTCAGCCCCTACTCCTACCCGGCGTCTTACCCCGGTGTCATTTCGGTCGCCGCGCTGACCCCCCATGGAGCCCGGGCGTCATTTTCCGAACAGAATGCGTCTGTCCTGGTCGCGGCGCCAGGTGTGGGCATCGTCGGGGCCGGGCCGAATGGGAGCTATCTGCGGGCCGACGGGACGAGTCCCGCCTCCGCCTTTGTCGCTGGGGTAGCGGCTTTGATCCGCAGCGTGGACCCGCGGCTCTCACCGGCGCTGGTGACCCAGGCGATCATCACCTCCACGCGGCACCACCCTCCCCGTGGGTACAGCCCCGCTACGGGTTTTGGGGAAGTGGATGCCGTGGCCGCGCTGCGGGCCGCCGCAGTGCTGGCCGCGACCAGGCCGGTGGCCGGGCTGACCATGGCAGCGCACTTCGGGGCCGGGCCGCCAGGCCCCATCCAGGTCGTCCACCGCGACGCCTCGCAGATCGCGGCCTACACGGGTGTGGCGGTCGGCGGCGGGCTTGGTTTTGTGGCATGCCTCGTGGCCCTGGTGCGGCTCGGCCGCCGCGGCCGGCGTCTGCACACCGGGTCTGCGGTGCCGCCGGCCGGCGGGACGCCAGGTGGTGATGGGTGGACCCCGTCCGCGGGGCAACCCGGACGAGACTGGAATGTGACCTTATAGAGGGCTGACCGGTTAGCCGGGGTGCTTGGATCAGTTGCCGTGCCACCCTCCGAACGGGGCTCCGGGGACGGCCTGCCCGAAACCACACCACTTCCCTCTGAGCCCACTGAGAGCCAGCAGACGGCCCAGCCTGAAACCGCAGCGTTGCCTTCCGGCTTCGTTGCGGACCAGCCGACAGGCCAGTCCGGACCCGCGGCTCTTGCGGGCGAGTCGCCACGCCCGCGCCGGTCGCGCCGGGTGATGCTGGCCGCGCTTGCCGTGGCTGGGCTCGCCGCACTGGGCGGCGGGGCCGCTGGGCTGTACGCCGAGATGAGCCGGGGCCCGACCCTGGCCGAGGTGACCGCGGCGGGCCGGGCCGAGGTGGCCACACGCTGGGAACGCCTCCCGGCCGGGCGCATCTTCCCTGCCTCGATCCGCTACGTCACCACCGACGGGCTCATCACGGCGGCCCGGCGTGCCGGGATCGCGCCGGCCGCGTCCTGTGCGGCCGGGCTGGACACTGCGGTGGCTCGCGCGCTGGGGCGACAAGGCTGCGTGCGCGTGCTGAGGTCCACCTATGTGGACTCCTCGGCCAGCCTGGCCGGGACCGTGGGGGTCGCCGTCATGCCCAGCACCGCGCGGGCGGCACAGGCGCTGGCGGGCTTCCGGGCCACCAGCGCCGGAGTCCGGGCCGTGGGGTTCCGTGGCACGGTCACGCACCTGTTCACCGACTCCCTGCGCCAGGAGTTCGGGGCGGTGGCGGCGGGGCCGTACATCATGTTCTACGCCGTCGGTCACGCCAGCGGACTTGGTGTCGCCCCGGCCGACAGCCAGGCCCTCGCCGACTTCGGCACCGGCCTGACCACCGGGGAGATCTCGGTGCTCACCAATGGAGGCCCGCCGTGCAAGCGCAAGGACATCGGGTGCTGACCCGCCGTGCGCCGCAGTGCCTGGCGCTGTCCCTGACGCTGTCCATCACCTGTCTGGCGGGCATGGGCGGGGCAGCCAGCGCCGCCACGGCCGTAGCCGCTCACCAGCGGGTCGCCTCACCCCGCTTCGCGGTCAGCGACGCACGCCGCCTGGTCAAGGAGGTGCTCGCCGCATGGCAGATCACCAAGGGCCAGGGTGTCACGGTGGCACTGATCGGCTCAGGGATCGACGCGGCCGCGACCGGCCTCGGTGCCAGGCTGCGCGTCGGGCCCCACTACGGCAGCACGCAGGCCCGCTACAACGGTGTCGCCACGGACATGGCTATGGACATCGCCGGCGGCGGTCCCACGGTGCGCAACGTCCTGCAGTCGCAGGGCCTCGCCCCGCAGGTGCATGTGCTGGTGGATGAGGTCAGCTACAACGCCCCGGACCAGACGTGGCAGCAGGAGGAGGCCTCAGCGCTCGGCTACGCGGTCGCCCATGGCGCCAGCGTGGTCTACCTGGACGAGGAGGGCGGCGATGCCACGGTACTCGACCAGGCTGTGGCGGACGCACAGGCCAAGGGCGCTGTGCTGGTCGCCAACAACTATGCGACTGACCGCTATGAGTACCCGGCCGCGCTGCCTGGGGTGCTGACCGCCGGTGCAGTGGACGTGCCCGGCCTGCTGCCTCCGCTGGGCCACCTCTCCCAGGCGCACGACCAGCCCGTCCTGGTGGCCACCCCCGCGAACACCCGGTTGCTGGGCGGGTCCAATGGTCTTATATACCCCTTTTCAGGCGATGAGCCCGCGAGCATGTGGCTGGTCGCGGTTGCCGCGCTGATCAAGTCGGTGTACCCGCACCTGTCGCCTGCCCTGGTCCAGCAGGCCCTCGCGCTTTCGGCGAACGACCGTCCGCTCGGTGGTTACAACGCCACGGTCGGGTTCGGCCTGATCAACCCCGAAGGCGCACTCGACGAGGCAGCCGCCCTGAGCTCGCTCCGGGTGGCAGCGGCCCCTGCTCCGGGCGTCGCAGGCCCAGGCGTCCGCCTGGCGTCAGGCCCTCCGCCCGGCGTGATCAGCGACGTCCATCATTCGCTGCTGAAACTCGCTGGGTTCGGGGGACTGGCCGTGCTCGGGCTGGTGCTGCTCGCCCTGGCTGCCAGCCTGGCCCGCCGCCGGCGTCCCGCACCCCCGGCAGTTCCCGATGTGTGGCCGGGTGTGGCCGCGGTGGATGGCGGCTAGTCCGCCACGGTGAGGATCTCGTAGCCGTCGGAGGTGACCACGATGGTGTGCTCGAACTGGGCTGTGCGCTTGCGGTCCCTGGTGACCGCCGTCCACCCGTCGTCCCAGATGTCGTAGTCGATCGTGCCGAGGGTCAGCATCGGCTCGATCGTGAACGTCATGCCCGGCTGCATGATGACCCCGACGGCCGGGTCGTCGAAGTGTGGCACGATCAGCCCGGAGTGGAACGTCGTCCCGATCCCGTGCCCGGTGAAGTCCCGCACGACCCCGTACCCGAACCGGCGGGCGTAGGACTCGATGACCCGGCCGATGGCGTTGAGCGGCCGCCCGGGAGCCACCGCCCGGATGCCGCGCATCATCGCCTCGTGCGTCCGCTCGACCAGCAGACGGGACTCTTCGTCCACGTCCCCGGCCAGGAACGTGGCATTGGTGTCCCCGTGCACGCCGTCGAGGAAGGCGGTGATGTCCACGTTGACGATGTCGCCGTCACCGATCACCGTGTCGTCGGGGATCCCGTGGCAGATGACCTCATTGAGCGAGGTGCACAGCGACTTGGGGTAGCCCCGGTAGCCCAGCGTGCTCGGGTAGGCGCCGTGGTCGCACAGGAACTCGTGGCCGACCCGGTCGAGTTCGTCTGTGGTGGTCCCCGGTGCGACGTGCTGGCCAACCACCTGCAGCGCCTGGGCCGCGAGCTTGCCCGCCTTGCGCATGCGGTCGATGGTCCCGGCGTCCTTGACGTCAGGCTCGCCGAGCCGGGGGCGCTTGCGGCCCACATACTCCGGCCGTGGGATGTGTGCGGGCACCGGCCGCAGCGGCGAGACCCGGCCGGGCTGGAGCGTGGTTGCCATGGTCTGCGAGTCTAGTGTGCATGAGCGACGAACAGCGCTGGTGGTACTGCCTGCGTCACCACACGGTGGAGTCCGAGCCGATCTGCCCGGCCAAGGACCTGCTCGGCCCTTATCCGAGCAAGGAAGCGGCCGAGCATGCCCTGGACACGGTGCGCCGCCGCAACCAGGAATGGGACGCGGCGGAGTGAAGGCTGCCCGGCCGGTTCTGGCCGGGGCTGGCGGGTGACGGGGGCCACGGTCCCTGGGTAATGTGATGAACGGAAGGTGGCCGTGCCGTAAGGGGGCGCGTGGTGGCGGGTGAGGATCCGCTCAGTGGGCTGCCGCTCTCGGCGCGGGCCAGGATGGCTGAGATCCGCGAGAGCGGCACCTGGAGTTCAGCGCTTTCCACCAGCGAGTTCGCGGCCTTGCGAAGCGCCGGTTTCGAACCGGTCGGCCAGGTGCTCGGCGCCGCTGTCTACAACATCGGTTTCACCGGCGGATACGTCTGCCCGGGCGGCTGGCAGGTGGGCCGGTTCGGGTACGGCGGGATGGTCGCGTCGCGGACCCAGGTGTCCGGGGTCGGCGGCATGGGCTCGTTCGCACCGCTGACCCGGTCCATGTACGAGGCACGCCGCAAGGCGGTCAGCCGGATGACCGAGGAGTGCCTGGCCCTGGGCGGCCACGGGGTCGTGGGGGTCCGGCTCACGTTCGGCCACTTCGCCCTCGGCGGCCTGGAGTTCAACGCCATCGGGACCGCGGTCCGGGGCAATGGTACGGCGCCGCCGCCGAAGCCGTTCACCTCCGACCTCTCAGGCCAGGACTTCGCCAAGCTCATCAGCAGCGGCTGGGTGCCCGCGGGCCTGGCCATGGGGATCTCCGTAGCGGCCCGCCACGATGACTGGGCCACCGTGGGACAGACCCGCTGGGGCGCCGGGAACACCGAGGTGGGCGGGTACACCGAGCTGGTGAACCTGGTGCGGCACGACGCCCGGGTGCAACTCGACGCCGACGTCGCGAGGTTCGGCGCGGAGGGCGTCGTGGTCGCTGTCAACGACCTGAAGGTCAGTCACCGGGAGTGCCCCTCTCAGGAGGGCCGCAAAGACCACATCGCGGAAGCGACCATGATCGGTACCGCTATCGCGCGCTTCACACCCAGCGCGGCGTCCGCGTCGGCGGGGGTTTTGCCGGTCCTCTCGCTGGACCCGCAGCGACGGCAAGCGGCGCGCGTGCGCCTCGGGCAGAACCGGTGACTTCCCTCAGCCGAAGGACCAGAGGAGAACAATGACCGAGCAGACCAGGGCCGAGCTGACCGCCGCTGGCGTGCCGGCCGACGCGATGAAGCGGCTGGCCGAGCTCAGGCCAGGCAAACCCGGCTCTATCTTCACCTCCGACCTGTCGGTCAACGAGTTCCTCCTGGTCCGTGAGGCCGGGTTCCGCCCGCTTGGGCTCGTGCTGGGCAGCTCGATCTACCACGTGGGGCTCCAGTTCGGCCGGTGGGGCAAGAACCAGGAGCTCGACGTGCTGTCCCAGGCCATGTACCACGCACGGGAACTGGCGATGACGCGCATGGAGGCCGAGGCCGACGCACTGGGGGCCGACGGCATCGTCGGTGTGCGGCTCGACGTGGAGATGAAGGAGTTCGGGAACGACATCGCGGAGTTCATCGCGATCGGCACCGCGGTCAAGGGCGAGGCGGGCGCGGGCGGCGGCGGTGTCACCTCCTGGCGCAACAACAAGCGCCAGCCCTTCACCTCCGACCTGTCCGGGCAGGACTTCTGGACGCTGATCAGGGCCGGCTACGCGCCGCTCGGTATGGTCATGGGCTCGTGCGTCTACCACATCGCCCATCAGCGCATGGGCGCCATGCTCGGCAACATCGGGCGCAACGTGGAGATCGAGCAGTTCACCCAGGCCCTCTACGACGCCCGGGAACTGGCGATGAGCCGGATGCAGGCCGAGGCCGAGGCGCTGGAGGCCGAAGGGATCGTCGGCGTGCAGCTCCGCCAGCACAGCCACACCTGGGGGTCGCACACCACCGAGTTCTTCGCCATCGGCACCGCTGTCCGCCCGCTGCGCGAGGACCACGTCATCCAGCGGCCCACCATGGTCCTGAGTTTGGACGCCTGACCCCCGCTGCATAACTGCGGGGGACCAGCCGAGGCCACCTCGTGGTAGTCCGCAGCGGCCTCGTTTGGGTTCCGGCCACCATTCCTTGAAGCCGGGTGTCTCCGCCTCTGGCGCACCATTGCTATAAACCCATATTTTTGACCTATGGCATTCCTTGGTGTGCGTGTTAACCTGCCTTAACTGTTGCGCCAAACCACCATCAACCGGGGCAAAGTAGCGGGAGGCACACCATGGGTGAACGCCTGGGTACGCAGACACAGGAAGGGCCCAGAACCGGGCGGCGGGCGCTGTTGACCGGAGGTGCTGCCGGGCTCGTCGCGGTCGCGGGAGCAACGTTAGGCAGGACGCAGCCTGCCGGCGCCGCGACGGTGCGCTCCTCGATCTTGGGGCAGCCCTCGGTCACCGACTGGGTCAATGTGGTCAACATGGGTGCCGACCCCACCGGTTTAAAGGACTCCACAAAGGCGTTCCTGGCCGCTGTGGCTGCCCTGCCCACCATGACCCTCAACGAGGCCATCGCGCCGGTCGGGGTGGTGTACGTCCCCACAGGGACGTACACGGTCAGTGGCACCATCCCGCTGCCGGCCAACGCCCGGCTGGTCGGGACCGGCGGTGGGAGCCAGATCTCCTTCACCGGCAGCGGCGATGCCATCCGGCAGTACAACCAGGTAGGCCCCGCGTACCCGGCGGTCATGCCGGGCGGCGGTGTCGAGGACCTGGTCATCGACGGCGCGAATGCCCAGGCTGGCTCCTGTGGCCTGCACATCGGCAACGGCACCGACTATCTCCTGAGCAGGTTGCGCATTTCTAATTTCAACGGCGCCAACTGTATTGGCCTCCACCTCGACAACGTGCTGAACAACATGGGCAAGGACGGCTACACCGAGAAGATGACCGCCGAGGTCCAGCTCTACAACAACACGGTGGCCGTGCTGATAGAGAACACCGGTGGCACCAAGAAGCCGAGCCAGCTCCCGAGCGGGAACAGCTTCATGTACAACGACTTCGACTTCCATATCTGGGCGGAAGTCGGCCAGCAGGGCATTGTGCTGCAGAACGGGGCCTACATCGCCAATGCCCGCCTGAAGGTGCGTGGCAACTTCTTCGGGGCGGGCGGAGCCGCCCTCACCATCCAGGGCCAGGACGGCTCCGGGAACGCCAGCTTCATCGGCCGCACGCTGTTCGACATTGCTGTCGAGACCGACAACGGGGGCACCTGGACGACGATCGTCTTCGGCAGCACAGCCAACTCCATCAGGGAGTCGAGCGGGCAGCTCATCTTCAGCGACGGCTGGCGCCCGGCGACCGTGGGGAGCGCACCGACCCCGCCTGGCGTCAACGTCGCCGTCACCACGCAGCAGTTCGCCTTCGCCGGGGTGGTCTGTGGTGACCCGAACCTGAACGGCATCAACGGCCCGGCGGGCAGCCTGCAGGTGACCTCCGGGCGCCCCGTCATCTACCCGGCCAACGTGTTCGACAACAGCACCGGGAACCTGTTCGATGGCTTCGGTGACTTCTTCGAGACCACCCTGACGGGCAACATGACTGTGTCCTTGGGGCAAGGTGGCGGCAGTGTGAAAGGCCCGCAGCGCAAGAACATCCTCATCGTCCAGGCGGCATCCGGTGGGTACACGGTCACCTGGCCCCCGGCGGTGAAGTGGCCAGGTGGGGCAGCCCCGGTGATGACCAGCACGGCGAACGCGGTGGACATGTACGAACTGGTCACCATGGATGGCCAGACCTGGTACGGCTGGGCCATCCAGAACCTGGAGTGACAGCTTTGCGGCCCGGTCTGCACTCTCCAGGCCGGGCCGCGAGGTCAACATTCTCCGTCGCGGCCACCACCATTGTGATTGGTCGCCGCCTTAGCTCTATGCCATTCCTTGGTGCGCGTGTTACCCTGCCTTACCCGATCGACCAAAACACCATTAAAGTGGACAAAGTTGTGGTAGGTGGAGGATGCGTGCACGCAGAGTCAGGCGGACGCAGGATGGGCCCGCCACCGCGCGCCGGGCGGTGCTGACTGGCGGTGCCGCCGGGCTCGCCGCGGTCGCCGGGACCACGCTGGGCAGGTCGCAGGCTGCCAGCGCCCAGACAGCGCCGCCATCGATCACCGACTGGGTCAACGTGGTCAGCCATGGCGCCGATCCGACTGGCGCGCGCGACTCGGCCAAGGCGTTCCAGGCTGCGGTGGCCGCGCTGCCCATCTCGACCGTCGGCGGGGTCAGGATCCCGGTCGGGGTCGTGTATGTACCCGCTGGCACGTATCAGCTCAGCGCCACCATCGTGCTGCCGGCCAATGCCCGCCTGGTCGGCTCCGGGAGCGGAACCATGCTCTCCTTCGGCGGCAGCGGTGATGCCATCCGCCAGTTCAGCCAGGTCGGGCCCCCGTACCCGGCGATGATGCCGGGCGGTGGGGTGGAGGACCTGGTCATCAACGGGACCAATGCCGGGGGTGGCGCCTGTGGCCTGCACATCGGCAACAGCAGCGACTACCACTTGTCCCGGCTCCGTATCTCGAACTTCAGCGGCCCGAACAGCATCGGCTTGCACCTGGACAACGTGCTGAACAGCCAGGGCAAGGGCGGCTACACCGAGAAGATGACCGCCGAGGTCCAGCTCTACAACAACACGCTGAACGTGCTGATCGAGAACGGCGCTGTCCTGCCCGGCACGCCCGGCACCGATCCGAGCGGGGACAGCTTCATGTACAACGACTTCGACTTCCACATCAGCGCACAAGCCGGCCAGCAGGGCATCGTGCTGCGCAACGGCGCCTACATCGCGAACGCCCGCCTCAAAGTCCGCGGCAACTTCTACGGCAACGGCGGGGCGGCCCTGACCATTCAGGGTCAGGACAATGCCGGCAGCCCGAGCTGCATCAGCCGCACCTTGTTTGACTTCGCCGTCGAGACGGACCTCGGGGCCAACTGGACGACGATCGTGTTCGGCAGCGCCGCGAACTACATCAGAGAGGCAAACGGGCAGCTCATTTTCAGCGACGGCTGGACCCCGGCGACGGTGGGGTCCGCACCCACCCCGCCCGGCGTCAACCTAGGGGGCGCCACGCAGCAATTTGCCTTCTCTGGGGTGGTCCTGGGCGACACGAACCTGAATGGCATCAATGGCCCGGCGGGTAGCCTGCAGGTCACGGCCGGCCGCCCGGTCATTTACCCCACCAACATTTTCGACAGCAGCACCGGGGACCTGTTCGACGGTTTTGGTGACTTCTTCGCGACCGTGCTGACCGGGGACATGTCTGTTGCCCCCGGGCAGGGCGGCGGCAGTGTCAAAGGCCCGCAGCGCAAGAACATCATCATCACCCAGGCGGCCTCGGGCGGGTTCACGGTCACCTGGCCGCCCTCGGTGAAATGGCCGGGCGCAACAGCTCCGGTGATGACCAGCAGGGCTAACGCGGTTGACATGTATGAGCTGTTCACCATGGACGGCCTGACCTGGTACGGCCGGGCCACGCAGGACCTGGGCTGACGGCTGGCCGCGCCTCACCTGGCCGGGGCTGCGGGCTGGCACCACCTCAGGGGTCTGGCGCGTCCTGTGCCAGTTCCTCCTCGAGCGTCGGGTTGTCGATCACCGGCACCGGGTCGAGGCCGAGCTTCGCGGCGATCCGGGTCAGCAGGACGTCCTGCGCGGCGAGGTGGCCCTGCACATGAGCCACCTCGTGCAGGGTCGCGCTGGCGTCGTGGAATGTCGCCTCAGCCCGTTTGTCCGCGGCGGCGGCCTGCACGTTCTGGCCAACCATGATGACCGACAACAGCACGAGCTGCAGGAACGTCTGCGCCACCCAGGAGACGATGGCCGCCGTGCCGGCCCGGATCGCATCCGGCAGGCTGATCAGGTCGAACAATGCGAACGCGTAGGCGCACCACATGCTGCCGACCACCTTGGTGACCACAATGGCGACCTGTGTGTTGAACCGGGTGACGGCGGTCCCCCGTGGCAGCAGGTCAACTACCCTCACTGGCCGGTCGGCGCGCCGTGAGGCGATGCGCGGATGGCGGATGTGCTGGTAGAGAGTCATGAACAGGCCTTTCGTCAATGGGGCGGGAGGTTGCCCTGTTCATCAGTCCTCGCCAGCGTAAGCTGACGCAGCGCCAGCGTCCGCCTACTGACCGCTTGGGCCTGTCACCACATCGAGGAAATGGCCGAGCCGTGCGCGCAGCCCCGGGCCTCGCGCTGGTACACCACCAGCTCCGACACTGACCAGGTGCTCCGCGGCGTCAAAGGACAGCGAGGTGCCGTACGCCGCGACGGCGAGGGCCTCGTGGGCCAGGCCGTCGAGCTGGGCGTCGCCGCGGTCCATCGCCAGGACCGTGGCCCCCGCCCGGCGGGCGTCGTGCAGGCGCTCCAGCAGTGGGTCCGGCGCCGCCTCCGGCGATACGACGAGCAGTGCTTCTCCCCGGCGGGCCTGCTCGAGGCGCCCGAGCCCGGTCCGAAGGTGCGGCGGGGCCCCCGGCGGCACCTTCCAGCGGACCAGCGTGGGGGACAGCTCCGGCACGCCCGCGAACCGGCTCTCCTCGTCGAGGTGCGCCGCCAGGTGCCATGGCTCGTGGTCCTGGGTTCCCACGACGAGCAGCCCGCCAGGGGTCCGTGTGGACCGCCGCAGTACGCGGGCGAAGGCCGCGGCCCGTTCCAGGAAGCCCGTCGGTGCCAGCAGCAGGCGCAATGCGGCCACCTGCTCGGCGTTCATGTACCCATCGTGCCATGCACCCCGTTGCCACTGGCACGATCGGGTCATGCGCGAAGAACAAGATCCTGTGGCCACGCTCACCATCGGCGTGCTGGGCGGCACCGGCGACCAGGGCCGCGGCCTGGCTTGGCGGTTCGCCGCGGCAGGCAACCCGGTCATCATCGGCTCGCGGAGCCCCGAGCGCGCCGCGCACGCGGCAGTGACCGTAGCGGCCGAAGTGACCGAGGTGGTGGGCTCGGACTGTGGGGAGGTCCGGGGCATGACCAACCACGACGCGGCAGCGGCCGCGGATGTGGTGATAGTGGCGGTGCCCTGGGAGGGGCACGCCGACCTGCTCGCCTCCCTAGCCGAGGTGCTCGTGGGCAAGGTGGTCGTGGACTGCGTGAACCCCATGGGCTTCGACAGTCATGGCGCATTCGCGCTGCCGGTGTCCGAGGGCAGTGCCGCGCAGCAGGCCGCCCAGCTGCTGCCGGGATCGGCCGTGGTGGGCGCGTTCCACCATGTGTCGGCCGTGCTCCTGCTGGACCCGTCCGTCACCAGCGTAGACACCGATGTGATGGTCCTTGGTGACGACCGTCGCGCGACCGACCTGGTGCAGGCGCTGGCGGCCCGCATCCCGGGCATGCGCGGCGTGTACGCGGGCCGGTTGCGTAACTGCCACCAGGTGGAGGCGCTGACCGCGAACCTGGTCTCCATCAACCGCCGTTACAAGGGCCACGCGGGCATCCGCGTGACTGACATATAACGGGCAGCCGGGTCCGTGACCTGCCCAGGCACGGACCCGGCTGCCCTGCCCGGTTCAGCCTTTCGCCGTCATCAGGGCCAGCGACCGCAGGCAGCACTGACCCGGGGTTTCCTGGGCGCCGACCGCCCAGAGGACGTGCCCGCCCGGGCTTGCGATGGAGTCGAGCGAGTCATCCGGGAGGGCGGCCGACCATTCCCTACCGGTACACGGCCCGGCCGGCATTCCGGTTCAAACCGGGATCGCCCATACCATTTCGTTGTGTCTGCTTGACTTAGGCATCGTGATCACGGAGCTGGAATTGCGGTCGTGCCTGGAGCGGCACTGGGGTATCGCCGACGCACATGTGAGTGTCCACAACGGCGGCATGGGATCGGATACCTGGTTCGTCGAACACGAGGCCTGCCAGTGGGTGGCCAAAGCTGTGCCAGCCTCCGCGGGCAGCCAGTTCAAGGGGGGCCTGGGAGTCGCGCAGTGGCTGAAACAGGCGGGCATATCCGCGGGCGCTCCCGTGCCGCTCCCGGACGGGCGGCTCGCGGCCAGTGTCGGCGGCGACTGGCTCGCCCTGCTCACCTGGGTTCCCGGCCGTCCGCTCAGCAGCGACAGCCCAGCCGACCGCGAACTGCTGGGGGTGACGCTGGCGCGTGTGCACCGTGCTTTGGCGGGCTACCGGCCCGAGAGGGCGCAGCGCTTCCACTGGGTTGACCCCCAGGCCGACCACCTGTCGCTGCGCCCCTGGGTGCGGCCCGCGGTGGCCGCAGCGGTCGACGCGCTCGACGCCGCCGGCCTGCACCAGATGACTCATGGCCTGCTGCATACCGACCCCGCGCCGGAGGCGTTCAGGTTCGATGAGGCCACCGGCCGGTGCGGGGTCATCGACTGGAGCTATTGCATCCATGGGCCGCTGCTGTATGACCTCGCCTCGGCGGTCATGTACGTAGGCGGCCCCGGCCAGGCGGGGGAGCTGACCGAGGCGTACCTGCGTACCGGCGTACTGGGCCGCGCTGAGGTGGGCGCTGGCCTGGCCCTGATGCTGCGCTTCCGGTGGGCCGTCCAGGCGGACTACTTCGCCTGGCGGATCTCCGCCAGCGTCATGACCGGCATCGACGAGCTCGAGGAGAACGAAAAAGGCCTGGAGGACGCCAGGCGCTTCCTGCTGCCATGATCACGGCACGGTTGCCTTGGGCGGCCCGGCCAGGAGGTGCCGGGTGCGGCACCGGCCTACTCCAGAGGGGACGGCCGAAACCTTCGGAGCCGTTTCATGATCGTGTCGACTTCTCAGTCACTATGACTGAGAAGTCGACACGATCACGCGAAGGTGGCCTGATGGGTTCACGTGT
>DASYYE010000226.1:0-26743 GCA_035946955.1 Streptosporangiaceae bacterium | reverse complement strand
CGGAAGGCAATCCGGCCGCGGCCCTAGCCGCGGTGGCCGATGTTCTGGATGGTACGGCACCGGTCCTGGGGTACGTCACGGTCATGGAGGCTCACCTGCTGGCCGGGATCGCCCACCGCCAGCTCGGTGACCAGCGCGCGGCGAACCAGGCGGCGGAACAGGCACTCGGCCTGGCGGAATCTGACCGGCTGATCCTGCCGTTCGCGATGACCGGCTCGGCCGGGTTGCTGGAGGCGCTGCCCCGGCACCAGACAGCACACGGCGCGCTGCTCGCCGACATCCTCGATGTCCTGCACGGCTCATCCCCGGCGGCCAAGGAGCAGTCCTCATTGCCGCCTGCGGAGGAGCTCAGCCCAGGCGAGCTCAGGGTGCTGCGGTACCTGCCAACCAACCTGTCGCGGCCCGAGATCGCCGGCGAGCTGTCCGTCTCGCTGAACACCGTCAGCACCCACCTGCGCAGCATCTACGCCAAGCTCCAGGTCCGCGACCGCTCCTCAGCCGTGCGCCGCGCCCGGGAACTGCGGCTGCTCGCCGCCGGCCGCACCCGCTAACCCTCCGTGGTCACCGGATCCCGGTGATCCGGAGTCACCTGCTCGCCCGTGATCATTCCGCCATGGACCCGGCACCCGCCCCGTACGTGATCCGGATCAACGGGCACCTCGGCGCCACCATACTGTCCGCGTTCCCGGCGCTGGCGCCGCAGCACCGCGGCGCGCACACCGTGCTCACCGGCCTGCTAGACCAGCCGGCACTGTATGGCGTGCTGGCCGAGATCGAGGCGCTCGGCCTGGACCTGCTCGAAATCCGAAAGCTCACCCCGGACCGCACACCACCACAACCAGGTCACCGCCGCTCACCCTGACGGCCACCACCGCCGGGCGCGTCCGTTTCGCTGCGAGAAGGTGCCGCTCCCATGACCAGGATCCGTGCAAAAACCCCTTCTGCGGTGCTCCGGTCGCGTGAATCACCGTGATCCGGTGACGCCTGCTCACCTGCCTGGCGGCGAGCCTGGCAATCGCGCTTCCCAGCAGACATTTTTAGCCGCGGCGCTGGACAGCCGGACAGTTCCTGTCGGGCCTTCCATCACCAGGCTCCGGCGCATCCGGGATCGGCAACGACAGGAGTTCGGCATGAGTGAGACGCTCGACTGGAACACGAAGACCATCGCGGAGTTCCGGGCGAACGAGGGCAGGGTTGGCGGGGTCTTCGAGGGCGCTCCGCTGGTGCTGGTGCACCACCGGGGGCGCAAGAGCGGGCGGGAGCACGTCACCCCGGTGATGTACCTCCCGCATGACACCGAGCCGGACATCATCTACGTCTTCGCAACCAAGGGCGGAGCACCGACCAATCCGGACTGGTACGGCAACCTGACCGCTGCCGGTGACGGCAGTGTCGAACGCGGAACCGAGACATACAAGGTGACCGTCGTCGAATTGACCGGCGCCGAACGCGACCGCATCTACGCCGAGCAAGCGCGACGCTACCCAGGCTTTGCCGAGTACGCACGCCAAACTGCGGGAGTCCGCACCATTCCCGTGCTCGAACTCGAGCGGGCGTAGCCCACACCCCTAAGACCGGCCAGCACCTCCACCGAGCGCACCGAAGACAGCGGCGCGCGGAGGTCGCCGTTGGGGACGGTCCTGGCCTGAGTGCCGTGGCCCGACGCATAGTGGGAATCACACTGTTCCAGCTCGCCCGGGCCGGCCCGGGGACCGCCGGGAGGCCCGATGAGCGGGACCGGGCTGACATCGTCCACAACGGTGTCTGCCGATCTGTGGCGCCTCGATGGGCGCCTCGCCCTCGTGACCGGGGCCTCCGCGGGTCTGGGGGCCCGGTTCGCGCGTGTGCTGCACCAGGCGGGAGCCGAGGTGCTGGTCACCGCCCGCAGAGCAGACCTGCTCGACGGGCTCGCGCGCGAGTGCGGCGAGCGGATCGAGGTGATGCCCGGCGACATCACCGACACCTCCCACCGGCAGGCGCTGGCCCGGCGGCTGGGATCACACGGCCGCCTTGATGTGCTGGTCAACAACGCCGGGATCTGCGACGACGGGCCGATCGAGGAACAGTCGCTGGACGACCTGCGACAGGTCATCGAGGTCAACCTGATCAGCGTCCTGGACATCTGCCGGCTGACCGCCCCGCTGCTGTGGGCAGCCCCCGCCGCCAGCGTGATCAACGTCGCCTCTATGTACGGCATCGTCGCTTCGCGTGGCCCTATGGCCGCCTACAACGCCACCAAGGGCGCCCTGGTCAACCTCACCCGCCAGCTCGCCGCCCAGTGGGGCGGACACGGCGTGCGGGTCAACGCCCTGGCCCCCGGTTACTTCCCGACCGAACTGACCAGCCATCTCGCTGACCCCGACTTCGCCCGGTCCATCCGCGAGCGCACCCTCCTCGCCCGCACCCCCACCCTGGATGAGATCGACGGCCCGCTGTTGTTCCTGGCCACCGCCGCCTCCAGCTACATGACCGGACAGACCTTGATCATCGACGGCGGCTGGACCGCCATCTGACCACCCACAGCAGTGCCCGCGCCTCTGAGCCATATCGTCCGCGAGACATTGGAGCACCCGGGTTCCTGGAATCGCCTGCAGGAGCTCACGCTGGTGTTCGCCCAGGCACCGTCGGCAACCAGCCCGCGGGGCCTGTTGTCGCTGCTCAAATCGGTCAGCAAGGTGACCAGTCAGGGCAGCGTGTCCGGCTCCGGGTGGACGGGAACCCGGTACGCGTTCGCCGACACCTTCGCCCTCACCCAGGCAGGGATTGGTAAGGCGCGGGCAAGTTGTGTCACATCGCGGCACGCGCCATCTGCTGGGCTGAGGGTGTGCGGTCCCTCCGGCCGACTGGAGACTCTTTCTCCGCGGAGGGGCACCGCGGGAAAGGAACCCTTCATGGGATCACGGGCCCCCCTCCGGCCAGCCGCCACCTCTGCTGCCCTGACCGGGCTGGCTGGCCTCACACTCCTGGCCAGCGGCTGTACCAGCCACCCCACGATTGCGCTGCCGCCTGCCCTCACCAGCTCCCATGGCCAGGTGCAATCAGCCCCCGCTGGTTCCGGCCGGACCGGGACCGCGCCAGCGGCGTGCTCGCTGCTGACGGCCGGCGATGTGCTAGCAGTGGCAGGGACCGTCCATGGCATCACCATCACCATCGACGGGCACACGCACCAAAACAACAGCTCGCAGCAGATCAGCACATGCGGCTTCAACCAGAAGGGGGTCTATACCTCAAGCGGCATGACCTCGACCGACTCCGGTGACCATTGGGCACAGGTGACAGTCCTCACGGACGCCCCCTACGACTTCAGCCCGGCGGGCTACCCCGCGATCAGCGGGCTGGGGGATGGCGCCTACTGGGACGACGGCCAGCAGCAGGCAGTGATCCGCGAGGGCCAAGACGTCCTGGATGTCACCGACGACGTGCCGGCCAACATCGATCTGCATCCCGACCTGGAGGCTGCCTGCCGGCAAGCCGCCGAGGCTCTCGCGGCCAGGATTCTCAGCCGGTGGCCGTGACCGGTGCTTCGATGCAAATCAGCGCTGGGTACTGGTCCCATGCCAGCGGCCCGGCAGACCTGTACGCCTTGGGCCTGCCCACCTCAGCCAAAGCAGGCCACCATCCGACCCGCTGAGCAAACGCCCCGGGATCCTCGCCAAGAACTACAAAGAAATGCGACTGCAGGGGTTTCCGCGAGCCGCGCCCGTTCGTAGCCTTTGCCCTGGAAACCAGCGGGGATTCCGGATCGCGGTAACACCCGGGAAGGGACGGATCGATGACGCATACTCGGGATATCAGGTCGTCGGGCGCTGCCGCCAGCGGGTTGCCGGCCGCGCTCGCAGCCCGGGTGCGGCGC
Organism: Streptosporangiaceae bacterium; assembly: GCA_035946955.1. GTDB lineage: Bacteria > Actinomycetota > Actinomycetes > Streptosporangiales > Streptosporangiaceae > DASYYE01. The sequence goes on along the minus strand of DASYYE010000226.1, from coordinate 22,890 downwards.
TGGTCGGCCGCTGTGGTGGCGGCCAATGTTGTCTTCGTGGCGGCCTGGCTGGTGGCCGGGAGCTGGCAGGGGCCGCGTTACAGCCTGCTGGCGGACTCCATCAGTGACATGTACGCCAACGGCGCGCCCAATGCGGCGTTCCTGATCGTAGTGATCACGTTGTGCGGCGCGGTAGTGCTGTTGTTCGCCTGGCTGGCGCTGTGGCCCAGCCTGCGGCGGGCTGGGCGCCCCGCCGCAGTGGGGGCCGCGTTGCTGGCAGTGTCCATCCTCGGACTCGGCGACCTGCTGACGCCGTTCGAGCGCGGCGCGTGCACGCTGGCCCGTACGGGGTGCACGTCCTCCGCGCAACTGGCCAACGTGGGTGGCTTGTTCGACGCGGTGCTGAGCACTGCCGGGGTCGTCGCGCTGGTTGGCGCCGGGGGGTTCCTCGCAGCCGCTATGGCGAGCCTGCCGGAGTGGCGAGGCTGGGTACGCCCGACACGCCAGGCGACGGGCGTGATCCTGGTGCTGCTCGCCGCCGACGGCCTCTCCGGCTCGGCGGGCCTGTCCGGCCTGTTCGAGCGCATGCTGGCCCTCGCGGCGGCCGCGTCCGTTGCGGCTCTGGGTGTCGGCGTATGGCGCCACACCAGGCCCGCTGCCACTGCGCCACAGGCCCCAGCCGGGGCTCCACACAGACCATCCCCGTCCCAGCCCCGGGGTCGGTGATGCTCGCAATCCACCTTCCCATTCAGACGCGCCGCTCAGCCGCCTGGCCCCATGAAAAATGACAGGGTCAGTTAGGCGCGGTCGGCGCGACGAAGGTGCGCCGGTACGACGCGGGGGAGAGGCCGACCACCGCGTGCAGGTGTTTGCGCAGCAGAGTGGCGCTACCGAAACCAGCGGCGCCGGCGACCTGTTCGACAGTCAGGTCAGTGGTCTCGAGCAGCCTGCGTGCTGTGTCGACGCGGCGCTGTATCAGCCATTGCGCCGGGCTCTCGCCGACTTCGGCTCGGAATCGGCGGGAGAATGTGCGTACGCTCATCTGCGCGTGGCGTGCCAATTCGGCCAGACTCAGTGGTCCTTCGAGATGGCCCAGCGCCCAGGCTCGGGTGGCCGACGTGGAGGACTGCGACTCGGCGGGCAGCGGCCGGTCGATGAACTGCGCCTGGCCGCCGTCGCGCCAGGGAGCGACGACGCACCGGCGGGCGGCGCCATTGGCCACCTCGGCGCCGTGGTCGCGCCGGATAAGGTGCAGGCACAGATCTATCCCGGCCGCGCCGCCGGCTGAGGTGAGCACCCGGCCGTTGTCGACGAACAGCACGTCGGGGTCGACGGTGACGGCAGGGAACAGCTCCGCGAGCCGGTCGCATAGCGCCCAGTGGGTCGTCGCCGACAGGCCGTCGAGGAATCCGGCCGCAGCCAGGACGAACGCTGACGTGCATAGGCTGACCAATCGTGTTGCGCTCGGTATCCGGGCTAGCGCGGCCGCCAGGTCCGGCGGCAGGTGCCCCATGGACACCAGCTCAGGTCCCGGTTCCTGTGTCGCGATGACGACAGTGTCGGCCCGCTCGAGCAGGCTCTCGTCGTGCTCGATCTGGAGCACGTAGTCACTGTTGGTGCGGACCGCCCGGCTGCCTAGCGAGCATGTCGCGATCTCGTACAGGGCGGCACCGTCGGAGTCCACCGCCTCGCGAAACACCCGGCCGGGGATGCCGAGGTCGAACGGAATCACGCTGTCCAGAGCCAGGACGGCCACACGATGCGTCATGGCCGAAAGTTTACGCATCTTGTCAATCTGGCCACTTACGATCCTCGGGCCAGCGGGCCAAGCTGGCCGCATGACTTCTCCATCCCAAGAAATGCGTGGCGTCGTGCAGGATCAGCTAGGTCCAGCCGACGTCCTTCACGTTGCCGCCCTCCAGCGCCCCGTCCCGCTGCCTACCGAAGTTCTCGTCCGGGTGCACGCGGCTGGCGTCAATCCCGTCGACTGGAAGACCCGCGCAGGGCAAGGCATGGCCGGCGTCCTGGGCAAGCCGCCATTCATACTTGGCTGGGACGTCGGCGGCACCGTTGCGGAGACGGGCTTCGGGGTCACCACTCTCGATGTTGGGGACCGCGTCTTCGGCATGCCTTGGTTCCCGCGCCCGGCCGCCGGGTACGCCGAATACGTCACCGCGCCCGCACGGCAATTCGCGCGCACACCGGCCGAGCTCAGCGACGTCGAGGCCGCCGCCGTTCCCCTCGCCGCGCTGACCGCATGGCAGATCCTGGTCGACACCATTGGCGTGCATGCCGGTGATCGGGTTCTGATCACGGCCGCCGCGGGCGGGGTTGGCCACTTCGCAGTCCAGTTCGCCCGGCACCTTGGGGCACGAGTGACGGCGACCGCGAGCCGCCGGAACCATGAGTGGCTGCGAGCACTGGGCGCCGAGGACGTCGTCGACTACCACGACGCGGATTACCTTTCGTCGGTCACGGACATGGATGCAGTGGTTGATCTCGTCGGCGACGACGCGGTCCGGCTGGCCACGACGCTGCGGCCCAGCGGTGTGATCGTCGCTGTGCCGGGCGGGGTGTCAGACTCACTGGCCGACGCGGCCGCCGCCGGTGGGTTCCGTGCCAGTGCGTTCCTGGTCGAACCTGACGGAGCGGCCTTGACCCGCATCGCCAAGCTGCTCGCCGACGGCAGCGTGCGGGTCGAGATCGCCCGAACCTTCCCGCTCGAACAGGCGGCTGCCGCGCACGCGCTCGGCGAAACCAACCGCACCCGCGGCAAGATCGTTCTCCAACTCACGCCCTGAGGAACAGCCGGTGTTCTACGAGATCCGCCGGTATCAGACCCAGCCCGGGCTGGGACCTGGACCTGAGCCTGGTCCGGGCTGACCTGACCGAGACCGACGTCGCGGCTCTGAGCGCCAGTTCCCTGGCCTGTCCGTCAGGCTCACCACCGGGCGGCCCGGTGAGGGTGCTGCTGGCAGCGGGGTGCAGCTAGTGCACCTCGTGCCTGATGCGGTTGTGGACAACGTGGCCAGCGGGGTGCGGTTGCTGAACCCGGCGTCTGGGACGGGGTGCAACCTGCCCGCCGACGGAGTGCAACCGGTGCGGCCACAGGGTGCGGTGGTCGCATCCGAACCATCCCTAGAACCACCCGTAGAACCCGCCGCCGTCGCACGCTCGCACGAGGCGCCGGTGGCCTGCCACGTGCCTGGTGGGCCACTCCGGGGGAGCAAAATCTGCCTCATCGGCAGATAACAGGTGGACCCCATCCATCCCCTGGAGGGCCACCATGACTGACACGCTGCGGCGGCCTGGCGGCGGGCCTGCTAGTGCCCGCCCTGACTCCGGCGACGATGCCACGCTCATCGCGCGGTCGGTGCGGGCACCTGAGTGTTTCGGTGAGCTGTTCGGCCGGCATGCCGACGCGATCGGCCGGTACATCACCAGCCGCCTGGGCCCCGATGCCGCGGATGACCTGGTCGCGGAGACGTTCCTGGTGGCGTTCCGCAGGCGGGGCCGCTATGACGGTGCGGACCCGGACGCCCGGCCGTGGCTGTTCGGCATCGCCACCCGCCTCGTCAGGCAGCACCGCCGCGACGAGGACCGGTTCTTCCGGGCCATCGCCCGCACCGGTATCGACGCCGCTGCCGGACCGAGTACCGAGGAGGCCACTGACCGGATAGCCGCGCAGGCAGCCAGCCGCGAACTGGCGGCTGCCCTGGCCATGCTCTCCCCGGCCCAGCGCGACGTCCTGTTGCTGGTGGCGAGCGGGCTCGGCTACGCGGAGGCAGCACGGGCACTGGCAGTCCCCGTCGGCACGGTGTCGTCGCGGCTGGTCCGCGCCCGCCAGAAGGTACGCGAGGCACTCGGTGGCCAAGACCCGACGGACCCAGGAGAGGACGGGCCACGATGACCGAGATCGACCAGCTTGTAGACCAGACGAAGCAGTTCATGGACGACTGTGAGGCGCTGCTGACGCCCGGCCCGTACCGCTGGGCCACAGCCCAGGCCCGACTCGGCGACGCCATCGCCGAGGGCCGCGCCCCGGCCATCCGGACCATGCGGGGGCTCCGGATGGCCATGGCACGGCCGTGGCGCCGAGGACAGTGGCCCGGCTGGGTCACGCCGCTTGCCGCGGCCGCCGCGGTCACCGCGGTGATAGCCGGCACCGAAGCAGTGGTCAGCGTGGCCGGGGCACCAGCGGACTCGCGAGGCACGGTCACGACCGTCGGCGGGCACTGCCCCCGGCCGGGCCCGGGGCACCCGCTGACCGCCTACGTCACCGACCAAGGTTCGGCTACGGTGACACCGATCGACGTCGCCACCAACACGGCACTCCGGCCCATCGAAGTGGGGTCAGCTCCTCTCGCCGTCGCGGTCACCCCGAACTGCAAGACCGCCTTCGTCGCCGACATGGAGTTCGCCGGCAACGGGTCTGTGGTCGCGATCCGGACGGCCACCAACACGACTCTGAAGCCGGTCGAGGTCGGGCAGGGCTCGGGAGCTATCGCGGTTACCCCGGACGGCCGGACCGCCTACGTGGTCAGCGAGTACACGGACACTGTGACGCCGATCCGGGTGGCCACGGACACCGCGCTGAAGCCGGTCAAGGTCGGGGTGGATCCGACCGCCATCGCGATAACCCCGGATGGCCGGACAGCCTACGTCACCAACATGGGCATTGGCTCCGGGCAGGGGACGGTGACGCCGATCGACCTGGCCACCAACAAGGCCCTGTCGCCGATCAAGGTCGGAAGCGGCCCTTGGGAGGTCGCGGTCACCCGAGACGGCCGGACCGCCTACGTGGTCGATCACAATTCGGGCCAGGTCACGCCGATCAACGTGGCCACCAACACGGCTCTGCCACCGCTCCGAGTAGACCCTTGGCCAGGGCCGAGCGCGATGACCCCAGACGGCTCGACCTTCTACGTCGCCTCCTCTGTGGACGGCCAGAACGCGCTGGTCCCGATCCGGACCGCCACCAACACGGTCTTGCCCCCGGTCAGGCTCGGCGGTCTGGGCGACATTGGTCTCGCGGTCACTCCTGACAGCAAGACCCTGTACGTCAGTGATGCGCACCAGGGCACGCTGACACCGCTGCGCACCGCCACCAACACACTCCTGCCCCCGGTCAAGGTCGGGTTCGGCTGCTACATCCTGGGGGTCGCGCCGGACGGCAGGACAGCTTATGCCGCCACGTCGCCTGCTGACTCCTCTAAGCCGTCTGAGGTGTTCCCGGTGCGGACCGCCACCAACACGCTCCTCCCCCCGATCAAGATCAAGGCAGGGTCCGACCCGAACGCGATCGCGTTCGCAACCCGGTAGCCGCCCTGGCGCCCAGCCAACGGCGTGGCCCGTGCACGCGGTTGTCCGGGCTCACTGGAAGATCACTGAAAATCTTGCTGCTTCTGGTCGGCGCGGCTGGTTATGGGCCAGTGTTGTGTGCATGCAGGGCAATCGGGCTGCCCGGCCGGGCACACCGTCACCCTGGGCCGCCCCCAGGCCGGCGGCAGCCGCCAAGCCCAGTTCAAGTCACGGCGCCGCGGCTGCCCGCTGCGCGGGCGCTGCACCACTGCCAAGACCGGGCGATTGCTCACTGCCTACCCGCAGCACGCCCCGCTGGCCGCTGCCCGCCGCGCCGCCGCCGGCCCCGCCTGGCAGGACGAATACCGCCGATGGCATCCCCCCCGTCGAGCAGGCCATCGCCTGGCTCGTCGCCCGCGGCAACCACCGCGTCCCCTACCGGGGCACCACCAAGAACAACATCTGGGCCCCACAACCGGGCCGCCGCCCTCAACCCCCGCAGGCTGGTCAACCTCGGGCTAACCCGCACCGCCGACGGCACCTGGGCGCTCCCATAGCCCAGCCACACCGCCGCAGCACCGTCAGCAACCAGACACTGTCAGCACTGTTGGCATTCTCGCGGCCCCCACCCCCCAACATCCCAAGGCAAGGCAAGGACCCAAACAAGTCCCACCCGGTCAGGTAACGACGACCGCTTCTGCTGGGCAAGTGCCGAGTCCTCGCAGGGAAGCTGGGCCAGCAGGGTGAACGAGTTAGGGAAGCCGCCCGTGCCACGCAGCTGCCTGCGTGCTGTCTGCCGCCAGAAGCGGGTCATGTACCCGGAGGCCCGCGAGCCCGGATCGATAAGGATCTTGCCTGTCCCCGCCGCCAGCGTCATCTCTGGCAACGCCCGGTCGGCAGCGTGATAATTCCCGCCCGGCCGGGCGCCACACGAGCACCGCGGCTGTGCTGGTGAACATCGGCATGCCACCGATCATTTGCCTGCAGTCCTTGACCAGTGCCCCGGCCGTCATGCCTGGGCAGCATCTGTCCTGCATCTCGGAGGAGGTGGAGATTTCCTGGAAGTTTGCCAGGGAAAACAACTCATACGCCCAGATCCGTGATCAGATCTCCTGGAGCTTCGCTCAGTTGGGACGACGGTTGGCCATTTGCGAAGGGAACTGGACGACATGAACCGGATCGCAGTCACGGTGGCGGCATCGGTGGGGATGGGCACTGCGCTGCTGCTGGCTGCGGGCACGGCTGCGGCCGATGAGGCGCCTCACAGTGGCGGAGCCGCATCTGCGGCTGGGGTCTCCGCTACTGGAATCTGGGGAACCGCCCAGCTTGTGACCGGCCTCGGCGGCCTCAACAGTGTCAGCAAAGAAGCCCAGGTGGTCTCCATGTCCTGCGTGTCGCCTGGCAACTGCGCGGCTGGCGGGCTCTTCGACGCCACCAGAAGCCAGCAGGGTTTCCTGGACACCGAGCAGAGCGGCACCTGGGGCAAGGCCGCAGAAGTGCCCGGTATCCGCACTCTCGCGCCCGGCGGATCCAATCTCCACGGGGTGTCCTGCTCCACAGAGGTTTGTGCTGCCGCCGGAACCTATCGGGTCACCGTGAACGCCACGCAGGGCGAGGTCTGGGTGGACAGTGAGTCACGTGGAACCTGGGCGAAGGCTGAGGAGGTTCCCGGACTGGCTGCCCTCGACACGGGGGGTGGCTACCCGGAGGTGAACGCCGTTTCCTGTGCCGGCGGTGAGTGTGTCGCTGGTGGCGACTACCAGTTCAATGGAAGCCATGGCGCTGGACAGGGGGCGTTCCTTGTCACACTGTCGGGCGAGACATGGGGGAATGCCCAGCGGGTGCCAGGCATTGCGGTGGACTTCAGCCAGTCCGCTTCCATTACCTCGGTTTCCTGCATGGCGCCCGGGACATGCACCGCCGGGGGTTACCGCTGGGAACGCAATAATGAACAAGGTTTCGTGGTGAGCGAAACCGATGGCACCTGGGGCAGGGCACAGGCTGTGCCCGGGATGGCCGCCCTCGACGCTGGTGGTGGTGGCCAGGTAACCACGCTGTCATGCGCCTCGGCAGGTAACTGCGTGGCAGGCGGCTGGTACAGGCACGGCGGCTTGCGGGGCTTTGTTGTCACTGAGACGGGCGGGGCGTGGGGCAGTGCCGAGGAAGTGCCGGGCCTGGCAGCGCTCAACACCGGAAAGGACGCGCGAGTCAGCTCGGTCTCCTGCTCTACGGCTGGTGCGTGTGCCGGCGGTGGCTATTACACCCTCCGCGGCGGACATGTCATGCCTTTCGTTGTGAGCTGGGTTGGCGGCTCATGGGGCACCGCGATAGACGTGCCCGGGCTCCCGGGGACCAACAGCGACCCAAACGCGGGCGTTGCCTCAGTGTCCTGCGCGGGCGGCACCTGTGGCGTCGGCGGCGAGTACCGGGACCACGCGTTCGTCGTCACGCAGACGAACGGAACCTGGGGCCAGGCCAGCAACCTGCCCGGGCTGAAGAAGATCACCGTCAGCGGCGGCGGCTCAGGCATCGAGACGGTGTCCTGCGCGACGGCGGCGAACTGTTCCGCCGCTGGCAGCAACAACGCACCTGTCGCCGGAAGCTCCACCAACTGGGCTTTCGTCACCAAATAGCGAGCAGCGGGGGCCCTGGCAGGATCCGAACCTGCGCACACGGCCCCGGGCGGGGTGCAGACCGGGCGTTTCCTGAGTATCGCCGCAGGTCAGAGACTCGCACCTTGACCTGGACAAGATTACCAGAGTGTTCGAATTTATGCCTCTGAGCAGTGCCCCCGGCAGGATTCGAACCTGCGCACACGGCTCCGGAGGCCGTTGCTCTATCCCCTGAGCTACGGGGGCTTCAAGGTCGAGAAGAGGTTACCAGTTAGCGCGCCGGCACGCGCCACGCCGCCTGCCGACCCAGGTGCCCGAGCGAGAGTCCACCGCGACGCGCCAGGGAACAACCCGGCGAACGTGGCTCGCGCAGTGGCCGGGAGACGCTACTCTCACGCCCGTGGCACAGGGACTAGGGCGCGTGCTCGTGGTGGACGACGATGAGGTGATCAGGCAGCTCATCGCCGTCAACCTCACCCTGGAAGGATTTGACGTCGCCACGGCAGTGGACGGGCAGGACTGCCTCGACAAGGTGGCTGCGATCGACCCGGACGTCATCACTTTGGACGTCATGATGCCGCGGCTCGACGGGTGGGTGACCGCGAGCCACCTCCGGCGTGACCCGCGGACCAGCGGGATCAAGGTCGTCCTGATCACGGCGCGGGCGCAGGAGGACGACAAGGCCCGGGGGAAGCAGATCGGCGTGGACGCCTATCTGACCAAGCCGTTCGACCCGTCCGAGATGATCAGAGTCGTCCGCAGGCTGGCAGGCCACGCCTCCGAAGCAGAGCCCGACCACCCGTGCGCCGACGGCGTCCGCTGACATCCGCGGTCCAAGCGCTCCCCACCTGACGGCGCAGATAACAGCAAGAGACGACGCGGCGGCTCGCGGGCTGGCAAGACCCTCTTACCGCCCGTTGCGCCGCCTCCCGGCAGCCCCCACGCCAGTGTCCCCGGAGCCATGACCCGGCTCCCCGCGCCGGGACTGCGTGGCCTGGAACAAACCCACCCAATGACCGGCCTCGAGCTGCGACGGCAGCGCGTCGATGCCGAAACCCAGCGAGCCCGCCAGCTCCGCGAACCGCGACCGCGGCACCACCCGTGACAGTGCGCTGGCCACCGTGGGATGGGCCCCGGCGAACGCGCCCGTCACGAACTCCGTGTAGGCCGGCCGTACGGCCGCGGAGAGCAGTGGCTGCTCACGGCTGCGGATGATCAGCACTGCCGCGTCCACCCGCGGCCGTGGCCGAAAGGCGGTCGGCGGGATCCGCGGGCCGGTGCTGAACTCGAACCACGGCTCCCAGCACGCGTTGAGCAGCGTTCCCCGGCCCCGCGTCCCGCGTTTGCGCGCCACCTCAGCCTGAACGATCACGTCAGCGCGGCTCAGCATGCCCCGCGGGTCGTCGAGCAGGTGATGCAGGATCTTCGTGGTGATGCCGAACGGGAGGTTGGCCACCACCCGAAATGACTCACGTGGCAATGCCACCGTGAGGACGTCTCCTTCGACCACCGTGGGAACGCCGTCAGAGAGCTTCCCAGGCGCAGCGGCGAACTTGGCGCGCAAGCGCCTGGCCAGCACCGGATCCTGCTCGATCGCCACGACGCGGGCGCCATGGCCCGCCAGGGCCGCTGTGATCAGGCCGTTGCCAGCGCCGATGTCCAGGACCAGATCGCCCTCACCAACCCCCGAACCCCGGACCAGACGGTCGATCACCGCAGTGTCGATGAGGAAGTTCTGGCTGAGGACCCGGCGCCGGACGGCACGGCCAGCAGGTGCCCTGGCAGCCGGGTTGGCAGGCATTCCCCGAGGGTATCGGCCTGCCCGGTGTGCGGGCGTGTCCGATACCCTGCACCAGGGATTCCCGCACCCGAATAGGGTCACCGGCTCCGCCAGCGGGGACTGCCGGCCCCACCACCCCGGGGGTACCGGCCACTCACCCGTCCTGGCGGGCCGACCGCCGACCAACGCCCACGGCAGGCTGTAACCACCTAAGGAGCGCAGACCAGTGAGCCATGTCGCCCACCCTGCCGGACCGTGGCACGCCGACATGCTGCCGTCCCCGCCGCCGCCCCTGCCGCCAGCCGACCTCAACGCCCTGAACCCCATGGTGTGGCCGCGCAGTGCACAACGGGCCGACGGCGTCCTGAACCTCGGCGGCGTGGACGTGCGCGACCTGGCCACGCAGTTCGGCACCCCGCTGCTGGCCCTGGACGAAGACGACTTCCGCGGCCGGTGCCGAGACTTCCGCCAGGCATTTGGCGAGCAGGCGAACGTGTTCTATGCCGCCAAGGCGTTCTGCTGCCGTGGGGTGCTGCGCTGGGTCGCCGAGGAAGGGCTCGGCGTGGACGTCTGCACGGGCGGGGAGCTCGAGGTGGCGCTGAAGGCTGGCGTGGACCCTGCCATGCTCACGCTGCACGGCAGCAACAAGCTGCCGTCCGAGCTGGTGCGAGCGCTCGAGGTGGGCGTCGGCCACATCGTGGTCGACTCATTCGAGGAGATCGCCCGCCTCGCCTACCTCACCGAGGAAGGCCATGCCGCGACCAAGGACCCGAAGATCCTCGTCCGGGTGACCACGGGAGTGGAGGCCCACACCCACGAGTTCGTGGCGACCGCCCACGACGACCAGAAGTTCGGCTTCTCGCTGTCCTCCGGCGCGGCCGACGAGGCGGTGCACCGCGTAGCCGCCGCGCCTTCGCTGCACCTGGCGGGCCTACACTCCCACATCGGCTCGCAGATCTATGACACCGCCGGGTTCGAGGTGGCCGCGCACCGGGTGGTGGAACTCGCAGTCCGGGCCCGTGACGTCTACGGAGCGGTCATCACCGAACTGAACCTGGGCGGGGGGTTCGGCATCGCCTACACCCCCGGTGACGACCCGGCGGACGTGAAGGTCATCGCGGAGAGCCTGCGCGAGATCGTGCGCTCGCAGTGCGCGGCCGCTGGCCTGGCCGTGCCGAGGCTCACGGTCGAGCCGGGCCGCGCGATCGCCGGGCCCGGCACCGTTACCCTGTATGAGGTCGGGACGATCAAAGATGTGGACGGGCTGCGCACCTACGTCAGCGTGGACGGCGGTATGAGCGACAACATCCGGACCGCCCTGTACGGCGCCGACTACACCTGCGTACTCGCATCGCGGGAGTCCGCGGCACCACCGATGCTCTCCCGGCTGGTCGGCAGGCATTGCGAGAGCGGGGACATCGTGGTCCGGGACACCCACCTCCCCGCCGACCTGGCACCGGGCGACCTGGTCGCGGTCGCGGCGACAGGCGCCTACTGCCGCTCGATGGCGAGCAACTACAACTTCGTGCCGCGCCCGCCCGTGGTCGCGGTCCGCGACGGGGCGGCCCGGGTCCTGGTGCGCAGGGAGACCATGGACGACTTGCTCAAGCTGGACGAGGGGTGAGGCCAGCGGTGAAGATCGCGCTGCTCGGCTGCGGGGTGGTCGGCTCGGAAGTGCTCCGGTTGCTGCGTGAGCAGGCGGATGACCTGACCGCTCGGGTCGGGGCTCCGCTGGAGGTCACCGGGGTGGCGGTCCGCAGGCCCGGCCGGGCCCGGCCGGTCACGGTGGACCCGGCGCTGCTCACCACCGATGCGATGAGCCTGGTGACGAGCCCGGAGACCGACATCGTCGTGGAGGTCATCGGCGGCATCGAGCCTGCGCGGTCCCTGCTGCTGGCGGCGCTGCAGGCGGGCAAGTCGGTGGTGACCGCGAACAAGGCACTGCTCGCCGAGGACGGCGCCACCATCGCTGCCGCGGCCCGCGACGGCAGGGCCGACCTGTACTACGAGGCCTCGGTGGCCGGGGCGATCCCGCTGCTGCGGCCCCTGCGGGAGTCACTGGCAGGCGATGCGGTCCGGCTGGTGCTCGGGATCGTGAACGGCACCACCAACTACATCCTCGACCGCATGGACACCTCCGGCGCGGCCTTCGCCGACGCACTGGAGGAGGCACAGGCACTGGGGTTCGCCGAGGCCGACCCCACGGCCGATGTGGAGGGTTTCGACGCCGCCGCCAAGGCCGCGATCCTCGCGGGGCTCGCGTTCCACACCCGGGTGGGCGCCGCGGACGTGTACCGGGAGGGGATCACCGGTGTCACCCCGGCGGACATCGCGAGTGCCCGCGCCCTGGGGCACGTGGTCAAGCTGCTCGCCATCTGCGAACGCAACGAGCACGGGGTGTCGGTCCGCGTGCATCCCGCGATGATCCCCCGAACCCATCCGCTGGCTGGTGTCCGCGACGCCTACAACGCCGTGTTCGTGGAGGCCGCTTCGGCGGGCCGCCTGATGTTCTACGGCGCGGGCGCAGGCGGGGTTCCGACCGCGAGTGCTGTCCTGGGCGATATCGTCGCGGTGGCGCGCAACCGATGCAGCGGCACCCGCGGCCCGGAGGCGACGACCTATGCCGACCTGCCAGTCATGCCGATGGGCCAGGCGCTGACCCGCTACCACATCGCGCTGGACGTGGACGACAAGCCGGGTGTGCTGGCCAGCGTGGCCGAGGCGTTCGCCCGTCAGGGCGTGTCGATCAGGTCGGTGCGCCAGGAGGGCCGCGGTGACGATGCCCAGCTTGTGATCGTCACCCACAGCGCGCCCGACGCGGCGCTGACGCGGTGTGTAGAGGATCTGGGCGCGATGGCGGTCGTGCGTGCGGTCGCCAGTGTGATGCGGGTCGAGGGGGAGGAAGAAGAGTGATGACTGAGGTGCACGCCCGCGAGCCGAAGGGCCGCGGCGCCGCCTGGACTGACGAGCGAGTAGCGAGCGCAGCGAGCGTGGGAGCGAGGAGGGAAGGCGGTGCTCCCAGCGGCCCGGAGGCGAGCGGGATTAGCAGGGCACGGGTCGCGTGGCAAGGGGTGATCGAGGCGTACCGTGACCGGCTGCCCATTCCTGATGGCGCGTCCGTGGTCACGCTGGGAGAGGGGGCGACCCCGCTGCTGCGGGCGCCGGTGCTCTCCGAGATGACCGGCTGCGAGGTGTTCCTCAAGGTAGAAGGCGCCAACCCGACAGGCTCGTTCAAGGACCGGGGCATGACGGTCGCCGTGACTGTCGCGGCGGCCCACGGCGCGACCGCGGTGATCTGCGCGTCCACCGGCAACACCAGTGCGAGCGCGGCCGCGTACGCCGCGCGGGCGGGACTGACCTGCGTCGTCCTGGTGCCGCGGGGCAAGATCGCGCTGGGCAAGCTGGCCCAGGCGCTCGTGCACGGCGCCAGGCTGCTGCAGGTTGATGGCAACTTCGACGACTGCCTCGAACTGGCGCGCAAGCTCGCGGCCGACTACCCCGTGGCACTGGTCAACTCGGTCAACCCCGACCGGCTCGCGGGCCAGAAGACGGCCGCGTTCGAGGTCGTGGACGCACTGGGTGACGCACCGGACGTGCACTGCATGCCGGTCGGGAACGCCGGCAACATCACCGCCTACTGGATGGGCTACACCGAGTACGTCGCGGCCGGGCGCGCGACCAGGGCACCGCGGATGTTCGGGTTCCAGGCCAGTGGCGCGGCACCCATCGTGGCGGGGCACCCGGTGCTGACGCCGCACACGATTGCCACCGCGATCAGGATCGGCAACCCCGCGTCCTGGCGTCGGGCTGAGGAGGCCCGGGATGCCTCGGGCGGCGTGATCGACTCAGTCACCGACCGGCAGATCCTCGCCGCGTACCGGTTGCTGGCCAACCGCGAGGCGGTGTTCGGGGAACTCGCCTCCGCGGCTGGGGTCGCCGGGCTGCTGCAGGCGCGCGAACGAGGCCAGATCGACGCGGGTGCCCGGGTCGTGTGCACCATCACCGGCAACGGGATCAAGGATCCGGACTGGGCGATCTCGGGCGCGCCCGCGCCCATGACCGTCCCGGTGGACGCGGCCACTGCGGCGGCCGCATTGAGCCTCGGGACTGTCCGGGGCGTTTCTTAGGGTGTGTTTCGCAGATCAAGACCGCCGGGAACGGGCGCGGCGGGACACTCAGCGCTTGACCTGCAGGGGGACATAGTGACGTGGTCTGATCAGCCGGTGCACGTACGGGTGCCGGCGACCAGCGCCAACCTGGGGCCTGGCTTCGACGCGTTCGGTCTCGCGCTCAGCCTCTACGACTTCGTCGAGGCGAGCGTGACTGGGGCCGGCCTGACTGTAGAGGTCTCTGGGGAGGGTGCCGCTACGGCCGAGTTCGGCTCGGACCACCTGGTCGTGAAGTCGATGATGGCCGCGTTCGAGCGGATGGGCCAGCCCCCGCCAGGGCTGGCGGTCCGCTGCCTGAATGCCATCCCGCAGGGTCGTGGTCTGGGCTCCTCCGCGGCGGCGATCGTGTCCGGGGTGCTGGCCGCTCGCGCTCTGGTGTCTGGTGGGCAGTCACTCCTGAGCGGCCAGCAGGTGCTCGGGCTCGCCGAGGAACTCGAAGGGCACCCGGACAACGTGGCGGCCTGCCTGACGGGAGGGCTCACGATCGCCTGGCGGCCGGGTACGACGGCCGGGTCAAAATCCGGGGCCAGGGTTGCCAACCTCGCTGTGCTCGACACAGTGTCGGCTGTCGTGTGCATAGCACCGAACGCGGTGCCGACGCTCGAGGCGCGGGAGGTACTCCCGCGAGTCGTCGCCCATGCGGACGCGGCGGCCAATGCGGCCCGCAGCGCGCTGCTCGTGTCCGCGCTGACCAGCGACCCGTCACTGCTGTTCGAGGCAACAGAGGACTTCTTGCACCAGCAGTACCGGGCTGACATCATGCCTAACACCGCCCGGTTGCTGGTCCGGCTCAGGCGTGCAGGTGTCGCCGCGGTGGTGTCGGGGGCAGGGCCAAGTGTCTTGGCCCTGACAGTGACGGGACAGTCCGGCGGGGACGTCGTGGATTCAATCGCCCGCGAAACGGGTACCGCATGGCATGTAACCCCCCTCGACATCGACCGGCGGGGTGCCGCAGCCCAGACTGGTTTGCTGGGTGCGGCCTCGTGAGACGCCGGGTAGCAAGACGACCCTGCTGGGACCAGGCACGCGCACATGCGCACGCCTGGTCCACGGACAAGGCGCGCTGGCCGGGCGCGTCGTGGGCGGACGCAGTCCCGCAGGGTTGGGCCTGACCCTCCCGGCGACATATGGACCACCATCGAAGGAATGCCGTGGGCTGGAGTGGTGTTAAGCTGGATGGCACGCCAGGTGCCGCGCTGTTGGGGCCGGTGTTCGCCTGTCACCTGCCGTACGCGCGGATACCCGCTCGGCCTTGGCCGGTGGTTCACTGTCGAATTTCTGCCGCGCCTCTCCTGTCTCGCATGGAATGCCAGCACGGAGATGCGCAACAGCAGGCCAGCTACGCCACCTGGGCTGGCAGTGGCCCGCACCCGCGGGCCGCACACGCCCAATTAGGCCTACGGGCGACGGCTCGTGCCCATACGGGGGCACGGCGGTTCGTGCACAACCAGGCCCGGCGGTACCGCCGGGCAGTGACACCGGGTGACCGGGCCATACCGGCCGGCGCCTGAGTTCTGGGAAGGACCCCTCGTGAGCAGTGAAACCACCGAACTCGTCTCCGGCCCTCCGGACCACACCCCGGGTTCTCATGACCGGCCCGGTCTGGCGGACCCGCAGCCTGGACCCTCTCCAGCGCCAGGCAGCGTCTCGGCCGTCACATCGGCCCCGGTGGGCGGGCCGGTAACGCAGGTGGGACCAGCCGAAGGGGCGAATGCCGGGCAGTCAGCCAGGGAGCCGGAAAAGGGGTTGTCGGCGATGCTCCTGCCCGAACTCCAGCGGAAGGCGCAGGCGCTCGGCCTCACCGGTGTGGGCCGGATGCGCAAGAGCCAGCTCATCGAGGCAATCCAGATCGCCCAGTACGGCGGCGGGGGGCAGCCGGCCAAGGGCACCACATTCGACCATTCAGCCCAGCGCACAGCGTCCGCGGGAGCCGACGTTGCACGCACTCGGGAGCAGGACGCCATGGAACCAGACAGACCTACTCAGCCAGGCCCGGGCGAGAACACACAGCCAGCTACATCCAGCCTGCAGGTGCAGCCAGCCGAGACACGTGAGGGTCCCAGCGCCGCGGGGGGCGGCCAGCTGGCCTTCGAGCGAACTGACCGTGGCCCAGGGCGGGAGGGTGCCGACCGGGGGGACGGCGCCGCAAGTGAGGCCAGCCGCACGTCTGCTGCTCCTGCCGAAGGGGGCCGGGCGGCCGGCGGCGCGGGCGACACCCAGGGCACTGGCGGGCAGGTCAGCGGGGACGGCCAGCGTGACCGCACCCGCAGCCGGAGCCGCAACAACAACGGCCGGGGTGGCGACTCGCGCGGCGACGGCGGCGCTGAGCAGCGCTCCGACCACGCAGACGCACCCCGGTCCGGCCAGTCGGCCGACCAGGGGAACCGCGGCCAGGACCGCGGCCAGAACCGCGGTGGTGGCGACGACGATGATGACCGCAGCGGGCGCCGCAACCGCGACCGTTTCCGCAACCGCAACCGGCGGCGTGGTGAGCGCGGTGGCGAGAGCGAGCCGGTCATCACCGAGGATGACGTGCTCATCCCCATCGCCGGCATCCTCGACGTGCTCGACAACTACGCGTTCATCCGGACCACCGGCTACCTGCCCGGGCCCAACGACGTCTATGTCTCGCTGTCGCAGGTCCGCAAGCACGGCCTGCGCAAGGGCGACGTCATCGAGGGGGCGGTCCGCCAGCCGCGTGAAGGCGAGCGCCGCGAGAAGTTCAACGCGCTGGTGCGCCTCGACAAGGTCAACGGCCTCGACCCCGAGCAGTCCCGGGCGCGGCCCGAGTTCGCCAAGCTCGTCCCGCTCTACCCGCAGGAGCGCCTGCGCCTGGAGAGCGACCCCGCGGGCATGACCGCCCGGATCATCGACCTGGTCGCGCCGATCGGCAAGGGCCAGCGTGGCCTCATCGTCTCCCCGTCCAAGGCCGGCAAGACGATGATCCTGCAGGCCATCGCCAACGCGATCACCAAGAACAACCCGGAGTGCCACCTCATGGTCGTCCTCGTGGACGAGCGGCCAGAAGAGGTCACTGACATGCAGCGCACGGTCAAGGGCGAGGTCATCCACTCGACCTTCGACCGGCCCGCCGACGACCACACGACCGTCGCCGAACTGGCGATCGAGCGCGCCAAGCGGCTGGTGGAGATGGGCCACGACGTGGTCGTCCTGCTGGACTCGATCACCCGGCTCGGTCGCGCCTACAACCTGGCGGCCCCGGCCAGCGGCCGGATCCTGTCGGGTGGTGTGGACTCCGCCGCCCTCTACCCGCCCAAGAAGTTCTTTGGTGCGGCGCGCAACATCGAGCATGGCGGCTCGCTCACGATCCTGGCCACTGCGCTGATCGAGACCGGCTCCCGGATGGAAGAGGTCATCTTCGAGGAGTTCAAGGGCACCGGCAACATGGAGCTCCGGCTCCGCCGCGAGCTGGCTGACAAGCGGATCTTCCCGGCGATCGACATCGACGCCTCGGGTACCCGCAAGGAAGAGCTGCTGCTGACGCCTGAAGAGCTCAAGATCGTGTGGCAGCTCCGCCGCGTGCTGCACGCACTGGAGCCGCAGCAGGCGCTGGAGGTCCTCCTGGACCGGATGAAGGGGACCAAGAGCAACGCCGAGTTCCTCCTCCAGGTGCAGAAGACCACGGTCAGCAGCTAGGCAGTGTCGTAGGCTAGCTGACTCCTCGCCTGGCTTGACGAGCAGTCCTCGTGCGCGGCAGGACCGCACGGGGTCTGCGGAGAAAGCGATATCTGTGGATTCCTTTGCCGTGACGACCAGCGGGGCGCAGGGCACCGGAGCCGTTGCACAGCGGCTCGCGGCTCACCTGCGTCCCGGGGACGTCGTATTGCTCACGGGCGGCTTGGCAACGGGGAAGACGACATTCGTCAAGGCACTGGTCACCGCCCTCGACTCTGTCGCCACGGTGACCAGCCCTACGTTCACGCTGGCACAGTTCTACGAGTCAGCGGGCGGGACCGTCCTCCACATCGATGCCTACCGGCTCTCCGGGATCCACGAATACCGTGATCTGGGATTGGCTGAGTACGCGAGTGAGGCCATCACCCTGGTGGAATGGGGGGAGAAGGTAGCCGAGGACTTTCCCTGTCACCTCACGGCCGAGTTCCGCTTTTGTCCCGCGGGGCCAGACACACGGCTGCTGGAGTTCTCGTCCCGGTGTGACCGGTGGGGACCGGTCCTCGGCTCGCTGCGGGCTGAGCAACTCGCAGAGGCGAAGCTCACGTGAGAGGCAAGCGGTGAGTCTCTACGTCGCGATCGAGGCGTCATCGGCTACCTACGCGGTGGCCGTGAGCGGGCCCGGTGTCACGTACACCGAGCGGTTGTGCCATCGAGGCGACCCGTCGTTCGCAGGCCTTGGCCAGCTGACAGCGTCGTTGCTGGATGATGTCGGGGGCAAGTTCGACGGAATCGAACTGGTTGGTGTGGACGTCGGGCCGGGAAACCTGTCATCCGTCAGGTCGGCGGTCGCATACGCCAACGGGCTCGCCTTCAGCCTTGGCATCGAGGTACTCCCAGTCGGCTCACTGGAGCTGATGGCCGTGGGCGTGTGGGAGGCCCAGACTGGTCCGGTCCTGTGCTTGAGGAAAGGCGAAGGGGGCAACGCCTACGCAGGGCTCTTCGTAGACCACAGGACGGTAGGGATGTGCTACGGACCGCTGTCGGTCATCGTTACCGAACTGGCGGGTGACCTGGCGGAGGTGAGCGTTGCCGGTGCCCACCGGCTCGAGACGGCCGACCTGCTGCCTGGCGTCCTAGTCCATGACAGCGGTATAGAGGCCCCTAGCGTTCTCACCCTCTACCAAGCGATGCTGGCGCCGCGTGAGGGAAACCATCCAGTTGCCTTCGCAAGCCCCGTCAATGAAGCATCCCAGGTCTTCCATGAGCGGCCACGCGACGGCGCTCGTGGCCGGGTTGCTGAGGTTCTGCCCGCTCCTCCGTCCTAGTCCTGGCCTTCCGCGACCCGCCGGATCTCCGGCTCGGGGATCGGGCCGACTCGCAGGATCTCGAGTTTCCCGTCTGAGAGCCGCACGAGCGTCGATGGTATGTCAAAGACGATGGAGTCGTCGTCGGACACCACGTAGGTGACCTCATCAGCGGGCCAGTCGAGTGTGCCGAGGTCGAACTCTGCCAGCGGGCTGGGTGCGGTGCCGCTCATATTGAGGCTGGTAGCTGTCAGCGGAGCACCAGCGTGGGCGATGACCTGGAGCGTGGCGGGGTGGTCGGGGATGCGGATCCCCACTGTGCCGTTCAGCGTGACGTAATCGTCGGGGAGAAGGGGAGTCTTTTCCACGATCACCGTGACTGGGCCGGGGGTGAGGCCTCCAAGGAGGCGTAGCGCCTCGGGTGTGAGCACTCCGGCCGTGTTCGCCATCTCGAGGGAGGCACACGCGACATGCATGACGTTCGCAGCGTGACGCCCCTTGGCTGTGAAGGCTCGCGCTATCGCGGTGGGAGATGTCGCCAACGCGGCCAGCATGTACCCCGTTTCGGTAGGCAGGACGGCCAAGGAGCCACGTCTGAGGCCGACAGCGATCCGCTCGGCATCAGTGAGGCTGAGCAGGTGGCTGCTGGGGTGGGGCCGCACATAGTCGAACCGGGTCATGAGGATGATCCTTGGGAGTCTCAGGTGGCCAGAGCTGCCGCGGTCGCGGCGCTGATCGACGGAGCAAACCTCCGGTCGGCCAGATCTACTCCGTACGCTATCGACCGCAGGAGGCCTGCCAAGTCGACAGCCTCGAGGCGGTCGAGTTCACTGACTGATGGCAGACTGGCTAGTTGTGCGCGGGCAAATTCGACGGCTGTATTGGTGAAGTCTTCATCACGAGTGCTGTGTGCGGCGTACGCGGCGTTCATCACGCCGAAGAACCTCGTCAGTACACGGCCGGTGAGTTGGGACGACATGCGCAGGCACTCGGCCCCAACATCGCGCCAGTTGATCGGCAGTGGCGCGTCGAGGCCGGGACACAGGGCATAGGAGAAGAGTGTCAGTGGCGTCTTCTTTCCCGCTCCGTCGAGCAGCCAGCCATCGTAGGCAGTGAAAGAACGGATAAGGAAGTCGCGGATGCCGTTCAAGATCGGCTCTGCTTGATGCTGACACTCGGCGAGCTGGCTAGGGATATGGAGGAGCGCGTCCGCGATGTGGCACGCATGGAAGCTCCAGGCACCCGCGTGATGACTGTCGGTCCAGTGTTCGTCAGCTTCCGGGCCCTGGGTCAGCAGGAACGATCCCTTGGTGCTGAGATCGTTGTTGGCCTGCTGCCGCTCAGCGAGAGTATGCAAGAACCCCGAGAGCGCCTCACTTGGGAGTTCTCCGATCAGGAGCAGGAAGATCGTTGCTGCACGGTCGTCTAGGGAGCTTGGCTCGCTGTGCTTGAGATAAGCGATTGACCTCTCGATCAGTGCAGACTCTCGCGTGCCGCCGAGATGACACAACGCAGTGAGAACTGACGAGGTCGCGTAGATCCGATCGAACCTTCTGTCCTTGCCGGTAGTCCAGTAGGTATGGCTTCGGTCAGTCTTTGCCGAACTGATCAGCCGGTGCAGGAGCTCGGAGGTGACGGATGTGAGAGGTGCGGTCTCGGACCAGATGGGGAGGTGCTGGAACACCCGGACTGACGCAACTCCGGCACCGAGAGATACCTCAGAGCCAGCGAACCAGCGTATGCCGGGAGAGTGACCGCGTGGATCCGCTTCGAAGCGCTGACTCTGGATCTTCTGGCAGATCAGGTCGGCTAGCCTTGCCGGGCTGGTCGTCCGGAGGTCCTGGTAGCGGACGGATTTCTTAGGTATTCCTGGGATATTCGTATCGTCGAAGCGTGCGGGTAGAATATACTCCCTGGACTGCCCGAAGGCTGCCTCCAGGGAGTACTTCCGCTCGAGGTCTGTCCAGTCCTTTCGGGCGTATGCTTCTGATATAAAAATGACACAGAAGGTCGCTGCCCTCTGGTAGACGTGGTCGAAATAGTCGATGAGGTTCTTGCCCCACAGCTCGGCTTCTTCATGCCGGTCGTAAAAGACCTTCACAGCCCTGGCCTGGAGTGACTCGGCGACAGCCTCGACATACTCGCGATCCTCGTCCGCGAAGGACAGCGCGACGTCGTATCGAGTCATGGGTGGCTCCCAGCCTGGTTCATCATGCCCTCTGGGTTCCGGACTCCAGCCAGCTGCGCGAAGCCCCGTGCGTACTCACGTAGCCGCTCTTGGGTCCGCCGCAGTTCCGCGCGGCATGCCGCCGCTTCGCTCCAGGTGGATTCGGGCTCCCCTGGGTGGTCCTGTTCGAAGCTGTGCAGACGGGGGTGCCACACAGACAGCAGAGGTCGCAGTTCCCAGTTGAGCATGGTGATAGCCAGGTGTTCGACGGTCTGGCTCCCGGGGACCGGGATGGAAGGACGGCTGTCCTTGAGGGCCTTTCTGGTCGTGCCGAAGAGGCTGTACAGCGAACTCAGCGCCTCGCGTATCAGCCCTTGGTCGTCGTCAAGCGGCTGAGTCGAGACTCGCGTGACTGTCTCCACGAATAGCTTCCAAGCCACCTGCCGGGCCTCATTGTTGACAACGAATGTGAGCTCGCTGAACTGTGGTATCACGACCTTGACTTCAGTCAGCTGCGCTGCCCGCCGGTAGAACTGAATGGCAAGGACGGCTATCACCCCGGCAACGCAGCCGGTTATGAGGAAGAGGTTGCGCCCAGTCAGGCTGCTGATGCTGTAGACAACGAGCCCGGCGACCGCTCCGGCAATTGCGGCCACGACGAACTGTGCCGCTCGGCTCGTCAGTAAAAGCTTGACCCAGTTCATGCATCCCGCGATCGTGTGAGTCCTGTGCTTGGAATTCAGCGTACGAGCCCTTGCCCGCAGGTCGCACGCTGCTTCGCCGGGATCTTACAGAAGGTACTGTGGCAAGCGCCTGCTTGCTGGGCCGCAGCCTGGCTGCGTCTCCCGTGGTGAGGCTGATGGGATTGTCATGGTCGTGTGAACCCGCGGTAACCGCCAGAGGGGGACGGTTTTGAGCACTAAGGGATCCCTCGTGCTGGGCATCGAGACATCATGCGACGACACCGCCGTCGCTCTTGTCACGCCGGAAGGCGAGGTCATCGCAGCGTGTGCGGCATCACAGGCGATGCTGCACACCAACTACGGCGGTGTCTATCCCGAACTGGCGAGCAGGGCACATATAGACAAGATCATCCCGACTGTCCGCACGGTCATGGCCAACGCAGGGGCCCTCCCGGGTGATCTCAGCGCCATCGGAGTGACCCGAGGGCCCGGCCTTATTGGCTCTCTGCTGGTCGGGCTGAACACGGCGTGTGGGCTCGGTCAGGGGTGGGGGGTACCGGTCGTGGGGGTGAACCACCTGATTGGGCACCTGCGCAGCGCCGACCTCGAGGAGCGGCGGATCCGCTACCCAGCCATGGTCCTGCTGGTCTCTGGCGGGCATACGCTGCTCGCCCGGATGGCTGGCCCTACTGAGATCGCGCTGGTTGGCTCGACCTTCGACGACTCGGTCGGGGAGGCGTACGACAAGGTTGCACGCATGCTGGGCCTTGGTTATCCGGGTGGGCCGCCCGTCAGTGACCTCGCATTCAAGGGGACCGCGGCAATCCGGTTCCCAAGGCCACTCCACAAGCGTGGGCTGGACTTTTCCTT
Source organism: Streptosporangiaceae bacterium (assembly GCA_035946955.1). Taxonomy (GTDB): domain Bacteria; phylum Actinomycetota; class Actinomycetes; order Streptosporangiales; family Streptosporangiaceae; genus DASYYE01. Next base: position 389 of record DASYYE010000226.1, on the reverse strand, counting down.
CTCCGGCCTGAAGTCCGCGGTTGAGCGGTATCTGGCCAGTACTGACGGTTTCAGCAAGGCGGACGTGGCGGCCTCGTTCGTGGAGGCATGTGTGGACGTGCTGATGTCGAAGTGCCACGATGCGCTGCGGCAGTTCCCGTCAGCTTCATTGGTGGTGGTCGGAGGCGTCGCAGCCAGTCCTCACCTGCGCGCCGCCGCGAAGGATCTCTGTGCCGAGATGGGTGTCGAGTTGTGCCTGCCGCCGCTGCGGTGGGCGACCGACAACGGTGCCATGATCGGCCTCGCCACCTGGGACTACCTCGCCCTGGGAATCGACAACCCGCTGGAGCCGGTGACCTCGCTGGGGATGGCGGACTACTGAAGTGCTTGCCGGACGCGGCTGGAATGAC
>DASYYE010000225.1:0-2702 GCA_035946955.1 Streptosporangiaceae bacterium | reverse complement strand
CCCAGCGCCCAGCGGGCCCGGCTGACCGCATCGGGTGACGCCGCGATCCTCAGCATCCTCTACCAGACCCGGGCGATCATCGGCACAGCCAACTGACGTAGAAGCGGGCCTCGGCCCCCCGGCCTAGGCGGCCTGGGAGGTCGGCGTCACACATACGTTGCGATTGATCTTGCGAAGGTCAGAGTTACCATGCGATTGGGTGCGGGCGACGGGCGGAGGCGGCCGATGGTGCCTGGGGTCATTCGCCCGCTCCAGCAAGGGGATCAGCGGGCGGCGGCCGCGCTGTTCACCGCCACGTACCCAGGGCGAGCTGGGGAAGCTGCGAACTGGCACAACGATGACGCGGTGGGTTCCCCGCGGCGCTATGTCGCGGCGGCGGAATCGCCGCAGAGCGTGGTCGCCTACGGCGCGATCTGGCGTGTGCGGCCCGGCAAGTTCCGGATGGACCTTGTTGTGTCGCCGGGCTGGCGGCGGCGCGGCATCGGAGGCTGGTTGCTCGCCCATCTCGGCGATCAGGCGCGGATCGCCGGGGCGGCGACCCTGCAAGCACGCGTCGAGGACGATGACGGGGAATCGCTGGCGTTCCTGGTGGCGCGTGGCTTCGCCGAGACGATGCGCATGCGGCATCAGGTGCTCCAGGTCGCCGAGGCCAGGCTCGCTGCCCAAGCCCGCCTTCCGGGCCGGCTTGCCCACCGCGGGATCGTGATCGAGACACTGCAGCATGAGCAGAACCGGACACCAGAGTGCTGGCAGCGGTTCTGCGATCTGTATAACGCCGCGCGTGACGGGTGGCCCGACCCCGATCCGGGTCCGGTTGACACGCTGACTCCACTGGAGTTCCAGCGCCGACACCGGACGTATGAGGCAGAAGTGGGCGAGGGCGCCGACCGGTGCTTCCTCGCCAGGGCAGACGATCTCTATCTCGGCTTCACCGGCGCCCTCGGCACCGGCGTGCGCCCGGACTTCCGCGGGCAGGGGATCGCCACGGCCTTGAAGGTGCACGCCATCACCGACGCACGCGATCGCGGTGTGACCACGGTGCGCACCTCGACCGGGAACCCCGCGATGCTGCGGGTCAATGAACGGCTCGGGTTCCGTACGACCTCTACGGAGATAAGACTGATCCAGACGCTCTAACGTTCGGCGGGCGCAGGCGTCTCCCTTGCCGGACGCGCTGGCGCACGCTTGACGGCTTGGCGGCGGACAATGAGCCGGTAGGGCGGGGCGGCACTAGTCAGGCTTTCGGGCCAGGTCGTAGATGAAGCTCACGGTCTCGGTGAAGGCACCATCGTCGCTGTGATGGCCGAGGCTGGCCGCTAGATCGGCATCGAATGCGGCGGCCTGGTCACCAAGTACCGTGGCCGGAAGGAAGGACGTCGACCTGATGAGCCCGGCCAGTCCAGGCAGGGTCCAGCGGTGCTCGATGGTGAACTCATGACTTCTGCCCAGCTCGAATCCTGCGTCGGATAGCACCTGGGAGTCGGGCCTGCGCAACCGCGCTTGCTCCCAGCCCGCCGGAATCCGCTGCTGTGCGCCAAGCGCCGCTTTCCACCTGTCCAAGGTGGCGGCCAGAGCCCGCTGCCAGCTTTGCTCACCGATCCAGGGCTGGGAAGACCAGCACAGCGCCAGGTGACCGCCTGGCTGAAGCCAGCCGAAGATCCGGCGAGCGATCAAATCCCGGTCCAGCCGGTGGAACGCGTTGCCGATGACGGCCAGCTCGAAGTACTCCTGCTGAGCGCCAAGCGCCTCGGCGCTCGACACCACCGGCCGGACATTCGGTGCGCCCGCGGTGGCGGCCTTGGCCCGGACGGCCTCGACCATGTCTGGCTCCTGGTCAACGGCCCACACCTCGGCGAACCAGCGGCGCAGCGGAAAGGCGAGCTGGCCGGTCCCGCAGGCCAGGTCCAGCAACCGGCCGCGCCCGCAGACCTGGACGCTGCGGGCCAGGCCCGCGATCATCGCCGCTGGATACGGCAGTCTGTACCGTTCGTACGCCGCCGCGGTTCCCCGGTACAGGCCAGCCGCGAACCGCACCTCGTCAGCCACCCAGGCCGGCCCCTTCCTCTGTCACCATCCGCAAATACGGGGCACCAGGCCACTCTTAACCGGCTCGTCAGGCCGCGGCGACACCTTAACCGTGCAGGTAAAGGCCGACCTCACCCAGGCTGCTGCCGCGCTTGCAAGGCTCGGGTTCCAAGATACGCGTAGCGCCAGTTGCATGACCCCCAGCTATGCAACTGACTGCGCGGCGAACGCAACCGGCGAGGTTAGGCAGTTCCTGACCCGCAACCACTGCAAGTGCCCATTGCGGTGTTACTGACGGCGCCGCTAGGCGGCTTGGCTTGGCGGGCCGTGGGAGCGCAGGGTACGGCCGTCGATGGGGCTGGTGGCGCTGACGGTGCCGTCGGGGAGCAGCATGATGCCCCAGCCCCACCGGTGCACGGCGATGAGGTGGTGAAAGGTGCACAAAAGGAGCAGATTGGTCAGGCTGGTCGCGCCGCCCTGGGACCGGGGGATGATGTGGTGCGGCTGGCAGGCGGCTGGGGGCTGGTTGCAGCCGGGGAAGCGGCAGTGCCGGTCGCGGGCGGTCACCAGGCGGCGCAGGTGGGCGGGGATGGTCTCGGTGGCCGCACCGGTGTCGAGGGGGAGGCTGACCGACGCGGCCGGGCCGCCCATCAGCCCAGTCCGCAGGTAGGCGGCCA
>DASYYE010000224.1:0-3239 GCA_035946955.1 Streptosporangiaceae bacterium | reverse complement strand
TGACATACCCATGCAGAACCTGGTCGACATGGTCGAGATCGAGCGGCGCAGCATGGACGTCCGCCCTGGCATGCGTCACAAGTACACGCCGCTGCGCTTCGACCCGGCCACGGGCGCCCGTCAGGTCGGTGGTCGCTATCTCTTCGACACCTGGGAGAACGCGGTCGACTACGACACCTTCACCAGCAAGGAGCTGGAGTTTGAGCCCGGCGTGAAGTTCTGGGACCGGCCGTTCTTCCTCGGTGTCGACCGGCACATCTGGCGGGTCACCGGCGCTCAGGACTTCACGCCGCTGGCTACGCACTACACCAATCGCTTTGAGCGCTGGATGTGCACCGGCGGGAACGTGGAGCGGGTGCTGGAGCAGGTGTGGCCGACGGTCCGCGAGAACGCCGGAGGGCAAGGCCTGGCCAGTGTCTGGCTGCTGTTCCAGGCGCAAGAGGAGCAGATCGGGATTCTCACCGTGGCTGCGAAGGCGTACGGCAGGGATCCGGCCGATGCTGCCTCGCGCTCGGTCACCGCGCTAGAGCAGGCCGAATCGGTGGGGCGGTTCCTGCCCGCCGGGCTGGGCCTGGAGAAGGTCTTTGACCGTACGAGCCTGATCCTGGCCATGTGGCTGCCCGAGTCGCGGCTGGCCGGCGGTGCCCCGTCGGCCTATCCGGCTGCCCCGGTCCACCCGTTGCCTCAGGTGGGTGAGCAGCAGCCTGTCTAGCTGCTCCGACGCCACAGTCCCGCTCGGCTCGGTCTCGCGAGCCATGCTCGGACGCTCAGCTAACGGTCAGACGCAGCGACTACGTTCGGCCTGAGCGTCCGCATCCTAGCCGACGCTGGGGACGGTGAAGGAGGCGGGCGCTGCGGCCGCAGCTCCAAGAACACGGCGGCGGGCGTACGCAAAGGCACCGTCGACTCCACTACGTGCCGAGTCGAGGGCTCTGCGTGCCGAGTCGCAGGTTCCGCGTGACCTCCGTATAGAGGACATGCCATCCCAGCGCCGATAGAGCATCCTTATATCCGGACTTGCTGCTGATCGCTCTGCCTGTTCTGGGTCAGCCGGAGTCCAAGGTGGGGGGACCACCGTGCGACGGACCGCCGCGGCCTGAGAGACCTCGAGGGGGGCGGTCCGCCGCCGGTGTTCGGCGCTCCCCCATACCGGCCCTGCCTGCCGCGAAGTCGGATTACCATTACCCAGTCATATATGCGGTTGCAGACTGGGATCGGGCCTATGCGAATCGTCGCGCCCGTCGATGCGGAGCATCTGGGCAGGTTGAGGCTGATACGCCCCGCAATCGCGAGGATGGTGGCCGCGCTGCGAGCCGGCGTCGGCGTGGCCGCGGTAACCTCTGGGCTGCTGGCCGGCGGCAAACCCCTGTCGTGGTGGATCCTGGCGCCGACGTTGGCTGTCGTCGCCGGGTGGACGGCGCTCTATGTACGGGTGGCGTGGACCCGTGGACTGCTGGACTGGCTGGTCGGGACGGACCTGCTGCTCACGGCCCTGTTGTGCCTGGCGATCGGGCATCTGGTGCCCACGAGCGCGCTGGCGGGGTCGACAAGCTGGGTGAGCCTGACCGCCGCGATGGCCGTGGTGAGCGCGCAGCTTGCCGGCAAGCCGGCTCTGTGGCTGCCACCCTGCCTGGCGGTCGCGGGCTCGATGTTTGTCGGCTCGCGGCTCGCGCACAGCCCAGACGGCGGTGAGTACGCCGGCGGCCTTATGGTGACGCAGTCTGTGCTCACCGCCATCGTCATGGTCATCGTGCTTCGCACCGAGCGGTCGGCCGTCAGGGCGTTCGCCGATCTTGAGCAGGCGCGCACCAAGGCAATGCTGGCTGCGGCGCGAAGGGAGGACGAGCGCGCCCAGTTGCGGATGGTGCACAACGGCCCGCTGACCATCCTCACGATGGCATTACACGCCAGCGCCAAGCAGCCGAGCGCGATCTTGCAACAGCGAGCCTCGGAGTCCCTCGACACGTTGCGCCACATGATCACGGCCGCCGGATCAAGCACGGGAAATACCTGTCTCGACGAACGACTAGCGAAGGTGACTGCCTGGTACGAGGCGCTTGAGGTGACCGTCGACCTGCAACCTTGCCTGGTCCCTGCGCACATCGCCGACGCCTTTGCGGGGGCCGTGGCCGAGGCGCTGGAAAACGTCGTACGGTACGCCGGAACCCAGCGCGCCGCGGTCCTGCTGCGCGACGAGCAGGACGTCGTGAGGGTAACCGTGGCCGACCAGGGCCGCGGATTCGATCCGGCGCATGTGTCCGGCCTCGGGTTCGGATTGCGCGAAGACCTGGCGGGGAGGATGGCCGCCGCCCGGGGCTCGTTCGCTGTGCGTTCCCGGCCGGGCGCGGGAACCCAGGTTCACCTGGAGTGGGCCCGTGCTTAGCGAGTCCGCCCTGAGCCCGCGCGTGGCGCTGCAGCCCGCAGCGGGCCAGCCTGTGCCGAGCGAGCCGCAGTCGAGCGAGCCAGGGTCGAGCGGCCTGCCCGCACTGACGGAGTCGGTGGCGACCGTCGAGCAGCGCTATGACCGGGCCGGCTTGTGGGTCGCGATCGTGGTCACCTTCGGGTGGTACCTGGCCGGTGTGGCGCCCGTCGTTGTCGACAGCTGGCTGAAGTACGGTCTCAATGCTTCGGGCGCGGTGACCTGGCTCGTGTTCGCTGCGGTCGGCGTCGTTGCGGCGGTGGTGGTTCTGCGGGGTGGCGGGCGCGGCCGGCGCTTGCCGCTCGTCATCAGCCCGATCCTGCTGGCCGGCTCGGTACTCGGGTCGCTTGTGTCACCGGATGGCGTGCTCGGCCATTTCAACTGGCCGTTCACGATGGTCGGCTGGTTCGCGGTGCTCGCGCTGTGGCGCAGGCCGCTGTTCGAGCTGATCGCCTTCTACGCCGCGAACGTGATGGCTGGCGGCGTCATACTCGCGACGCTTGGCGAGGCGAGCCGTGTAAACGTGGGCAGGTTCATCGCGCTCTGCTGCGGAATCAGCGCGCTGCAGATCACCGTGTTCTGTGGCACCAGGATGGTCACCGCAATGGCCAGGCGCGGTGCCGAAGCAGCGGACGAGCTGGCCAGAACGCGGTCCATGAACATTGCTGCCGAGGCCGTACAGGCCGCCAGGCGGAGCAGGTACGAGACGATCACCGGGACAGTCGCGCATCTGCTTGAGGGCCTGGCGGTCGGTCAGCTTGACCTGACCGATCGGGCCGCGCGGCAGGAGGTGGCTGTGGCGGTAACCCGCCTGCGGCGT
>DASYYE010000223.1:0-40125 GCA_035946955.1 Streptosporangiaceae bacterium | reverse complement strand
GCACCACCGCGGCCACGCCCAAGCCGAGCAGGTCTTCGCCGACTGGACCGACGGCCCGCTGGCCCACCTGCCCTCGGGGTCGTTCCCCGCCAACGCCGCCTGGGTGGCACTCGCCGCCATCGCCGCCAACCTGCTGCGCGCAGCCGGGACCCTGGCCAGTCCCGCCCACGCCAAGGCCCGTGGCGCGACGCTGCGCCGCGACCTCATCCACGTCGCAGCCCGCGTTGCCCGCCACGGCCGGGGCCACCTCAGCCTGCACCTGCCACAAGACTGGCACCGCGCCCGTGAGTGGGACGCCCTGTTCGAGGCCGCCTGCGGGCCGCCCTCTAAAGCGGCCTGACCAGCCCAGACCCGGTCACCGCACCCACAAGGCCCCACAGCCACCCACCCCCAGCCGCCGACCAGGACCAGGACATGCCGCAGAAGAGCGAGCGGACAGCCCACCACACCTCAAAAGCCAGCAAGACCACAAAAGCCTGGCATCACAGCCAAGAGACCACAGCCCAATTCACGCGGTGGATCGAGGTTAAGAACACCCGGGTATTTACCAGTATCCCGTGAATGGCCCGTTACCCGCTGATGCCGGTCATCGCGGGGGTGCATAATCTTGTCCATGCACGGACCAATGGACGGGTCTCCGGATAACGACGGGATCGAGCGCCGGCTCCGCGAGATCACGGCGGAACTAGCTGGCCCGGCGAAGTTCAAAGAGCCGTCAGCGGCTGAGCGGACCAGCAAGCCGGTCCAGGCGACCCAGCGGATGAGCTGGCGCAACCGCCGCAAGGCCAAGCGGTTGCGTCAGCCGGTCAGGGAATCACGGCCGACCCGCCCGGCGAACAGCCGCCGCACCGGCCCGGCACCGTCATGACCTGGTCCGCCATCGGCACCGAAGCGCGGACACGCCCGGTCGGTGTTACTTACGGTATTCGTATCGCTCGTTATCGTTGTCGCACTGTCGGGGATTACATACGGCGTCGCCAGCCTCTTCCGGCACGCGAACAGCGCCGGTGACCTGACACCCGTAACTAATGGCGCCGTGCCAAAGACCCAGCCCACCGTGACGAACCCGCCCACGCCCACCCTCGCGGACCCCTTCGCGGGCAGCCCGGCGGAGTCCTTCGCCAACGGTGTGGCCGGGATCGCCCTCCCGCACGCGCAGCGGGTCCAGGCCTTCTCCGCCGCCCAGGTGAGGGACGCTTACCGGCAGACCAGGCGAATGCTCGTCGCGGCCGACCTCAACATGCCAACCCTGCTCGGCGGCAGCCCAGACGCCTTCGCCCGCCAGCTCATTCCGCAGCAGCAGACATACTTCGACAGCCACCTGGACAAGATCGGCGAGAGCACACGCGACTGGGTGACGTCCTTCGCCCCAGGCAGCACCCAACTGGTCGGGCACGTGATCAAGGTCCATGGCGGCATGTACGCGACGACCGGGCACAACGGTTCATTCCAAACGCTCCGGATCAACGCTGACTACCTGTTCGTGTATCCGGTAGAGCGACCTGCCCAGCCCGGGACGCTGATGCGGATCGTGGCGCGAGTTGACGTTGACGTCGAATTCGCCCCCTACACCGATCCCGGTGGCCCACTGCAGCCGTGGTGGGTGGTGGTTGGTGGCGGAGCGTCTGGTGGCCGGTGCGACGTCAATGATGGTTTCATCCATCCGCAGTTCAGCGACGGCCCGCCAGACCGGGTCCGGCCAAGCGGCGCTCCGATCAACCCGTACGACCTGAACAACGCGCCCAACGGCCACGGCTGCCAAGCCACCACCGGAACATGAGAACGAGTCAGCAGGAGAGCCCCTGCCACTAACCCGATGGCGTGTCCTAGGCGATGGTGTAATCGATCTGCAGGACTGGACTGTCGGTGAGTTGCTTGTGATTCACGTCGTTGGTGTTGTTCTTCTCCCACACCCGGAACGTGATGTCCGGCGACGGGCCGATGGCCTGGAGGTCAGCGGTCACGTTGAGCCCCACTGAGACCCGCTGGCTTGTGTCGAGGACCGTATCGCAGCTGTGCGGGTCTGGCCCGAATTTCGCGGGCACGTCCACGTTGCCGCTGGTGGCCGGGGGGCCGGGCCAGCCGGTGCTGGAGTTGATTGCTCCGATCCAGGTCGCTGTCACATACGGAGAGGCGGTGCAGCTCGTGGTGTAAACCTCGCTGACCTGGAACGATGCAGAGTCGATGACTGCGTTTGAGCCGAAGACGACCTGCGGGATCGCCATCCGGTACAGCGCGTAGTCGGTGTCGTTGAACTCGCATGGCCCTTGCTGGAAGTTGTCGTAACCCACCGGCGACCACCCGGGCGCGTTCCAGTGCGGTCCTGTACACCCGGCCCCCGACTCCACCGGGTCGTAGTCCAGCCGGTCGCCGACCGCGGTCAGCTTCGCAGACGACGGATCTTTGACCGCCACCCAGTGGCCCCCACGGCGCGCCCGCACCGGCAGCGCGTAACTGCGCACGACCACCCGGCCGTCAGGCTCCGCGGTCACCGTCGACGTCGCAGTCGTCAGTCCGCTCACCACCAGCGGCCGGCCGGTCGCACGAGCCCGGGCGAGCGCATGAACGACGCTCACCTGCGCCGAACCATGCACGGTGTGCCGGACACTCTGCGCCACTGCCCCGCTAACAGCCGCTTGTGCCACCGCAGGGGGTCCCAGCACTCCGAACACGCTCACGAACGCAATGACTGGTGCTCTCATCAGACGTCGCATACCTGCTCTCCCGTCTCGGAACCACGACCTGTCAGTGCAAGCGCCGCCCTTCGTCAACCGCATTGTCCCGTTGTGACAGCCGGTCGAGATAATGCAGCACAAGCGGCACGTCCGGCCGCTTGACCGCGAACTCGAGGACACCTTCCGTGGTCCGGCATGAGATGATCTCCGAGCCAGCCCATTCGAGCTTCCCGCCGGGGGCATACTGGCCAGTGGACATCAAGTCGAGGGCCTCTCTGCCGTCCTTGAATGGCCGGATTTTGGCGGATACGACGTGGGCGTGGATGGGAATCCGCCGCCACAGGAAGCTGAACCCCAGGAACGGGCGCAGCACCGGCCCATCCGCGGTCAGGTCGAGGAAGTAGCCACGGAACCGTCTTGGGAAAGAACCATAGAGCCCACGGAACGAGCAGTAGACGGTCCGGCCCTCACCACTGTCAACAGCGGCGATATCGGATGCAGTGGCCTTTTCGTCCGGTCCATGCAGGCGGTTCTTCGCCAGGTCCCATGGCATCACGGTCCCTGCGGAACGCTTCAGCCGTTCACGCTTTCCCATCAGCCATCCCATCCGAACAACCGCGGTGAGAGGGGACTCGCTTCCAGTCCGCCGATTGCCACCGCACTGAGGAAACCGCCGAGTGTCCGATCAGCCGGAGGAGTTGACGAATTGTATACCTGAGCATTGAACGATGCGCCGAGGCCCATACCACCCAGGCCAGCCGCCGCATAGGAGAGCCCAAACCCCTTGGCGGCCAGGCCCCATGCGCCACCCAAGGCCATGGCGGCCGCCCCTAGCCCGGCATTGGCGACATACCCACGGAGAGTATGTTGCCCGCCGGACACGGCATACGAACCAGCACCCGCGGCTGCCCCGATGACCGCTGAGCCCGCGATGGCAGACCCAGCAGCCCCCAAGCCGACCGCACCGCCGACAACCGCACAGGCGACTGTCGCCACACACGCCACCCCGCCCACGACCGCGACCGTACCGATGCCGATCTGGGCGAGACCGCGCCAGTGGGCGGCGACCTCGTGGCAGGCCCAGCTGAAGATCCAGCAGCCGCCTCCTGAGCCGCCGCCGCCCTTGGGCATGGGCGCGGGCGTGCAGGGACCGCTCTGGAAGCGGGAACCGACACCCATGGTGCAGGTGGGCAGCCCGGTTGACTTCTGCTGGGCCGTGACCTGGCGCACCACGCGCTGGATCGGCGGCGCTGCTGGAGGTGGGGTTATCGCGTTGAGCTTGCCCCACCAGTACATCTCGTCGGTGCTGTAGTACGGGGTCGGGTTGTTGGTGACCGGGTAGGGGTCGGTCTGCGTTGGAGTAGAGGTGCGTCCGCGGCTGCCACCGCCACCGCCACCCGAGTGGGCCGAGCAGTACTGGATCGACCCGATGCAACTGCCGGTATTGATATACGCCCCAGACGGGTCAGAGTTCGTGGCTGGGCTGTCACTGGCGTAGGCGTAGGCGTTGAGGTCCTGCGGGTCGTCCGGGTTGACCAGCGGGTCTGGTGACAGGAACGACGCGGTGGCGGGGTTGTACTCACGTGCGCCGAGGTTGGTGAACCCGGTCACCGGGTCCGCGGTGCCGCCGACGAAGCCCCGCTCTCCCGGCCAGGACGATGGTGCGGTGCCCACTGGGTTGCCGTAGGGGTCGTAGTAACGGTAGGTGGGTGTGAGGTTCGAGGAGTTGACGGCGATGGTGTCGGTGCCCTGGGTGTTGCCGGTCAGGTAGGACAGTTGCCCGCCGGTCAGGGCACCGATTGTGACACTGCCCAGGCTGTAGTAGCGAGTGCCGGTGACCGCCTGGGTGAGGGTGTTCTCGGTCAGCTGCTCATCAGGCAGGAACAAGGTGGTGCTACCGGGGTTCTCCTGCAGCAGCAGGCCGCCGTTGGCGTCGTAGACGTAGCTGGTCTTGCCTCCGCTGGGCCCGCTGGCTGTGACCGATGCCAGCTTCCCGGTGTCGTTCCACGCCAGGGTCTGGGTGGAGGACGGGCCGCTGATGCTGGTGGTCTCTCCGGCGGCGTTGTAGCCGTAGTTGGATGTCGACGACCCGCCCGGGCCGCTGACCTGTACCGAAGACACTCCGTGAGGCTGGGCTGACCCAGCCGGGGGGAAGCTGTTCGTGCTGGTGGTCGCCGCGCCGGCGGGCGGGGTGGAGGTGACCTGGGTAAGGTCGTTGCGGGTGTCGTACTGGTACGCGCCCCAGTACGGTGCCGCCGCCCCGCTCTCCGCCTGCTGGGAGGGACCGCCGGAGCAGCCCGAGGTGCCCTGCGACCAGGCGGTCGTCAGCCGCTCCAGGTAGTCGTAGCTGAAGCACTGCACCTGTGTGGGGCCGTTGGTGGGCATATCGGACTCGGAGGTGACCAGTCCGGCATTGTCGTAGCCGTACGTGGTCGCGGCGATGGTGGCCGTGCCGGTGCCGGTCTGCGTCTCGGAGGTCTTGGGCAGGCCGGTCAGCTGGTCGTAGGTGTCGATGACGTGGACCGGGGAGGCATTGGAACCCATCGTGTACTGGTAAGGGCGGCCTAGTTCGTCATAGCCCAGCAGTCCGTAGACCGACAGGCCCGACACACTCGCGGGACGGTTGGCGTTGTCCGCGCCGAGAGTGACCAGTTCACGGGGCAGGCCACCCGCGGCGCTGTCGAGGTACTGGGTCTCCTGCTGGGTCAGCGGGTCGTAGGAGTAGCTCTGGGAGTAGGAGCCCGCCAGCGGCCCGGCCGAGATAGCCACTGCGTTGCCCTTGGGCAGGCCGGTGCTGTAGTAGCCCAGCACCGAGTCGGTGTAAGCGGTGCCGGAGGTGCCACCGGGGCCGTAGGAGGTGGCGGAGGTCAGCAGGCCGGGCGAGAGGGTGTCATACACCCAGGCTGCGAGCTCATCCGAGGAGGTCTCGGCGGCACCGCCGGTGGTGTTGTACTCGAAGGTCTTGCGGCTGTCGGCGTCGTAGGTGTAGGAGACCTGGTCGTTGCGCGCGTCGGTGACGGTCAGCAGGTTCCCCGCCAGGTCATAGGTGTTGGCCGTGGTGCCGCTGTCCGGGTCGGTCGTGGTGGTCTGGTCCCCGGCCAGGTCATAACCGTAGGACCACTGGTTGCCCGTTGTGTCCTGCACTGTGGCCAACTGCCCGGCCGGGGTGTAGGTGTAGCTGGTCGCGTCCCAGCCATTGGGCCCGGCCTGCGGGCCGGTGCCCGGCGCGGGCGGCGAGGCGGGCGGGGTGGCCGAGTGGTACTGGTAGATGTAGCTGGTCTTGCCGATTCCGTTGGTGTAGGTCGTCTGCGCGGTCCCGCCTTGCGGCGGGGTGACCGTGGTGTAGTCGCCGCCGTATGTGGTGTTGGTCTCGTAGGCCAGGTGGCCGAGGGAGACCGACCCCTTGATGGTGACCCGGCCGTCGCCGTCGTAGGCGTACTGCGTCTGCGATGGGACCGCCCCGGACGGGGCACTGATCAGTGTGCCGAACGTGACTGGGGGCTGGGCGTTGGGGTTGAACTGCACGTAGTAGGGGTTGGAGTCGATGACTGGCTGGCCGTCGGAGTTGTAGAACGTGTCGGACACGTCCATGCCGGTGCCGTCAGTGGTCTTGGTCTGCGTCTCGATCACCCGGGCCAGCGAGTCATACAGGGTGTCGGAGGACAGGTAGCTGCCGCTGGAGTTCAGCGTGTTGGTGGTCACCACCGACGGCGAGGTGGCCGACAGGTCATAGCTGAACGTCTTGTTCGCCGGCTTACCGGCCGCGAACTGGCCGGGCAGCCACCCGGCGGTGATCCGTCCGAGCGCGTCATAGGTCGCATTCGTGGTCACGTTGTCGGGGTTGGTTACCGTCAGCGGCAGGTCCCGCGCGGGGTCATAGGTGGTCTTGGTTGCCAGGCCCATCGCGTCGGTGTCCGTCAGCGAGGTGGGCTCCGCCCCGGTCGAGGGGGTGTAGCTGGTCTTGGCGGTGTTGTTGTCGGCGTTGGTAGACGTCAGCGTCCGGCCGTACTCGTCATAGGTGGCCTTGGACTCGGTGGTGAACACCTCGGCGGTGCCACTGTAGGACGTGGCCCGCTGCGTCATGGTCACGTCACCGGCGCCGGGGACCGCCCCGAGGGTGGTGGACCCGTCGTAGAACGTCTTGGTGTCCGACACCAGCTCCTGCTTCGTGGGCGCCCCGGAGACAGGGCACGCTGAGGGGGCCACCGAGGTCACGGTCACTTGCGACGGCAGGTCAGTCAGGTAGCTGTCCGGGTTCCCGCTCGTCGGGGCGGCGTAGCTGGTCTGGGCGCAGGTGTCCTCGGAAGAGTCGCTGGTGTCCGGCACATTGGCCGCCACCGTCACCCGGCCGTTGGAGTCGTGGGTGAAGGTGTCGTCGGCCTCCCGGTACCCACCGGCCGCCAGCGTGGTGAACGTCTTGGTCTGCGCCGTGCCGGTCATGAACGCCTTCAAATCCGGCAGCGGCGACGGCTGGTTCTGGTCCGCGGTCGCCGCGGACGACCAGGGCACGGTCACTGCGTCGGTGACCACACCCCCGCCCACGCCGTTGTCCACGATGTGCTCGAACAAGTCCCCCGCGAACTGCGGCGAGTCAGTGATGGTCTCGTTGCCCAGCGTACTGGTCAGTGAGGCCGACGACGTGCCGCCACCGGACTGGTAGTCACCGTCCATCCCCTGGAAGTAGGTGCCGGTGCTCTGCGTCACCGGGTCCGGCTTGCCGGTCAACGGGTTCTGGCTGGTCCCGTCGCCGACCTCGGTGGTCACCGTTTCGAAGCCACGCCACTGGTCCCAGGTGCGGTACTTGGACCTGGACAGGGCATCGTCGTTGTAGTGCCACGCCGCCTCGCCGTAGGTGTAGTTGGTCACGACCGGCGTGTTCCCCCCGGCGCTGTCGGACTGGGACACGTTCGAGACCACGTACTTGTTGAACCAGTCCTCGATCGGGCTGTTGTTCAGCGGCGGGGTCCACCAGTCCGGGTAGCACAACGTGGAGTTCTTGTCCTCGGCCGGGAAGTTCCCAGACGTGCACGATGACGGTGGCGTGTCGTAGGTCACCGTTGTCTTCCCGCCGGTCTCGCTGATGACCTCATACATCCGCATGCGCGTGACGATCGAGTACCCGTCGTGGAGGTCAGCCGCGGTCTCGACCCGGTTGGCCAGCGGCTCCGGCACGAAACTCAGCGGCGGCAGCGGGAGCTGGGGGCTGCCGTCCTCACCGGTGCGGGTGATCGAGGACAGCCACAGTGACGGCGTCGAGGTCGTATCGTGCGGGTCGGGGTACTTCTTGTCCAGCGACCAGGAGTCCACCGGCTGCAGCGACGTCCCCACCAGCGACTTGGTCTCGATCGTGGTCAAGTCGTACTTCGACCAGAACGTCGGGGACGCGACCTGGCACGTCGCACCCGAGGCGCACGCCAGGTCACCTCCGTAGGTACTGCTCGTGGGGATGTCCGTACGGTCCTCGGGCGCGGTGAACTTCACCTCCGCCGCCGGGGTCACGCCGTACACTGCACCCGCCCGCAGCCCGTAATCGATCTTCGACAGGGCCCCGCCCTGGATGTAGGAGGCATTGGCGGTGGTGTTGGGGTCGGAGGCGGTGCTGTCCGAGGAGTAGTAGTTGGTCTCGGTGTTGTAGGAGAACGACTCGGCATCACCGTGGGAGTCGGTGACATAGTCCAGGTTCCACTTCCACGCCTGGTCGCAGTGGGACTTGGAGAAGTCGGAGTTGTAGCACGGCTGGCCCGAGGACGTCGCATACACCGGCACGGTCCAGGCGCTGTTGGCTGGGGTGTCCACGGAGGAGTAGCCGGGGAGCTGGTTCAGCCCGAAGTAGTAGCTGGTGCCGTTGGGGTCGGTGACCACCCAGTAGCCGCCGTCGTGGGTGCCGTTGTGGCCCCCCGTCTTGTACGTGATCTGCTCGCCGTTGTCAGCCTCGGCGTGCCACCCGGTGGACGAGTCGTGGACCAGTATGGTCGTGGTCCCGCCCAGCGACAGCGTGGTCGTGTCATTGCTGGACCAGCACAGGTCACCGGTCTTGGTCGGCCCAGCCGGGTTCAGCCCACAGGACTGGTAGTCCCGCTCGATGAAGCCTGGCTGGTAGTCCCAGCCGTCACCGACCCACGACGCCTGGTTGTTCGAGGAGGAGGTCAGGCCGTCCACCATCTGGGAGCTGTAGTCCAGGGTGACATCAGGTGCGAGCCCACCCGGCACGGGCGGCAGGTTGACCGGGTAGGAGTAGGTGAAGGCACCGGACGACCCGCCCGCCGCCCAGGTGCCAGCTTCTGACAGCGGCGTCGCGCTGTAGTCACCCGCGGACCCCGACGGCGACGTGGACGCTGCCAGCACCACCGGATGCCCGCCGCCTGGCAGGTTCACATCCGCGCCCAGCAGGTCATGGCGCAGGTCATTGGCTGAGCCCAGCGGCGTCGTCCGGCGGCACACTGGGATCCGCGGCGTCGTCAGCGCACACGCCGGCAGACTGACCAGCACGAGCCTGGCCGCGAACCCGCCGCCGTCCGCGTAGGCGAACCCCCGGTAACCCAGGCTCACATGCACCGCGGTGCCCATACCAGCAGCACTGCCCAACCCAGCAGCACTGCCCCGCCCAGCCACACTGAACACGACGCCGCTGACACCCAGCGCCGCCGCCACCCGCCGAGAAGCCATGACAACCCGTGCCTGCGCAGGCGCCACAGCGGCGCTGCCCCCGCGCGCGGCAGCCCCCGCCGGCCCCACCCACACCGGCAGCGACCCGGCCCGCACCGACCCCGGCGACGGCGCCGCCAGGGTCCCGGCACCGGCCACGCCCCTGGCCGCAGCGCCCGGCTGCCCAGCCGGCCCGCCAGCGCGCAGGACCACCATGGCCGCGCCTGCCGCAGGCCACACCAGCGGCGGCGCGTGCCACTCCGCCACCGCCGGCACCCGCGCCGGCGGGTGGTGCACCGCATATGCGGGCACGGGCCTCATGTCCGGCAACCGCAACGGCACCGCCGGGCCCGACCGGGGACCCGGCGGCGGCACCGTCATCCCCGCCAGAGCAGGCACCATCACCACTGCGGTCCCGCACGCCACCACACGCCCCAGCCACCGCCGCACCGCGCGACCCCGCACGCCCCGGACCGCCACGCCACTCCGCAGCTTCCACACCATCTCAGGCACAACCTTCCGGATCAGCCGCGGCAGCGGCCATGGAGCGAACACAGATGGGTACCGCGCTCAGGACGGCTCAGGACGGCGGGTGGTACTGGTAGGGCAGCACGAAGCACGGCTGGCTATTCGGGACCGCCTGGGCGATCTGGTAGTAGCCGCCGGTGTTCGTGCCCAGCGTGAGGTTGACGTTGTCTCTGGTGCCGTCCCCGGACGCGAGGGCGTCGTTACCGTTGGCATCCGTCACCGCAACGTTGGCGTTGATGTCGGCGGGGCAGAAGGTCGCGGACCCCGCCAGGATGGCATCGTTCACCGTTGCCCTGGCCACCTGCACCGCAGCCGTGGAGCTGTCGGGGCAGGAGTCGCCCACGGTGGAGTTGCTGTAATTCGAGCAGGGCGTCAGGTCGGCGATGATGACGTTGGCGCCGAACGCGAAGAGCTGGTTGGACAGCAGGGTGTAGGCGTAGCCCAGGCCCTGCGCGTTGTTGCCGGCACTGAGCAGCAGGTCCTCCAGCCCTTCATCGACCACGACGGTGCCCATGTCGGGCTCGGCCAGGACGTCACGGTCGATACGGGCCAGCAGGCTCACGCCGCCGTTGGTCGTGCCGTCCGCCAGGACCTGGTTGGACTGCACTCCGGCATCGACCACGCCGTACCCGGCGGTCGCGCTCAGGATGGAGAGCTGCCCGGCCAGCCGCTGGCTCGGCAGGTTCAGCGCGTCACTGGCCGGTGAGGAGGAGTTGCCGTCGATCACGTTGTTCCCGGCGACCACGATGGTTGGGGCCCCCGGGCTCGCTGTCCCGGAGAGCGTCTCCGCCGGGGTCGTCAGGTCAACACCGGTCAGCAGCGGCACGATCCCGGACGCGGGGCCGCTGGTGGTGAACGCCGACCCGCCGGTGTCGCCGCTGTGGTTGCCCGAGCCAGCCGCGCTGACCCAGGTCTGGGCCCCGCTGGAATGGGTGTTCTCCGGCAGGTCCGCCAGTGACGCGTTCTTCAGCCACAGGCTCACCACCAGGTCCCGGCCTCCGCTGGCACCGCCCGCGGTGACACTGAACGGCAGGGTGAGCGGGTCGCTGTACACCTCGCCACCTGCCGGCACGGTCACCGACGCCGACCCATTGAAGGTCAGTGGCACTGGCGTCTGCCCTGCCGTGGTCCCGCCTGCCGAGGGCGCGACACTGACCGCCCCGATCTGCAGTGGGCCGGCACCGTCCAGTGCGAGGAACCCGGGGTCGGACAGCTGGATCCGTAGCTGGGCCCCGGCCGGGGCGCTGACGTTGGGTGACAGCACCACGCGCAGCGTCTGGTTGTTCCAAGCGCTGCCCGACAGTGGGCCGTAGGCCCCTTCGGTCGGCGACTCGAACGCACCTGTCCACGCCTGTCCGGAGGGAGAGGCCGGGGAGGAACCACCTACCTCGGGGGTTGCCGTGGTGTTGTTGCGCACCGAGACCCCGAAGATGTGCAGTCCGGGCTGGGACTGGGTCACCCCTGACGCGACGGCCGGGATGACCGTCGGTGAGACGTCGGGCAGTGTCACCGACTGCACCGTGCATCCCGGGTCCAGCGGCACCGCGAACGCGTAAATGCTGTCAGGGGTGCTACTCTGCCCGGTCGCCGAATCCCGCTGGGCCATGGTCAGCGCCGCGATGTCGGTCGGCCCGGCCACCCAGTCCGGCACCGTCAGGGTGTAGGTGGTCGAGCTGACCACGCAGCCGCTGGCGTAGTTGACGGTCCCGACCGCCGGGGTACACAGCAGCGTGGCGTTGAACACGGCCTGCCCGGCACATCCGGAGCCGGTCACCGGCACCCCGCCCATGACCGCGGGCGCGGTGGTGTCGCCTGTCAGGGCCGAATCGGTGTCGGGAGAGCCGGTCGCCAGACCGGACACCTTCACCTCGCCAATGGTGGAGGTGGCGAGGATCACCAGCGCGCTGCCCTGGGCACCCGATGGGCCGGTACCAAGGGTCTGGTTGGCCGCGAGCAGGTTGTCCGGACCGCTGCTGGAGGTGCCGTAGGCCGGCATGGTGAAGGACGCCCCGTTGACCGTTACGGTCATGCCCGGCCCCCAGCCGGTGGCGCTCATGGCCGCCTCGTCGAAGGAGTGGCCGCCGCCATCGGCGTTGGCCGCACCCGCCGACCCGGCCCGCGTGGAGATCGCGGTGTTGTCATAGCCGACGTTCGCGTTCAGCGCGTTGTTGAAGTTCGCCTGCAAGCTGCTGCCGGAGGTGTAGGACACCGCCGGGTCGGCCTTGCCGGAGAACGTCGAGGTGTAGGTCGCGCTCGGGGACACCCCGTCGGTGCACGACTGGTTGCCGCCCGCGTCCCACGCGCACACGTTCAGGTCATGCGGCCCCGGTGCTGGCACCGTGACGGTCAGCGCCGCGATCCCGCTGGTGACTGTGCACGCTGGCTCCGGTTTGCCGGCCTGACACGTCTGAGCCGGCTTCGCGCTGGCCGGAGACGGCGCGGTGCCGTCCATCGCCCAGGTGAACTCGGTGATCGGGTCTCCGCTGGCCGGCGTGACGGTGAACGGGAGCGGCGCCCCGACCGCCTGCGGGGTGGCCTGGCTCCACGACCCGTTCTGGGGCGCGAGCGTGGGCGGCTGCGGACCGTTCGGGTACACCGCGAAGTAGCAGGTGTTCGAGTACTGCGAGTAGTAGGGGCCATAGGTCTGCCCGCCCACCGTGCCGCTGCCGGTGACCGTCTTGGCCTGCCACGCCACGACCGTGCCGTCCGTCAGCCCCGACACCCACGTGGACGGCAGCTGCCAGCCCACCTGCCCGTCGCTGAATGTCACGCTGTCGATGGCGTCGTCGTTGGTGGTCACGGGGCCGTTGTGGGTGAAGTCCCAGTACTGGATCTTCACACGCACCGCGGCGCCGTCGTCGTCACCGTAGTCCCCCAGCAGCCAGGGGTCGCCGCTGACGGCGGGTGCTGGGCTGGTCTGGTTGTTGGCCGACGGGGCCGTGGTGTCACACGGCTGGTGGCCGGCCCCGCTGTTGGTCGCGGCCTCGGCCAGGTTGGAGGGGATGTCCGGGCTGTCGGTGTAGATGATCTGCAGCGTCGGGCTGTCGGTGAGCTGCAGGTGGTAGATGTCGTTGCCCGCGTTCGGCTCCCAGGTCCGGAACGTGATGTTCGGCCAGCTCGCGGCGTTGCGCAGATCGGGGGTGACATCGAACCCGGTCGACTCGCGGGCTTTGGAGTCGAACACGTTGTTGCAGCTCCCCGAGTCCACCGGCATAGTCGCGTGCGCGTCCACATTGCTGGAGGCGATCTTCGCCCCGGGCCAGCCCGTGCTCGGGTGGATCGAGTCGATCAGGCTCGTGGTCAGCCCGATCTTGTTGCATGACGACTCGTACACGGTCGTGGCCGACAGCGACGCGGTGATGATGACCAGGTTGGAGTTGAAGATGTTCGGCAGCGACATCCGGTACTGCGCCCGGTCGGTGTCGTCGTACTGGCACGACCCCTGCCGGAAGTTGTCATAACCCACCGGCGACCATCCGGGCGAGTCCCAGTGCGGGCCGGTGCACCCGGACCCGGACTGCACGTCGTCGTAGTCCAGCCGGTTGCCGTTCGCGGTCAGCGCGACGAATGACGGGTCGATATAGAGCGGGAACACTGTCGAGGCCGAGGTGAGCATCCGCGCGTCCGGGACCAGCGACAGCAGGCGCCCGCCCCCGGTCACGTGCGCGCCGACCCCGGCAACCCGGGCGCCCCCACCTGGCCCTGCCAGGCCCGACACTGCCGCGGGCCCAGATCCGAGCTGTGCCAACCCTGCCCCTACCGCACGTGCGGCGGCGACCGCCGCCCGCACCTGGGCGGCTCCCTGCGGCAGCCGCGAGGAGTCCCACATCACCGGCGCGGGTGCGGTGAACGACCCACGGCCCCCGTCCATCACCGCCGAGAGCCCGCCACCGGTCACCGTGTGCAGCCCGAGCGTGCCCGGTGCTGACACTCCCAGCTCGAGGCTGGCCAGCCGCGGGTTACGCGCTGCCGCCAGGCTGTGTACGACCAGGACCTCGGTGAAACCACCGGCCGAGCTGCTCGTCGCGGTCACCACCAGGTCCACACCGGGCAGCACATTCCGGTAGGTCGCCGACGGCCCCGACACAACTGGCGCAGGGAGCGTGCCCGGCCAGGACAGCGACAGCCGTGACCCCGGCACCGACAGGTCCGCCAGCGACCCGCTGCCACCACCCGAGAAACTCACCGAGTCACCAGGCACCGCGCCCGGCACCAGCCGTCCGCCCGCACTCCGCAGGGTGGTGTCCACCGGTACCCAGCCGTTGCCGCGCTGCACCCGCACCGGCAGCACCGTGGCCGTGGCCACCAGGCGGCCACCAGGCTGCGCGGTCACTGACGCGGTCGCCGTTGTCAGGGCCGGTACGACCACCGGCTTCCCGCTCACTCTGGCCCGCGCCACCGCTGCTGCCTGCGCGGCGCGTACCCGGCCGGACGGCACACTGCCAAACCGGGCGAACTGCCCGTGCGGCACTGGCTGCCGGGGCAGGCGCCAGGCATGTCCGGTGGACTTCGAGGAGGCGGCATTCGGGCCTGTAACGTGTGCCCCAACGGCGGGTGTGCCCGCCTGCGCCACAGCGGCCTGCGCCACTCCGGCTGGGCCAAGCACCGCGATCACGCTCGCCGCCGCGACAGTCAGTATTCTTTTCACGCGTCGCACAGCCGCCCCCTGTTCCGGACCAGAGCTTGCCGGTTAGTCAGGTCTGAGTGCCGTGACCAGGACTTCAGGCACTCTGCGCGGCTTGAACGTAAATCGCTGGAAAGAGCGCCACAAGACGCGAGTGCGAAAATGCCGGTAAACTACCGGTAAACTGCCGCTCCAACGTTGGCAAACCGGCCGGTCACCCTGCCTGAGCTGGACGATCGTCTCGACGAGCTGCCACCACCTGGCCACATACGGCTGTGCCAACGGGCGGACGCTGCGACGTGAACGACGGCCTTCGTCAATCCCAGTTCACCTACGGCCCGCCTCCCCTGGCAACGGACGAAACCCTTGGATACAATAGACGTCCGATGTAGATACCTGAGATGTCTAAGATCCCTGGAGGGCGGATCCATGAGCACGGTGAAAACTCCGATTGAGATCGACGAAGAAGCGCTGGCGATAGCCGCTGAGGTACTGGGCACAAGGACAAAGAAGGACACGGTCAACGCGGCGCTCCGGGAGGTCGGGCAGCGACTGGTGCGCCTGCGTGCCCTGGCGAGGCTCGGCGAGATGGCCGACCGCGGCGACTTCGACGAGTTCCTCGGTAACAAGGCGGCGTACCGCAGGTGAGCCCTGCCCTCTACCTGATCGACACCTCGGCCTTGTTCCGGATTCTCCAGGACAAGCTCAGGCAGGCCTGGTCAGACCAGCTTGCCGCAGGTGTGATCGCAACCTGCCCGATCGTGGAGCTGGAGTTCTTGTACTCCGCGCGTTCTCTTGCTGACCGGCTGGAAAAGCAGCGTCTCCTGCGGGAACTGTTTGGGTGGGTTCCCATGGACGAGCGGGTCTATGAGCGCGCACAGGCGGTTCAGCAATTGCTGACCGAGGTGGGCAAGCACCGCAGCGCCGGGCCGGTCGACCTGCTGATCGCCGCGACAGCCGAGCGTCAACGCCTCACGGTCCTGTGCGACGACCACGACTACAAAGTCGTCGCCTCGGTCACCGGTCAGCCGGTCAAACTAGTCACCGACCTCTGAGGATTGTCCACCCAGCGCTGTGGCCCGTTCGTCCCACCAGGTCGAACCTCAGCCCTGCTTGCGCTTGCCGATCTCCTTGACGAGCTGCGGCACGACGTTGAAGAGGTCGCCCACAACCCCGAAGTCAGCCAGCTCGAAGATCGGCGCCTCGGGGTCCTTGTTGATCACCATGATCGTCTTGGCGGTCTGCATCCCGGCGCGGTGCTGGATCGCACCGGAGATCCCGACCGCGAGGTAGAGCTGCGGCGAGACCGTCTTGCCCGTCTGCCCCACCTGGAACTGGTGCGGGTACCACCCGGCGTCCGTCACCGCCCGCGATGCGCCTACGGCCGCGCCCAGCGCGTCCGCCAGCTTCTCGATCAGCGCGAAGTTCTCGGCCGAGGCCACCCCGCGCCCGCCCGAGACCACGATCGACGCCTCGGTCAGTTCCGGCCGCTCGCTGCGCTCGGCCACGACCCGCTCGGCCACCCGGGCACCCCGCGCCGCCTCACTCAGCTCCACCGTGACCGGCTCCAGGGCCGCCGCCCCAGGCGACGGCTCTGGCGACACCGCGTTCGGCCGCACCGCCACCACCGGCGTGCCCGTGCGGACCCGCGACTTCACGACCACTGCCCCGCCGAAGATGGATTGCTCGGCCACTGGCCCGGCGCCGTCCTCGCCCGGCACCAGGTCCACCACATCGGTGAGCACACCGGACCCGGTCCGGACAGCCACCCGCCCGGCGACCTCCTTGCCCTCTCCGGTGGCTGCGACCAGGACCAGCACGGGCGACACCCGCGCCACCAGGTCCGCCAGCACAGCCACGGCGGGCGTGACCGCGAAACCGGTCATGTCCTCACCGTCGGCCACGTACACCTTGGTGGCGCCGAACTCCGCGAGCCGCTCCCGGCCGCCCTCGGCACCCGGACCGAGCCACACGGCCGCGGGCTCGCCGAACCTGTGGGCGAGCGTCAGCAGCTCACAGGTCACCTTCTTGACTTTGTCGCCGTCGTGCTCGGCGAGGACCAGAACCTCAGCCATGGGACCGGTGACCCTCCCGTTCAGATGAACTTCTGCGAGGCCAGGAACTCGGCGGCCTTGACCCCGCCGTCGCCCTCGTCCTTGACGATGGTGCCGGAGGACCGCGGCGGGCGCTTGGCGAAGCTGACCACCTCGGTGGCGGCCGCGGCCAGTCCGACCTGCGCGGGGTCCAGCCCGAGGTCCGCCACACTGAGCGTCTCCACGGGCTTCTTCTTGGCCGCCATGATCCCCTTGAATGAGGGGTAACGCGGCTCATTGATCTTTTCCAGCACGCTCACGACCGCGGGCAGGTCCGCCTGCACCCGGTCGTAGCCGTAGTCGGTCTGCCGGTTGACCACGATCTCGTTGCCGCTGACCTCGACCTTGCTGGCCAGTGAGACCTGTGGCACCCCAAGACGCTCGGCGAGCATCGCGGCCATCACGCCCATCCGGGCGTCGGTGGCCTCCGAACCCAAAATGACCAGGTCGAACCCGATGCGCTGCAGCACGGTGGCCAGCACCAGCGAGGTGGCCAGCGCGTCGGACCCGGCGAGCGCGTCGTCAAGCACGTGGACCGCCTTGTCGGCGCCCATGGACAGGGCCTTGCGGATCGACTCGCTGGCCTTGTCCGGGCCCATGGTGAGGATCGTCACCTCACCGCCGTGTGCCTCGGCCAGGCGAAGCCCTTCCTCGATCGCGTACTCGTCGAGCTCGTTGATGACCCCTTCGACCGAGGCCCGGTCGAGCCTGGCGTCTGAGTCACGCAGCACGCGCTCGGCCCAGGTGTCGGGAACCTGCTTGACGCAGACGACAATGTTCATAACTCTGGCCGACCTCTCTGCCTCGACGACTGCCCGCCGCCCTCAGCCAAATAAGTATGTTACTAGCTAGTAGCCAAGGCCCCGAACCGGGACTCCGCAGCGTCGACCACGTTAGCGAGCAGCATCGCGCGGGTGAGCGGGCCCACCCCGCCTGGCACCGGCGCGAGGAACCCGGCCACCTCCGCGACGGCTGGGTCCACGTCACCGACCAGCCCCGCCTCGGTCCTGGTGATGCCAACATCGACCACGGCCGCGCCCGGCCTGACCATGTCCGGGGTGAGCATGCCCGGGCGGCCAGCCGCCACGACCACGATGTCGGCGTCGCGGGTGTGACGCGCCAAGTCCCTGGTCCCGGTATGACAGAGGGTCACGGTGGCGTTCACGTCCCGCCGGGTCAGCAGCAGGCCCAGCGGCCGGCCTACGGTCACACCACGGCCGATGACAGTCACCTCCGCCCCCGCGATCTCGACGCCGTAGTGCCGCAGCAGCGCGACGATCCCGCGCGGCGTCCCGGGCACCGGGCCCGGCTCGCCGAGCACCAGCCGGCCCAGGTTGACCGGGTGCAGCCCGTCGGCGTCCTTGGCCGGGTCGATACGGTGCAGCACCCGGTGGGCGTCGAGGTGCGGTGGCAGCGGCAACTGCACCAGGAACCCTGAACACGCCGGGTCGGAGTTCAGCTCGTCGACCACTTCTTCCAGCCGCTCCTGCGTGGTGTCGGCCGGCAGGTCGTAGCGGATGCTGGTGATGCCGAGTTCCGCAGAGTCGCGGTGCTTGCCATTGACGTAGGCCCGGCTGCCCGGGTCATCGCCCACCAGCACCGTGCCGAGCCCGGGCGCGACGCCTTCGGCGGCCAGCACAGCTACCCGCCGCGCGAGGTCTTCCTTGATCTGCGCCGCGACTGCCTTGCCGCCAAGAACCTGTGCTGTCACCACCGCACCCCCTCAGCCTTTCCACACATACGCTCTCACCTGTCTATCAACCGCTGCCTCTCCCACTCAGTGGAAGAAGTGCCGCGTGCCGGTGAAGTACAGACTCACCCCGGCCGCCTTGGCGGCCTCGATGACCAGCCCGTCCCGGACCGACCCACCCGGCTCCACGACCGCACGGACCCCCGCTTCGGCCAGCACCTGCAGGCCATCCGGGAACGGGAAGTAGGCATCGCTCGCCGCGACCGCATCCTGTGTCCGGGCGCCAGCCCTGGTGACCGCCAGCCGGGCCGCGTCCACCCGGTTGACCTGTCCCATGCCGACGCCGACGGTGGCGCCATCACGGGCGACCACGATCGCATTGGACTTGACCGACCGGCACACCCGCCACGCGAACGCCAGGTCAGCCAGGTCCTCGTCGCTGACCGCCTGCCCGGTCTTGAGCTCCCAGCCACCCGGGTCGTCCCCTGGGGTCCCGAAGTGGTCTGCCTCCTGCATGAGCAGGTCCGGGCCAAGCGGGCGCCACTCCACCACGGGCCCCGCGGTGCGCTCAGGACAGCGCAGCACCCGGAGGTTCTTCTTGGTGGTCAGCACCGCCAGGGCCTCGTCTTCGAACCCGGGCGCGATGATCACCTCGGTGAACACCTCGGCCACCTGCTCGGCCATGGCCCGCGTCACCACCGTGTTGGCGGCGATGACGCCGCCGAACGCCGATGCCGGGTCGCACTCATTCGCCTTGCGGTGGGCCTGCGCCACGTCGGGCCCGATCGCGATACCGCATGGGTTGGTGTGCTTGATGATCGCCACGCACGGCTCATCGAAGTCAAAGGCCGACCGCCACGCGGCGGCGGCGTCCACATAGTTGTTGTACGACATGGCCTTGCCGTGGAGCTGCTCGGCCCCGGCAACACCGGCCCCCGCGCCCGCCCCGGCCCGCAGGTACAGGGCGGCACGCTGGTGCGGGTTCTCGCCGTAGCGCAGCACCTCATTCCGGGTCCACATCGCGGCGGCCACGTCCGGCCAGCCGGTCTCGGCCGCGACGCTGTCCGGTGCGTACGCCGACGCGAACCAGGAGGCCACGGCGATGTCATAGCGCGCGGTGTGTGCGAACGCCTGTGCCGCCAGCCGACGGCGCTGTTCCAGCGTGAACCCACCGTCCCGCGCCGCCTGGACCACATCCGGGTAGCGCGACGGGTCGGTGACGACCGCCACCGCAGCGTGGTTCTTGGCTGCCGCGCGGACCATCGCGGGCCCGCCGATGTCGATCTGCTCGACGCACTCGGACGGTGCCGCACCGCTGGCGACCGTAGCTTCGAACGGGTAGAGGTTGCATACGAGCAACTCGAACGGGGCGATGCCCAGCTCGTCGAGTTGCTGGCGGTGGGTGGCCTGTGCGGGGTCGGCGAGCAGCCCGGCGTGCACCGCGGGGTGCAGCGTCTTCACCCGCCCGTCCAGGCACTCGGGGAACCCGGTCAGACCCTCCACACGTGTCACGGGCACGCCCGCGGCCGCGACCGTGGCCGCCGTGCTCCCTGTGCTGACGATCTCAACCCCGGCCTCGGTGAGTGCCTGCGCGAGGTCCGTCAGCCCGGTCTTGTCGTAGACGCTGACCAGTGCCCGCTTGATGGCCACCTGCTGGTTCACTGTGTCTCCCGCTCGCTTCCGGGGCGCCTGAGGCGCTCCCTTCCCTCGTCGCTCCGCTCCTCAGTCCAGGCAGCACCGCGCCCCTCTCGCTCGCTCGACCCGACCCTCACCTTCCTGCCTTCGACGGTCCACCCGTGTGCGACCATCCTGCCCACCGTATCGACCAGCAGCGCCCGCTCTGCCACCTTGATCCGTTCGTGGAGCGACCCCTCATCGTCCCCGTCGTGGACAGGCACGGCCGCCTGCGCTACCACTGGCCCAGAGTCGGTGCCCTCATCCAGCAGGAACACGGTGCAGCCGGTCACCCTGACCCCGTAGGCCAGGGCCTCGGCCACCCCATGCATGCCCGCGAACGAGGGGAGCAGCGACGGGTGGGTGTTGATCGCCCTCCCGCCGAACGTGGCGAGGAACCTGGGTCCCAGCAGCTTCATGAACCCTGCGGACACGACCAGGTCAGGATGGTACTCCCCACATGAGCGGGTGAGCGCCTCATCCCACGCGTCCCGGGACGGGTAGTCAGCGACCCGGTGCGTGAAGGCCGGGATACCCGCCCGCTCCGCCCGGGCCAGCCCTTCGATCCCCTTACGGTCCGCTCCGACCGCTACGACCTGCGCTGGGTAGTCCGGCCGCGCGCAAGCATCGAGCAGCGCCTGCAGGTTTGTGCCCGACCCGGAGACCAGCACAACCAACCGTGACCTCACCACGGGTGCCACCCTAGCCCCCTCCGCCTGCCACCCCCACGGCCCCCAACTTCGGGAGGCGCGCCCGCAACCCGTTCAGATTTTCACCCTCATAGGGGACAACCATCCCCATGAGAGCTATCCGGTGAACGGGGCAGTCAGGGCGAGGACGTCTGCCAGGCGCTGGCGGAGGGCGTCTCGGTGCCGCAGGGTCATTGGCTCGCCGGTGGCCCATGCTGGGCGGACTCCCCGGTCGGCCAGGATGTAGAGGGCACGGAGGGTGCGCATGGTGTTCGAAGCGTGCGGCGGTACGGGGCCGGGCGTGGCGGCTTCGAAGTCAGCCTGGACTGGGCCGAGCCAGGCCAGCGACTGCGCCTGCGACAACTCGGGGCGGGTCAGGGTCAGGGCGATCGCGTAGGCAAGCCGGTCGTCCTCTTGGTGGGCGAACACATATCCGGTGCGGGCCAGCAGGCGCGCGGCGGCGGTATCCAGCAGCGGCACGGGATCGACGTGGGGGCTGCGGCCGAATGCGCCGAGCAGGTCTGCGCCGTGGGCAACCGCGTGGAGCCAGCCCAGCACGGGGTCATGGCCTCGCAGGTCGGTCTCGGACGGGTACCAGTCCGTGAACGCGCTCAGCCAGGCGGGCTGGAATTCGCCCTGCTCGACGATGCAGGCCAGGATCAGCGGGGCGAACGTGCGGGCCTGGACCTCCGGGTCGGTGAACCGTGCTGCCATGTCGTCGCCGAGCCGGCGGCGCTGATCGGAGCGAAGCTGCGGAACCCAGCGGGCGAGCACGGTGTACGCCTGTTTGTCGCGCAGCACCGGATCGGGCGAACGCAGCGCCCCGGCCAGTTCGGCCACCAGGTCCTCGGTCACCCCGCCTGGCGGCGGCTCGAACCCGCCGTCAATCACCTTCTGCCAGTCGGTCACCCCACGAGTTTAGGCACCAGGTCCATACCAAGATCCTCATGAAGCGTCACTGCGATTCTGCCTGTCGGCGCCACTAGCATCGGCTGGGCAAACGTGGGCTGGTCAGCCCGGGCCGTGCGACGCTCAGAGTGTGGAGACAACCCGATGGGCAGGAACCGGCGCCGCCTCCTGCGACCGGGCAGCGCGAAGCCGCCTCGTGTGCTCCCGTCAGCGCTGGGCCCCGGCAAGCCGTCAAGAGAGCACCTCCTGCGTGCTTACAGGTCGATCAGCTTCGATATAGGACCTGGTCATGAAGGTGGGCGACTGTACGAAGGCCGCAGCGGGAACCGAGTGGTCATTTTCGTGTTGATGTCGACCGTGACGACCCCGGCGGGGATGGCGAAGTCATCTTCCACGGGCAGTGGAAGGGGCAGCGATGAGCCGGGCTGACGCAGCTCAAGAGATCGCCGCCTACCTTGCCAGGCCGACACCGGAAAACGTGGTTGCCGACCTACGTGATCTTGGTGTTACCGGTTTCGCCAACGAACTCCCCGGTGTCACACCCGAGACCATGCGGACCCTGATCGCCGGAGCACGCCAGAAGGGCCGTAGCTGGGACGACATAGGCCGCAGGCTTGAGATGACCGCCGACGAAGCAGAACGTGCCTACAGGCAGCTATCCGAGCCTCACCAGACGGCGGAGTGGCGCCACATCATCGCAAGGGTTCTCGACGGCCTGGCCGCTGTCACCGGCGCCATGAGCGACGCACTCGACCGAGCATCGCACGGCCTCGAACGTTCTCACCGGTGGTGACCGGCTACGTTCAGATCCTGATCCAGATCCGGGGGGGAATCTGGGCTGCAGATGGTTGTCCACAATGAGAGGCTTCCCACCCGGAGCGACGCGGTAGTGGTAGCGATGGTGGTCACTGAAGCCGAGCTTGTGGTACAGCGCACGGGCCGCCACGTTGTCGTCTTCCATCTGCAGGTACAGGCCAGCCGCGCCCCGCTCGGCGGCACAGGCGGCCAACGCGGCCGTCACAGCAGTGGCCAGCTTGCGGCGACGATGCCGCGGGTGCACTTCGACGGCTGTCAGCCCGGCCCACCCATCGGCCACCGCCACCCGGCCGATCGCGATGACCTGGCGGTCCTTCCGCACAACTCCGAACCGTTGCCACGGAGCCGACATCAGGATCTGGCGCGCCCCCACGGGCACGCTCGTGCCCCGGTAGTGGTACATCCCCAGCCAGGCCTCGTCCGGCTCCGGGTCCACCCGGACGGTCACGCCGATGGTGTCGGCACGGCCCGCGACCACACCGGGAATGGCGGTCATGACCGTGGCTCCCCCGGAACGGATGCCCCATCCCGCCTCAGCAAGGAACCGGTCAACCGCGTCGCCCTCCGGTCCGCCCAGCGGATAAGGGACGGCGACCATCGCGGGCAGGCCCCGCGCCCCGTACCATCCGGCTACCCGGTCGACCGCCTCGGCGAGTGGCATGCCTGGTGACCCCACAGCCAGCGCGCTGTTCGCCCGTCCCGTGAACCCCCCACCCGCGCGCAGCAACCACTCCCCCAGCCGTGACTCCTCGGTGCCCCGCCACCCCAAGGCCGCGGCCCTCTCGAGTTCCGCGACCGACACCGCCACCCGCCAATCGTGTCACCCTCTGCGGCGTGCCCTGTCTCCCGGCCCGGCCCCACTTGCGATGGGTTTTGGCTGATAAGTCGAAGTGAGCCTGCCGAGCGTGGCTGGCATTGGCTGCCGCAGCCACGAAGGCCCGCATCAGCCGGGGGTCGCCTCCCACCTCGGGGTGCCACTGCACGGCGAGCAGGAACTGGCCGGCATTGCCGTTCAGGGGGTTCAGTTCGATGGCCTCTGGCACGCCGTCCCCGGCCCAGGCGGTGGTGGACAGGCCACGACCGAGGCGGTCCACCGCCTGGTGGTGGGAGGTTGGCACGTCGAACTCACCGTCCCCCAGGATCCCGGCGAGCCGTGACCCGGGTGCGATGCGAACGCGGTGGGAGCCGTAGGTGCCTGGCGTGGGGGTGTGGCCGCCGTCGGCTGGAAGGTGCTGGCGCAGCGTTCCGCCGCGCGCCACATTGATGACCTGCATGCCGCGGCAGATGCCGAGGACGGGCAAGCCCGCAGCGAGCGCGGCCGTGAGCAGTCCCAGCTCTGCCTCGTCTCGTGCCTGGCTGACCCCACTGGTATGCGGGTCCGCGGCTGCGCCGTAACGGGCCGGGTCCACGTCCCTGCCCCCGGTCAGCACCAGGCCATCCAGCCGGCTGACGGCATCGGCGATGCCTGGCACGGACGGCAGGATGACCGGCACGCCGCCCACTGCCCGGACCTGTTCCGCATAACTGGCAGGCAGCAGCACGGCGGGTTCCTCCCAGGCCCCCCACCGGGCGGTCTCACCGTAAGAGCTCAGCCCAATGACCGGCTCGCTCATAGTGCTGGTTCCGCTCGCCTCCGGGGCGCTCATAGGGGGGTCACGTAGGCACCGGAGATGCCGCCGTCGACCAGGAACGTCGATGCGGTCACGAACGACGAGTCGTCACTGGCGAGGAATGCCACCGCGGCAGCGATCTCCTCCGGCTCGGCGAAACGCCCGAGCGGGACGTGCACCAGCCGCCGCTGGGCCCGTTCGGGGTCAGCCGCGAACAACTCGCGCAGCAGCG
This sequence comes from Streptosporangiaceae bacterium, assembly GCA_035946955.1. GTDB lineage: Bacteria > Actinomycetota > Actinomycetes > Streptosporangiales > Streptosporangiaceae > DASYYE01. The sequence continues at coordinate 15,940 of DASYYE010000223.1, read as the reverse complement.
GCGTGTTCACCGGCCCGGGGCACAGCGCATTGACCCGGATCCCCTCGCGGGCGAACTGCACGCCCAGTTCGCGGCTCATGGTCAGCACGCCGCCTTTGGACGCCGAGTAGGAGATCTGCGAGGTGGCCGCGCCCATGACGGCTACGAACGAGGCGGTGTTGATGACGGAGCCGCTCCCCTGCTGCTGCATGTAGGGGATCACGTGTTTGCAGCACAGGTAGACCGAGGTGAGGTTGACCTCCTGCACGCGCCGCCAGGCGTCCAGCCCGGTGTCCAGGATCGAGCCATCGTCGGGGGGTGAGATCCCCGCGTTGTTGAAGGCGATATCGATGCGGCCGAACTCGCTGGCCGTGGTCTCGTAGACGGCCCGCACGTCGGGCTCCCGGGTCACGTCCGCCTGGACGAACAAGCCGTCCACCTCGTCGGCGGCGGCCTTGCCCGTCCCGCCGTCGATGTCGACGGCCACGACCCTGGCCCCCTCCGAGGCGAGGCGCCGCACGCTGGCGAGCCCGATGCCGCTACCGGCCCCGGTGACGACGGCGACCCGGTCCTGCAGGCGTTGCATAGCGCTGATCACTCCTTCCCGGTGAGGGCACCTACTCTTGCGTGGCGATGAAGACGTTCTTGGTCTCGGTGAACGAGTCCAGGGCGTCCGGGCCGAGCTCGCGGCCCAGCCCGGACTGCTTGAACCCGCCGAACGGTGTCCAGTAGCGGACCGAGGCGTGGGAGTTGACCGACAGGTTGCCGGTCTCTACCGCCCGTGCCACGCGGATCGCGCGGGCCACGTCCCGAGTCCACAGTGAGCCGGACAGCCCATACGGCGTGTCATTCGCCATCGCCACCGCGTCCGCCTCGTCCTCGAACGGGACCACGGCCACCACCGGGCCGAACACCTCCTCGGTGTAGGCGGGGTCGTCCAGGCGGACGGGCGCCAGCACGGTGGGCGGGTACCAGTAGCCCTTTCCCTCGGGCGCGTGGCCGCGGAACGCGACAGGCGCCCTGTCCGGCACGTAGGAGGCCACACGCGCCCGGTGCTCGGCGGAGATCAGTGGTCCCATCTCGGTGCCGGGGGTGGCGGGGTCACCCACCACGACTGACTTGACAGCGGGCTCGAGCAGTTCGAGGAACCGGTCATACACGCTGCGCTGGACCAGGATGCGGGAGCGGGCGCAGCAGTCCTGGCCCGCGTTGTCGAACGCGGCATAGGGTGCGGTGGCCGCCGCACGCTCCAGGTCGGCGTCGGCGAACACGATGTTGGCGCTCTTGCCGCCCAGCTCCATGGTGAGCCGCTTCACCTGCCTGGCGCACCCGGCCATGACCTCCCGCCCCACCTCGGACGACCCGGTGAACACGATCTTGCGTACGTCCGGGTGGCCGACCAGCCGCTGGCCCACCACCGACCCCTTGCCCGGCAGCACCTGGAACACGCCCTCCGGCAGGCCGGCTTCGAGCGCCAGCTCGCCGATCCGCAGTGCGGTCAGCGGTGTCCGCTCCGCTGGCTTGGCCAGGACAGGGTTGCCGGCGGCGAGCGCGGGAGCGAGCCCCCAGCCAAGGATCGGCATGGGGAAGTTCCACGGCACGATCAGCCCCACGACCCCGACGGGCTCATGGAAGGTGACGTTGAGCCCGCCCGGCACCGGGATCTGCTTCCCGCACAGCCGTTCGGGTGCGGCGGAGTAGTAGCGCAGCACGTCGCGGACATTGCCCGCCTCCCAGCGGGCCTGTCCCAGCGGGTGACCGGAGCAGGCCACCTCCAGGGCGGCCAGTTCCTCGATGTGGGCGTCGACGGCGTCGGCGAAGGAACGCAGCAGGGCCGCCCGCTCACCGGGGGCCACGGCACGCCAGGCCGCTTGGGCCGCCACCGCCCGTCCCACGGCGGCGTCGGTGTCGGAGACCGAGGTCAGCGGGACCGTGGCCACGGTCTCCTCGGTGGCCGGGTTGAAGACCGTGAAGCACGCCGACTGCCCGGCGCCCGTGGCGGTGGCGGTGGCGGTGGCGTCAGGCACGGTCATCACATCCGCTCGAATCCACGCTGCAGCTCCCAGTCCGTGACCGCCGCGTCGAAGGCTGCCAGTTCCACCCGGGCCGCGTTCGCATAGTGCTCGACCACGTCGTTGCCGAACGCCTTGCGGGTCAGGTCAGACTTCAGCCACAGCTGCAAGGCCGCGTGCAGCGTGGTGGGCACATGCGGGCCGGGGTCGTGGTAGGCATTGCCCTGAGTGGGGGGTTCCAATGGCAGCCCAGCCTCCACACCGGCCAGGCCCGAGGCGATCATCGCGGCGACGGCCAGGTAGGGGTTCACGTCGCCGCCGGGCACCCGGTTCTCCGGCCGCAGCGAGAGCCCCTGCCCGACCAGGCGGAGTGCGCAGGTCCGGTTGTCAATGCCCCAGCGGACCGCGGTCGGGGCGAAGCTGCCGGGTACGTAGCGCTTGTAGGAGTTGATGTTCGGTGCGTAGAACAGCGTGAGGTCCGCGAGGCCGGCGAGCAGGCCGGCCAGGAAGTTCTCCCCTACCTCGGACAGCCCGTACGGACCGTCCCCGGCGAGCACCGGCTTTCCGGCCTTGTCCCGCAGTGACAGGTGGATGTGGCAGGAGTTGCCCTCACGCGCGTTCGGCTTGGCCATGAACGTGATGCTCTTGCCGTGCTGGGACGCGATCTCCTTGGTCCCGGTCTTGTAGATCGAGTGGTTGTCGCAGGCCGTCAGGGCGTTGCTGTAACGGAACGCGATCTCGTGCTGGCCGAGGTTGCACTCGCCCTTGGAGGACTCGACGTACATGCCCGCAGCGGCCATGCCCAGCCGGATGCTGCGCATCAGCGGCTCCACTCGTCCCGTGCCCAGGATCGAGTAGTCCACGTTGTAGAGGTTCGCGGGCGTCAGGTTCCGGTAGGCCCGGGCCTGGGCCTGTTCGTAGGAGTCGGTGAACACACAGAACTCCAGCTCGGTGCCGGCCATCGCGGTCCAGCCCCGGGCGGCCAGCCGGTCGGTCTGCGCCTTGAGCAGCTGCCGGGGAGAGGCCGTCACCGGGGTGCCGTCGGCCCAGGTCAGGTCGGCCAGGGCCAGCGCGCTCCCCTCGTGCCAGGGCAGCATCCGCATGGTGGCGAGGTCGGGTACGAGGACGAAGTCCCCGTACCCGCGCTCCCAGGATGACATCGCGTACCCATCGACGGTGTTCATGTCCACATCGACCGCGAGGAGGTAGTCACACCCCTCCGCGTGGTGGTGGAGCACCTCATCGATGAAGAACTCGGCCGCGAGACGCTTGCCCTGCAGTCGTCCCTGCATGTCGGTGAAGGCGAGTACGACCGTGTCGATCGACCCCGTCTCCACCCCCACACGCAGTTGTTCGAGCGAGAGCATCCCGTGCCGGCCGACGTTGCTGGTAGAGGCCACTGTGACGGCCTTCCTTCCACCAAGTACGTACTGGACCTTAAAACCTTCACCCTGCCAGTTCCCGCTCGATCGCGGCCAATTCCTCTGGCGTGCCCTGGACCTTCGGTCCCCTGAACCACTTGCGCGCCGACACCAGCCACCAGATCCCGGCGAAACCGAGCACCACCAGCACCGCGACCGGCGTGTAGTTGAAGGTCTTCCAGGTGATCGGGTTGGCCGTCGGCAGCATGAACAGGACCGTGATGAACGCGACCCAGACCACGGCCAGGATGCCGACCGGGTAGCTCCACCGGCCCAGGTGCCAGGGGCCACGCCTGAAGTTGCCGCCCTGGCGCAGCCGGAGGTAGGTCGGTGACACGTAGGCGATGTAGAGGCCGATGGTCGCGATCGAGGTGACCGCCGCGTAGGCGGCGTTGTTCCACAGGTACGGCAGCCCGAGGATGAGCGCGCCCACGGCGGCGAGCCAGATCGCGTTGGTCGGTGTCCGGGTGCGCTTGTTCACCCGGTGCCAGAACGCCGAGGCGGGCAGGGCTCCGTCGCGGGAGAACGCGTAGATCATCCGCGAGTTGGCCGTCACCGACGACATGCCACAGAAGAGCTGCGCCCCGATGGCGATGAGCAGCAGCAGCTTGGCACCGGCCGCCCCGACCGCGTCGATGAAGATCTGCGCGGGCGGCACCCCGGTCGCCGAGTTCAGCTCGGCGGTGTAGTGCTGGATCGCGAAGGTGATCCCGATCAGCAGGATCCACCCGGCGAACAGGGAAACCACGATCGACATCACGATGCCGCGGGGCCCGCTGCGCGAGGCGTTGTGCGTCTCCTCAGTCATGTGGGCGGAGGCGTCGTACCCCGTGAACGTGTACTGCGCCAGCAGCAGGCCGAGCAGCAGGACATAGAAGATGCTGCCCCAGCCGGTGGTGTTGAAGGTCGAGGTGAAGACCATCTTGGCCGACTGGTGGTGGGACGGCACGATCGCGAGTGCCCCCACGATGATCAGCACGCCCAGGATGTGCCACCACACGCTGACGTCGTTGAGGAAGGCCACCACGCGGATGCCGAACTGGTTCAGCAGGCCGTGGACGAGGAGCACCCCAGCGAAGATCAGGATGGTCACCCAGTGGTAGGTCGGCACCCCGAACTGCAGGTTCAGCAGTGCGTTGATGAAGAACGCGGCGCCGAAGTCGATCCCGGCGGTGACCGCGACCTGGCCGAGGAAGTTGAACCAGCCGGTGAACCAGGAGGCGGCCGGGCCGCGTCGTTTGGCTAGTTTGGCTGACCAGTAGTACAGCCCGCCGGCCGTGGGGAAGCTGGAGCACACCTCCGCCATGGACAGGCCGACGAGCAGGGTCATGACCCCGACGATCGGCCAGCCCCAGACGATGGCCGCGGGCCCACCGGTGGCCATGCCGTAGCCATACAGCGTCAGGCAGCCCGACAGGATGGAGATGATCGTGAACGACACGGCGAAGTTCGAGAAACCGGACATTCGCCTGCGCAGTTCCTGGGCGTATCCCAGCTCGTGGAGTCGTTGCTCGTCGTCGGCTTCAGTCCCCGGCACCGGGGCCGTGCGCTCGTTGACAGACACGGGCCCTCCCCTTGACTCACGCGGTGCCTCGGCACCGCCCGTTCTATCCATGCCGCCGCCAAGACGCTGGGTGCCCGCCGTTGCCGGGCGAGCACCGAAGCGTCCGGGCGGCATGCCCTGACCCATACAGACCTTGGCCAAAACCGAATGGTCTAATATCAGACCATTGAGGATTACATACGTGTCCATGTCAAGACCTGGAACGGAATCAGCGATGTCTTCCTTACACGGCCGCCACGATGACCACTGCTGAGCTTGCCGCGCTGCTGACCCCGGTGCGCTCGGGCAATGCGTTCGAGGAGACGGTCGAGCGGTTGCTCATGGCCATCAAGCTCGGCCTGGTGGCGACCGGGCACCGGTTCCCGCCCGAACGTGAACTCGCCGACATGCTCGGGGTGAGCCGCCTTACCCTCCGCGAGGCCATCAGCGCGCTGCGGCAGGCCGGGTACGTGGAGTCCCGGCGCGGCAGGCAGGGCGGCACGTTCGTCACCTACACCCGGCCAGCACCCGACCCAGGCGAGGCCAGGCGGATCGCCTTGGACAAACCGGCGGAACTCGCCGACGCGCTGACCTTCCGCCTGGTGGTGGAGACCGGGGCGGCACAGGTGCTGGCACAGGTCATGGCCACCGGCTGCGATGAGCGCAGGCGGGGCGTCCTGCAGTCGAGGCTGGCGGACGTCAACAACGCCACCCCGGGTGACTACCGACGGCTGGACACGCTGTTCCACCTGGCGATCGCGGAACTCACCGGCTCCTGCCTGCTCTCCGCAGCCTGCACCGACGCCAGGATGCGCCTGAACGACCTGCTGAACGCCATCCCCGTGCTGCAGCACAACATCGTCCACACGGCACAGCAGCACACGGCGATCACCGAGGCGATCCTGGCTGGCGACCCCGAAGCCGCGCGCTGCGCCGTGGCCGAGCACCTCGACGGCACGGCCGCCCTCCTCCGCGGCTTCCTGGCCACCCCGCAACCCAGCTTCCATGATCATGTAGGAATTTCAGTCATAGCGACTGAGAAGTCTTCATGATCATGGAGGTATGGGTCAGGGGAGGTCGGAGGGGCTGGGGGGGACAGCTTCGGGGTCGTCCCAGTCGTCACCGGGGTCTGCCCAGGGGTCCAGGTAGATGTGGTGGTCGGCCTGCTCCTCCCCGGACGGCTGCCTGGACTCAGTCACGCCCGCTGCGGGCGGGTTACGCCGCAGGAAGAGCCAGTTCGCCACCCCGGCTGCCACGGCCGCGGCCACTCCGTCCTCCAGGACGGCGACCAGGCCGGTCTGCCAGGCCGACGGCCCTACTGTGACGAGCCGGGCGCTGCCGAGGGGGCCACCTGAGAATGCTGCCAGCACTGCCAGCACCACCCCGGTGCCCACCCCGCACACGAACCCCCACAGGGGCGCGATCTCGAAGGCCGGCGCGGGCGCGGCACGGACCAGCAGCACCCCACCGAACGCGCCCGCCACGTACGGCAGGGCCAGCATCCCAGCCGCGGCCCAGGCTGGTACGGAGCCACCACCTGAGGGAAGCGCGGCCAGCAGGGGGAACAGCGGGAGCGGCCCCAGGGCCGAGCCGGTGGGGGCCACCACGGTATGGATCCCGAACGCGAAACCGGGCCCGAGGCAGTAGCAGACCGCCCAGGTCACCGCGTTCGGCACATAGGCGAGCTGGATGAGCAGCAGGAGCCCCGCCCCCATCCAGCCAGGCGCGAGCGCCGAGGTGAGCCGGGCGAACTCGGTCTGGTGCGCGGCGATCGACGCGCCGACCAGCACCGCACCACCCGCCCCGAGCACCGCGAGCGACCCCACGGTCCCCAGCACCACAGAACGCGGACGGGGCGGCAGCAGCCGGGCCAGCCGCCCCCAGGGCGCGACCGCGCGCGCGGCACCCAGTCCTCCCGCCACGAACGCGAGCAGGAACCCTGCCACCACCGCCTGCACGGGCGAAGGCGAGGCGGCCCGCGAACCGCTGGCCAGTGCGAGGGCACCAGATATCGCCGCATAGGGCGCGGCGAGCGCCAGTGCCGCGTAACCCACCTCGGTGAGCCGACTGAGCCCGCCAGCCCGCACCACCCAGCGCCCGCCCGCCCACAGCAGCGCACCCGGGACGAGCACCAGCCCGAGCGGCAGCATGCCGATGCGCCCGGTGCCGTGCAGCGCGAACCCCACATGGTGCGCGGCGAGCCACAGCAGGCTGGCGGTGCGCAGCACCCCCATGAGCCCGGCCCCCGATCTGGGGGCGGCGATCCAGCCAGCCAGGACGAACGGGGTCAGCACGCCCAGCCCGCTGACGGACACGGTCCCGGCGGCAATCGCACCGGTAACGACGAGCGGCCGGGCCCCGCCGGGTAGCTGCCGGGCCTGCGTACCGCCCGGACGGACACCAATCCCGGGGGAAACGGTCACACCCCCAATCCTGACAACCGGGCGCAGTGCCGCCAACCAGGCGCGCCGCCCACGGCACCAGCATGGCCGGCAGCTAAGCGGTGCACGGGGGGGTAGGCACGAGCATCGGCGATGAACTGGGTCCGCTCTCCCGGCCTGGTGACCCACAGCGAGATGTCCTGGGTGCCCAGCATCACTATCGCCATTGTCAGGTGGTCGTCACTGACGGTGTCAGGGACCAGCACGGGCCGGTAGCCGTCGGCGGTGAGCGCCCACACGATGCCATTGGTCAGCCGGTACGCGAGCGGTTTGATAACACGCAGCGTCAGGCCGATCTCCCCCTTGGGCAGGGCCCGCTCGATCATTGCCGCGGACGTCCCCGCGGTGTCTCCCAGCACGACGTCGTTAGCGAACATGGCTGGCCGCTGCCCGGTCACGTCCGGCACCAGCACCGCCACCGCCAGTCCCACGACCGCCGCGCTGCCGAGCGGTGCCGCCCAGCGCCGCACGCCGCCCTCCGCCGCGCCGCCCTCCGCCGCGCCGCCCTCCGCAGGCGGGTCAGTGGCGCTCCGGGTGCGCAGCCACGGGACCGCCCCGAACATGAGCACCAAGGTTGCGACGAAGGTGAGCAATGCCAGCATGCCCACGGGGATCATGACGATGAACAGGTAGCTCAGCCTGGTGTCGACGGCATCCACGGGAATGCGGGAGAGCGTCACCAGCCCGGCGGCATCCGCGAGCAGGCTGATGCCTGCCAGCGCCGTCAGGGACCTGCACCGGAGCCCGAACGCTGCCAGGAAGACTTCCGCCACCGTCAGGACCAGGAGCGCCACGCCCGCGGCCACCGACTGGCTCTGGATCATGTGCAGCAGCGTGACGCTCGAGGAGAAGTCGGGCCGCCACCACAGGACCGGCTGTTGCACGGCGGCCATGAGAGCCTTCAGCGCGAACGCGAGGCCACTGTAGCCTTCCTGGCTGTGCCGGGCGAGGAGCGCGGACAGGTTCCCAGGGCTCTGCGTGAACTGCTGGACCAGCGGCGCTGACCAGCATGCGAGCCCCGCCAGCAGCCCTGCCACGGCCCACCGGTAGCCGGACTTAGCCCGGAATGCGTCAATCATGCCGACGGCCAGTGCCGCCAGGGCCAGCGCGGCGGCGCCGAGGACGAACATGAGGTGCGCCTGGGCCGCCACGGAAGCCGTAATGACCAGCGCCGGCCACCACCAGCGGTGCCCCGATGCCACTGCCCAGGCCGACGCGATGGCGGCGAAGAAGAACATCATGCCGAAGTAGGGGTTCCAGTACGGTTCGACCGCCACTCCAGGCTCCCACAGCAGGAGCAGCAGGATCCCGGCCACGGCGATCAGGCCACCGGCCCTGCTCAGTACCGAGCGTGCTGCCTCGACCGTCACTGACGCCGCCACCATGCACCACAGCGCGGCACCGAAGAGCACCCCTCGCACCGGGTCGAGGTGGACAGGCAGCACCAGCAGCCAGTACTCCAGTGGGCCTGGGTCGTACAAGTGGTGCCCCAGCAGGGTGGGCTGCCCGAGGAGCGGGCCATTGCGCGTCAGTTCCTGCCAGGACCGCAGGGCGATCACGCTGCCGTCCCCCACTACGTGGAACTCAGCGAACAGCGAGGAGACCACGACAGCCAGGAACGGCGCCCACACGCCCACATGCGTAAGGAGCCGCAGCACCGTGGCGCGGCTCACCGTCATCACAGGTCGAAACGTCTGCCCACCCACCCCAGCGGGTTCGCCGCGAGCCCCGCGCATGCTAACCACGGTGGCGACACGGTACCGCCCTGGAAACGGGCTTTGCAATCGTTTTCCCGCTTCCAGGTCTGACCACGACCTAGGAGGCCGACATGACCTCGCGGACGAGACGGGCGGTCCCGCTGGGAGTGCGGCCCACCCTGACCCCGACCTTCTCCAGGGCCTCCTTCTTGGCCTGGGCGGTCCCGGAGGAGCCAGACACGATCGCCCCGGCATGACCCATGGTCTTGCCCTCCGGGGCGGTGAAGCCCGCCACGTAGGCCACGACCGGCTTGGTGACATTGCGCTCGATGTAGGCGGCGGCGCGTTCCTCCGCGTCCCCGCCGATCTCGCCGATCATCACGATCGCGTTGGTCTCCGGGTCGTCCTGGAAGGCCTGCAGGCAGTCGATGTGCGTGGTGCCGATGACCGGGTCGCCGCCGATGCCGACCGCGGTGGAGAACCCGATGTCACGCAGTTCGTACATCATCTGGTAGGTCAGCGTGCCCGACTTGGAGACCAGGCCGATCCGGCCGCGTGAGGTGATGTCGGCCGGGATGATGCCCGCGTTGGACAGGCCGGGGGAGGCGACACCCGGGCAGTTGGGGCCGATGATGCGGGTCACGTTGCCCTTGGCCACGGCATAGGCCCAGAACTCGGTCGAGTCGTGCACGGGGATGCCCTCGGTGATCACCACCACGAGCGGGATCGCCGCATCGACCGCCTCGATGACCGCGCCTTTGGCGCCTGCGGGCGGGACGAAGACCACGGACACGTCCGCGCCGGTCGCCGCCATAGTCTCGGCCACGGTCGCGAACACCGGCACGGGCTCGGCACCGCCCAGGTCGATGGTCTGGCCCGCCTTACGGGGGTTGGTGCCGCCCACGACCTTGGTGCCCGCGGCGATCATCCGGCGGCCGTGCTTGCTGCCTTCCGAGCCGGTGATGCCCTGCACCATGACCCGGCTCTGCTCGGTCAGGAAGATCGCCATTTTAAGCTCCTGTCGTGACGGAGCGCCTGGCCGCGGCCAGTTCCGCTGCCCGCCGGGCCGCGCCGTCCATCGTGTCTACCTGCTCGACCACGGTCAGGCCAGCGTCCGCGAGGATCTGCCGGCCCAATGCGGCGTTGTTGCCGTCCAGCCGCACCACGATCGGGTGGGTGACCTGCTCGCCACGGGCACTGAGCATGCCCAGCGCGGCCACGATCCCGTTGGCCACGGCGTCACATGAGGTGATCCCCCCGAAGACGTTGACCAGCACGCTGCGGACGTCGGCGTCAGACAGGACGATCTCCAGGCCGTCCGCCATGACCTCGGCCGACGCGCCGCCCCCGATGTCGAGGAAGTTGGCGGGCCGGACCCCGCCGAACTCGTCCCCGGCCAGTGCCACCACGTCGAGGGTGGACATGACCAGGCCAGCGCCATTGCCGATGATGCCGACCTCACCCTCGAGCTTGACGTAGTTGAGGTGCTTGGCGCGGGCCCGGGCTTCTATCGGGTCGCCGGAACTGGGGTCGGCGAACCGGCCGTGGTCCTGGCGGAAGGCCGCGTTGTCGTCCAGGGTGACCTTGCCGTCCAGCGCCATCACGCGGCCGTCGGTGGTGAGGATGAGGGGGTTGACCTCTACGAGCGTGGCGTCCTCGTCTGTGAACACCGCCCACAGCCGCTCGGCCAGGCTCGCCGCGCCGCCCACCGCTGCCGGCGGCAGGCTGCCCGCGGTGACGATCTGGTGGGCGACCTGTGCGTCAACACCGTGCAGGGGGTCCACCGCGACCTGGGCGACGGCGCCGGGGCTGGTGTGCGCGACCTCCTCGATCTCCATGCCGCCCTGGACGGAGCAGATGGAGGTGAACGTGCGCGCGGCCCGGTCTACCAGGAAGGACAGGTAGAACTCCTGGGCGATGTCGCTGGCTTCCTCGACGAGCACAGCGCCGACCCGGTGCCCCTTGATGTCCATGCCGAGGATCTCGGCGGCCCGGTCGTGGGCTTCGGCTGGGCTGGCGGCCAGTTTGACGCCGCCGGCCTTGCCACGTCCACCGGTCTTCACCTGAGCCTTGACGACCACACGCGGTGTCCCGGCTGCGGCGAAACCCTCGGCGATCGTGCGGGCTTCCTCGGGTGAGTGGGCGAGGCTGCCCTGGGGCACGGGGACGCCATACTCCGCGAACAGCTCCTTCGCCTGGTACTCGAACAGGTCCACTGGGGGGGTTCCGTTCCTGGGGTTGGCTGGTTTCGCAGGCAGCCTATCCGGGCCGCGCGCCCGCTTGCGGCCAGGCCGGCCGCACGAGTGTCCCTAGCAGCCCTAGATCGTTGATCGGTTAGGGGCTGGTCGGTGGTCATAGGCGATCAGGAACCGTTTGACGGTGCGCCTATCTGCCAGTTGAACCCAGGTAGCGGTGTTGAACTCAAGCAGGCGCGGCGTCGGCGGCGGCCGGGGAAGCCGCGGGCCTCGACAGAAATGAACAGGTCCAGGACTATGAGGTACCCGCCGTCGGCGGCGACCAGGGCCGGTGAGCTGGTTACGGCTGATGACCAGGGTCAGGCGGCCGGCCTCGGGCGCCAGGAGCTGATCGAGTTCAGCGGCTGTCGGCCGTGGTCTGCGCCGCCACAAGATGGGTGTGGACCTCGTCGGCCTCAGGAACCCCGAGGGCCGAGTACAGGCTGAGGGCTTTCTGCCAGTGGCGGATGGCCTGGTTGTGGTCGCCTTCCGCTTGGCAGGCGCGGGCTAGGCCGTCAAGTGCCCGGGCCTGCTCGTACTTCTTGCCGAGCTCCTCGGCGAGGGTGAGGGCGGAGTTGTATTGGGTGCGGGCAGAGCCGGGCTGGCCGGTCGCGAGCAGTGCCTCGCCGAGGGCGTTCAGGGCCATTGTTTCACCGTTGCGGTCGCTGATCTCGCGGAAGATGGCGAGGGCCTGCCGGTGGAGGTCAAATGCCTGCTGGTAGCGGCCCTGCGCCAGCTCGACGGAACCAAGCCAGCTAGTGGCCGTCGCTTCACCGTCGCGGTCGCCGGTCTCGCGGAAGATGGCGAGGGCCTGCTGTTGGTGGCCGGCGGCCTGCTGGTACCGGCCCTGCCGCCACTCGACGAAACCAAGCCCGGTGAGCGCATTGGCTTCACCGTGGCGGAAGCCGATCTCGCGGGACAGCGCCAGCGACTGCTGCTGATGGTCATTAGCTTGCTCATAACGGCCCAGCCGCGTGTCGGCGATGCCGAGGTTGCTGAGCGTGAAGGATTCACCGGTCCGGTTGCCCGTCTCCCGGCACCGGGCCAGCGACTGCCGGAAGTGCTCAGCGGCCTGCCGGTAGCGGCACTGGGTCAGGTAGAGCAGGCCAAGGTAGTTCAGGGTGCGGGCTTCACTGGCACGGTCGCCGGTCTCGTGGCACAGGGCCAGCGACTGCTGGAAGTGCTCAGCCGCCTGCTCGTGGCGGCTCTGCCACCAGTCCGTATAGCCGAGCCTGGCCACCGCGGTCTGTTCCGCGGCGCGGTCCCCGGTGAGGCGAGCCGCGTCGCGGGCGCACGTGAAGATGGCGGTGGCTTCCCTGAAGGAACAGCGGAGATCGAGGTAGCTGAACAGGATGCCGGCCAGGCGTGTGGTGTGGCTGGGCCAGCCATGTGCGGCCGCGTGTGCGGCGACCGCGACGAGATTGGCCAGCTCAGAGTCCAGCCAGAGCAGGGCTGCATCAGGGTGGGTCACCGGAGCGGTCAACGAGGCGGCCGGGACGGCTGCGCCGGGCAGGTGGTGACGTTCGGCCGGGAACAGGGTGTCCATGGCGGCTGCGGCGGTATCCATGTAATGGTCGAACAACCGTGTGCGCGCGGTCTGCCGTTCTTCGTCGCTGTCGTGGCCGGCCGTCAGGTGGCGTGCATAGTCGCGGAGCAGGTCGTGCATGCCGTGCCGGCCTGGGCCGACGGGCTGGGTCAGGTGGGCGCGGGACAGTGTGCCGAGCACCCGGTTGGCTGACTCGAGGGTCGTGCCCGCGAGCGCGGCGATGGCGTAGGGATCGAAGTCGGTGCCGGGGTGCAGGCCGAGCAGCCGGAAAGCCCGGGCGGTGGCTGGGTCGAGTTTCTGGTAGGACCAGGAGAACACCGCCCGCACGGCGGTGCGAGTGTCTCCGCCGGCGTCGAGCAGGTCGAGCCGGCGCTGGTGGTCGGCGAGTTCGTCGGTCAGTTCGCGCAGCGGGACCGTGGGATGTGCCACAGCGAGTTCAGCAGCGACCCGCAGCGCCAGCGGCAACCGGGCGCAGTGTGCGGCCAGGGCCGCGGCGGCCGCGTGGTCGGCGTCCACCCGGCCGCCGATCAGCGCCCGGAGCAGCCCGACCGCCTCTGCCAGCGGCAGCAGGTCCAAGTCGATGCGGCTGGCGCCGTCTCGGGCCACCAGTCCGGCCAGCGAGTCGCGGCTCGTCACCACCACGAGGCAACCGGGGGTACCGGGCAGGAGCGGCCGCACCTGTTCGGTGTCACCGGCGTTGTCCAAGACCACCAGGACTCGCCGGCCTGCGAGGAGGCTCCGGTAGCGAGCGGCACGATGGTCGGTCTCGGCGGGGATGGCCCGGGCGTCAACTCCCAGCGCCAGCAGAAACCCGGCCAAGGCGTCGTCGGCTGTCATGGGCTGTTCGGGATCAAAGCCCCGCAGGTTGACATAGAGCTGCCCATCCGGGAAGCGCTCTGCGACCCGGTGCGCCCAGTGCACCGCCAGGGCGGTCTTGCCGACCCCAGCGGTACCTGACAGTGCGGAGATAACGACCGTGCCGCCCGCCCCGCCGTCCTCCTCGGTCAGCGCCGTTAACGTGGCGAGCTCGGGCTCCCTGCCGGTGAACTGGCGCACCGTAGCCGGGAGCTGGTGTGGAATGACCCACCTGGGCGGCCGGGCGGGCGCGGCGCGGTTTGCTTGTGCACCGGCGGTCCGGGGCGGCGTCCCGCGCCCAAACTCGTGCTCCAGCAGCGCGTACCGGGGCCGCCAGAATCCCTCCACAGCGGTGGACACGGTCAACTGGCCCGTCCGGTCCAGTTTGCCCGCATAGCGCCCGAAGCTGGTGACCAGCTCACGAACGACGGACCAGTCCGGCGGGTACCGGATCTGGCCGCTCAGGATTGCGCCGACCTGGCTCTTTCCCAGCCCAGCCCGCGCGCTGAGCGCCCGCAGACCTGGGCCGCCCGCCTCGACCCACAGTTGGCGAAGATCGGCACAAAACTGCCGCAGCATCTCCGGCGCGGAGTCCATCGCCCGTCAGCTCCCCGTATCTGGCGATGTCCGAAGGTTATCAGTTTGTGCCCTCCTGCTGCGGCAGCCACGCGGCTGTCCGGTGCTCTCCGGGTGCGCAGGCCTGTGACATCGCTTTGACCTGGCATTGCGCAGTGAGCATGTCCGGAGGCGTCCGGAATCGGAGGTTGCCGGTCCTGGGCCACATGATGATGGGCTCCTCCGCTCGCCCACGGCGAGGCGGAAGGACAGGGCAGGCGGCATAAGTGCGGCCGCCACGCAAGGAGTACAGGGGAACGGATGCGAACGTCTGGGACGAGCGAGGACCATGCTTTGCTGCCCACGCAGGCGGGGGCCATCAGGCGGACAGGGCACAGCCCAGTGCCCGCCTGGTGCCCGGGGCGGACCGGGCGAGGGCCGGGCCAGGCGCTCCTCTCGCCCGTATCGGCACCGGCCGTGTACTCGGTCCTCGCCGGGAGCCTCAGGTGAACAGGCGGGCAGCGCGCTGGCTGGCCGCATGTGTTCCGTTCGGGCTCGTCATGGCGATGCTGGCGCAGGCGCTTTCGGCGGCTGCGGCGGGTACGCCTGGCCCGCGTGTGCGGCCGGCGGCGGCCCCGCCGTCCCCGTCGCGGCTGGCCAGCCCCGCCGCCGTGCTGCCCCGTGGCTGGCGGTCGTCTCGTGACCGGGAGGTGACGGTCGCCGCGGACGCGGCTGGCCTGCATGTGCTGGTAGCTGACGAGGCGGCCGGCTATGCGTGGCGCACCGTGGCGACGCTCGGCGTGCCGGGGGTGGACACCACCGAGTGGGTCGGGCAGGCGTGCGTGACCGCGTCCGGGACCAGGGCCGTGGTGGTGTATGCGCCCCGGCAGATCACCAACATGGGCGCGGCCCAGGGCACCGCCGCGCTCGCCGCCGTCGTGGACCTGGGCAGCGGCACGGTGACCCCGGTGGCGGGCGGGTTCTCGATCGCGTACTTCAGCCCTGGCTGTGGTACCGGTGAGCAGACCGTACTGTCTCAGGGCGGGTGGGGCGAGGCCCGGCCAGGCAGCCTGGATGCCACCCGGCTGGTGCTGATCGATGCACGCACCGGGAAGACGGTCTATGCGGTCACCGAGCGGGGCCAGGTGACGTCGCCGGTTCCCTACCGTGGCCAGATCGCCGCCGCCTACGGCCCCGGCCTCGTCACGATCGGCGCCGGTGGCCGCGTGCGCACGCTCACCCGGACCCGTGGTGCCGCGTTCCGGCTTGCGCCCGACAGCGCCGGCGGGCTCGGTTACCAGGTGATGGCCGGCGGGCAGGTGCAGGTGCGCCGGTATGCCGCGGGGCGGGACCAGTTGGTCGGCACCGCCCCGGCGGGGTCGGTGGACCTGGCGCAGGTGTCCGGCCATGTCTGGGTGACCGGCCCGCATGCGTCCGGGCTCGGCCGGCTGCCGGCCGGCTGGCGCGCCGCCAACGTGCCGGTGCTGTCGCAGGTGTCCACCGGCGGAACGCTCGTGGTCACGTCCGTGGCATCCGCGCGCCCACAGGGCCGCGGGCCTCAGGCAGCCCCGGGCTCTCCATGGCCGGTGCAGATCGGCGCGCAGGTCATTTCGACCGGCAAGCACGTCGCGTTCACGGTGCCCACCGGGCTGCCGTC
>DASYYE010000222.1:0-19106 GCA_035946955.1 Streptosporangiaceae bacterium | reverse complement strand
CGTCATGCGGGCACACACAGACCTCGTCCAGCTGCACCAGGCTGCGCAGCCGGTCGTTCATGGCATCGACCTCGGCACGCGCCTGTGTGCCGCGGGCGATGTCAGGCTGGTTGGTCACCACGACCAATACAAAACCGGCCTGCCGCAGGTCCGCGCATGCCTGCGCGACACCCGGCAGTACCCGGAACTCCGCCAGCGTCCGCGGCGGCGTGGGCACGCCATCGCGGACGGATGCTTCGGTCAGCACGCCGTCGCGGTCCAGGAACACGGCCGGGCGGCCGCGGGCCGCCATCACCCGTCGAACCGCCCCTCACGCGCGTCGGCGAGCATGGACTCCATCGAGGCCTGCAGGGCCTGCCGTCCGGTCCGCTCGTTCTTCCAGCCCAGCGAGCGGATCCTGTCGGTGTTGATGCGGACCACCGGAACGTCACCCTTCCAGCCGCGGTCCCCGCCCGTGTAGTCGAACTCGACGCTGCCAGCGGGCAGGCCCACCACTTCCACGGCCAGTTCGGCGATCTCGGTGACTGTGACGTAGTCGCCGGTGGCGACGTTGAACACCGCATAGGGACCGGCCGCCTGGCGCGCCGCGTGCAGCACGGCCTCGATGACGTCTGCCACGTGGATGTAGGACTTGCTCTGCTGGCCGTCGCCGAGGATGCGCAGGCGGTGCGGGTCATCGAGCAGCCGCCGGATGAAGTCGAACCCGACCCCATGGGTCTGGCGCGGCCCGACCACGTTGCCGAACCGGAACGCCCGCGCGGTGATACCGAACATGAACGCGTAGGAGGAGAGGAGCGCTTCACCAGCCAGCTTGCTCGCCCCGTATGTCGACACCGGGACCAGCGGCCCGTGGTCCTCGGCAGCTTCGGCGTGGCCGAGGTCCCCGTACACGCCACTGCCGGAGGCGTAGAGCACCATCCCCACGCCACAGCGGCGCGCGGCCTCGGCAACGTGGTGGGTGAGCAGCGTGCCCTGGTCGAAGTCGATCGCCGGATCGGTCATGGCGCGGGCGATGTCAGGGTTGGAGGCGAGGTGGATCACGGTGTCGTGCCCGGCCATGGCGGTGCACAAGGCCTCGAGGTCGGTCACATCGGCCTTGACCACTCTCAGCCTCGGGTTCGCCTGGTGCGCGGCCAGGTGCCACTCCCGCCCCGAGGAGAAGTTGTCGTACACCGTGAGCTGCTCGGTCGCGTCACTGGCGAGCAGCCGGTCGGCAAAGTGGGACCCGATAAAGCCCGCGCCGCCGACGACCAGAACCCGCCGGATGTCATGCCCGGTCACCGCAGCGACTCCCATCGCGTCGCCACCTGAGCCAGTGCCGGATGAGACACCAGCAGGTGCCAGACCACGGCGCACAGGCCTTCGGTGTGGGGTGTGATGTGGTCGGCATACAGCGGTGGGATGACCACGCAGGCGTCGGCGACCTGGGCTGTCATGCCGCCGTCGCGTCCCACGACGCCGAAGATCGCGGTGCCGCGCTCGCGTCCGAGCTCGAGCGCGGCGACCACGTTGGTGGACACGCGCTTTTCCGCATTGCCGCCGCCAACAGAGAAGACGAGCAGGGCGTCCCGCTCGCCGAGCCGTGAGCCCTTGAGCCACTCGGCGAACGTGGAGTCCCACCCGTCGTCGTTCATGCGGGCGGTGAGCTCCGACACGTTGTCGGTTGGTGTGTAGGCCTCGAAGCCGCAGATCTTGCGGAAGTCGTTGACGGCGTGCGAGGCGTGCCCCGCGGACCCACCGACGCCGATGATGAACAGGCGCCCGCCGCGTTCACGGACGGCTGCGAGCCCCTCGGCTACCTGCTCGATCGTGTCGGAGTCGATCGCTGTGAGCACAGCGACGGACTCCTCGACGAACGTCTTCGAGAATGTCATTCCAGTCCTTCTCCACTACTGCGGGTCAGCAGGCGGCAAGTTGCGCTTCCCCCCGTAACGCACCTCGGTCGCGTGCAGCAGGAGGGTGAAGCAGAACGTCGAAAAACCAATGATCATGAAAAGCAGACCCGTGATCGCCAGGTGGTCGAGCACGGAGGTGGTGTCTGGCAGTGAGAAGTGATGGGTCACGTAATAGGCGAGCAGGGCCGCTTCCAGCCCGAGGCCGGCCACGAAGACCAGCCCACTGGTGATCACCGTACTGGTGTAGCGGAAGAGCTGCCGCCAGCGCTGCGGCGCCCGGCCGGTGTAGTCGAGGAAGACATGCGCCAGGCAGCCGAAGTAGATGCTCTGCAGCCCCAGCACCGACAGGGTCAGGCCGATCAGCATCCAGTAGAGGTTGAACGTGATGGGGCCGACCGTGAACCCGCCGAAGCTGAGTGGCAGGGTGAGCAGCAGGCCCAGGGCGAGCAGCACGATCCCCGGCTTGAACAGGAAGAACTCCGCACCGTGGACGAACATCGCGCGCAGGTTGATCCACGCGGCCTGGAATGGGGAGAACCAGCCTGACCGCTTGTGGTGCGAGAGACGTCCGTTGCGGTCCTTGTAGAAGGTGACCGGTACCTCAGTGGTCCGCAGGTCCATCCGGACCGACTTGAGGACCATCTCAGAGGCGTACTCCCAGGACTGGGAGGCCAGACCCATCCGGAACAGCGCGTCGCGGGTGATGCCGCGCATCCCGCAGTGGATGTCGCTGAAGCGGCTGCCGTAGAGACGGTTGAGGATCCAGGTCGTGACCGGGGTGCCGAAGTACTGGTGCAGTGCTGGCATCGCGCCAGGCTCGATCGAGCCCTTCCAGCGCGAGCCCATCGCATACTCGCTGCCGCCGCGCATCGCGGCCACGAACGGCGCGAGCTTGCGGAAGTCGTACGTGCAGTCAGCGTCACCCATGATCACGTACCTGCCGCGGACATAGGGCAGGGCGTCGATATAGGCACGGCCGAGTCCCCGCTTGGGGGTCTTGAGCACACGCGCCCCGCCGGCCAGGGCGAGTTCGGGCGTGCGGTCGGTCGAGCTGTCCACGATGAGGATCTCGCCCGCGGCACCGGCCTCGCGGAGCCCATCGTGGCACCACTGGACGAACTCGACGATGGTGCGTTCCTCGTTGACGGCCGGGATGAGTATGGTCACCTCGGGTGAGGCGACGTCGTCCTGGGGCACCAGGAGCTGGATGTCGGGGTCAGTGCCCGGCGGGACGTCCCACCCACTCGCACCAGGTCCTGGTGTGCTCACGCCAGGTTCTGCTGCCAGGGTGCCGTCCGCGAGGCGACTCTCGACCACGATGGGCTCTCCTCTGCCGTTGGGCAATGCTGGACCCGGCCGCGACCAGCGCTATCTGCCCCCGCCCTGAACCCGCCAGATACTACCGGTTACCGGATACTCCGGCTTGACCTTTCGGTACCGGTGAGGCACCGCGGCCGGATGCCGCTAGGCTCGGCACCGTGACCTCTGCGTGGGCGCGGTTGGGAGCACTGTATGGGCGGTTTCGCCTGCTCATCCACGAAGCCGCCCGGTTTGGGATAGTCGGCTTTGCCGGTTTTGTCATCACTGACGTATGTGCCAACGTGCTACGGTACCAGGCTGGGCTGGACCGGATCAGTTCGGTAGCGATAGCGATCATCTTCGCGACCGCAGTCACCTTCGCGGCCAACCGGTACTGGACCTACAGCCACCGTGCGCGCAGTGGCCTGGTCCGGGAGACCGTGCTGTTCTTCGTGATGAACGGGATCGCGTTGGTCATCTCCGAACTGCCCGTCGCGTTCACCTACCCGCTCCACCTCGACGGCGGCCTCTCCTACAACATCGCCGTCAACGCGGGCCTCGTGCTGGCGACGTTGTTCCGCTACTGGTCGTACAAGAAGTGGGTGTGGCGGGCGCGCAGTGTGCCTGCTGAGACGGCCGGGCCCGAGAGCCCACAGCCCGGGTACTCGGTGGCCCGGTAACGCCCTCGGGTGCGAGCCACCACTCACCACACCGGCTATGGGCCGGGCCGGTAGACCTCAGCCCCGTCCGCGCGGTAGGCGGGCTGGAGACCTGTCTGCTCGAGGTAACGGGTGATATCGGGATAGTGCTGGCCAGCGCCGCTTCCCTTCGGTGCCGTCCACTGTCTCAGCCACAGGATCAGCCATCCGATGTGCAGTCCCGGCAGGTCCCGGCGGGCTGCGGAGACCTGCGCGGCGCTGACCGGCACGCCCTTTTCGGCATTGACCAGCCCTGCCAGGAAGGCATGGTGCCTGATCTGGTCGATCGTGTGCCGCGGCACCTCGGACGTGTATGAGTCCACCCTGCGGTGACCGTCGGCGGTGGCGACTACCAGTGCGGGTGCGGCCTGGCGGCGGCCATACCGTGGGATGCCGTAGATGGCGAAGGGCACATCCACCACCAATGAGCCGGAGTGGTCCGCGGCGATCGGCCGGTCGAGTGCGGGCAGTGCCGTGGGCATGGTGGGCTGGCTGCCTACGCTGGGCCAGCCAGCCTCGAGGAGGCCGAGGACAGCCACCACGACCAGTGCCGGCCGCCAGCGCTCGGACAGCCATTCCACAGCAGCCCCGGCGAGCATGGCGGCTCCCACCAGGCCGAGCAGCGTGAACCGGTCGGCCTCGCGGAAAGAGGCAAGCCCCGGGATCCGCACCAGCCATGTGTAGGGCATCAGCAGGGACACCTGGAGCCCTTTCCACGTCTGGGCGAGCGGCACGTACTGGTGGTTGTTGATGTACAGCGTCGGGCCGAGGGCGAGGAGGGCACAGCCAAGCCAGAGCAGGGCGAACGGCCTCGCCCCGCGGCGGTGCCAGCTCACTGCCAGGCCCGTGACGGCGAGCAGAGACAGCACCACCCCGAATGTGACGAGGGCTTCGGTGGTGGTGTGGCCCTGGTAGATGCTGCCAAGGCCGGTCAGGCCGTAGGCGGACAGCCGCGGTGACGGCGCGAACAGGCTGGACAGTTCGGCAGCGAACTTCACGTACTGTCCGGGGTCCGGGTTGACGTGGCCCATGGTCAGCACCTGGACCATGGCGAAGAGTTGCGGGCTTGCGACCACCAGTCCTGTCACGGCAGTGGCCGCGCTCGCGCGCCATGCCGCTACACCGGGCCGGCGTGCCAGCCAGGGCAGGACCACGAGTGCGGCAACGACCAGTGCGATCAGCGACATCTCCTGGTCCACCAGCATCGACGCGCCGAGGACCACCCCCAGGATCACCCCGCGCCGCGTCGTGGGGTCACGGCGGAGGCGGACGGCAGCCTCCAGGGCCAAGGGGAAGAAGATGCAGCCCGCGGCCGTGTGCTCGTGGTACCAGTCCTGGAACGTGATCATTCCGGACAACCCGAAGAAGGCACCGGCGGCGATCGCGCCGACGGGAGTGCGCACCCACAGGCGGGCGGCCCGGTACATGGCATAGCCCGCCAGCCCGGGGATCACGATCGCCAGCAGGTTGTAGGACGCCGATGGCCCAAACACCAGCGTCACCGGCGTCATCACCAGGCCGAGCAGTGGCGTGAGCGTGTCCAGGCCAAGCGGCACACCCACTGGGGCGGCCAGGTAACCAGTGGACCACGGGTTACCCAGGTGGACCACCTGATGGGCGACCCACCACATGTTCCACACATACTCAGCCTGGTCGGTGTTGAGCGGGATCTTGCCGGTGATGTAGGCGGCCCGCGGCCAGGTGACGGCGACCCCAGCGGCCAGGAAGCCCGCCAGCACCAGCAGTTCCCGCACCCACGGCCGCAGGCGTGGCGCCCACTGCCCGGCCGCCTGCGCGGGTTCCGCTCCGGCGGCTGACGGTGCCGACTGGGTTATGGCAGGAGCGCCGCCTTGCCCTTCCGGCTCATCAGCCAGGCTCTGCGCAGCGTGTGGTGTGGCGCCGTCCCTGCCTGGGCTGACCGTGACCGGGCTGGCGGCAGTGGGCGCCGCCGCGCCGTCGGCGTTCTCCTGGCTCACATGACCTCCGGGGTGTCGCCTATGGGATGACCGGAACGGGTTCCAAGGCACTCTCGAGTGTCGCCCCGATCTCCAGGCCGCCGTCCGTCAAGGGGGTGAATGCAGGTCTTACCACGGACCGTGGTGAAGAGCCCGAGGTCGGCGCCTTCGCCCACGTTGGACTCTACCGTTGCCTCACCGAACTGGATCAAAGAGGTTTCGGGAGTGGCACACGCCAGGCGTGGCCGGTTGTGGTTGGTGGTCAGGGGGTGGTCTTGAGTGTCACCTGGATCTCTAGGCCGCCGTCTGCCATCGGGCGTGCGTGCAGCTCACCGCCATGGGCCACGGTGACGGATTGCACGATCGAGAGCCCGAGGCCGACGCCCTCGCCGCTTTGCACCCTGCCATTACTTCGCCGAAATGGTTCAAACAATTCGGGGAGGCGGTCTTCGGGGACAGCTTCGCCCGAGTTGGTGACGCTGAGACGGGCAAGCCCGTCCTGTTGCCTGGTGGTGACCTGGACCCAGCCGCCTGGGACGTTGTAACGGACGGCGTTGTCCACGAGGTTGGTGACCAGCCGTTCGAGCAGTACCCGGTCGCCGGTGACCGTGGCTGGCTGGAGGTCGGCGGTGACGGTCACGTGCCTGGCCGCGGCAGCGGCACCGAGCAGATCGACCGCGTCGTCCACTGCGGTGGGGAGGTCGACCACCTCGGTGCGGCCCAGCCCGCTGTCCGAGTGGGCCAGGGTTAGTAGGGCTTCGATCAGGGTCTCTGACTGGCCGAGTATGGTCCGGAGCTTCGCGGTCAGCGATTCGAGCTGCTCAGTGGTCCGGGTCGGCTTGGCCATGGCGACATCGATGAGTGCCCGCATCGCGGTCATGGGGGTGCGCAGTTCGTGGGAGGCGTTGGCGACGAACCTGTGCTGGCTGGCGAACGCGGCGTGCAGCCGGGCGAGCATGGCATCGAAGGTGTCGGCTAGTTCCTTCAGCTCGTCCGGTGGCCCGGGCAGGGCCAGCCGCTGGTCGAGGTTGTGTTCCGATGCGTGCTGGGCTGCCTGGGTGATGACCCGCAGTGGGTGCAGTACGCGGCGGGCAACGGCCCATCCCAGGCCGGCCGCCAGCACCGTGGTCACGCCGAGCCCAGCGAGCGAGTACAGCAGGAAGCTGCGGCGGTCGGACAGTTGCTGGGCGTCCGTGCCCGCTATCGCGCCGCTGGTGAACGACAGCCGGCACTTGCGCGCGAGCGCGGGGTCCTGCTGCAGCGTCCCAGCCGAGTGCGCCACTACGCATTCCCTGAAGAGCGGTGTGTCCCGCTGCGCAGCGAGGATCGTATTCGCCGGCACCTTGCCGCTGAATTGCCCCGCCCAGGCATATGTCGCCACAACCAGGCAAGCGCCTACTGCCAGGAACAGACCGCCGCAGGCGAGCGCGATCCGCGCGCGGACGCTGTCACGCCACGGGCGGCCCAGTCTGGCCAGGGTTTTGGTCATCATCGCAGCCAGTACCCGCCGCCTATGACTGTCTCGATCAGCGGTGGGTCACCGAGCTTGCGCCGCAACCGCATCACGGTGACCGTCACCGCGTTGGTGAACGGGTCGGCGAATTCGTCCCACACCTTCTCCAGCAGTTGCTCGGCACTGACCACCGCGCCGTCCGCGGCCAGCAACTGCTCCAGCACACCCAGTTCCTTGCGGGTCAACGGCACGGGGCGCCCGTCCCGGGTCGCCTGGCGGCGGGAGCGGTCCAGCGCGAGGCCGCCGCGGCTGAGCACCGGCAGGCTCGACGGTGTGCGCCGTCCCAGCGCCCGGACCCGTGCCAGGAGTTCCGCGAAGTCGAACGGCTTGGCCAGGTAGTCGTCGGCACCCAGGTTGAGCCCGTCCACACGGTCTGTGACCGCGCCTGCGGCGGTCAGCATCAGGATCCGGCCTGTGGCCGGGCCAGCGGCCAGCCGCTCGCACACCTCATCGCCGTGGGTGCCGGGGAGGTCACGGTCGAGCACGATGACGTCGTAGGGGCTGAGTTCGGCCTTTTCAAGGCCCTGCGTGCCGTCGCGGGCGACGTCCACGGCCATGCCCTGGTCGCGCAGCCCCTCGGCGACTGCGTCGGCCACCACCTGGTTGTCCTCCACGACCAGCACACGCACCTATCCATCGTGCCCCACCAGGTGTAACGCGGGAATAACAGTGCCCGAGGCGGTGCCAGGACGTGCCTGGGTGGTGTTAGGGCAGTGTTATCGCCGGGCTCGTAGCGTCCCGGCCCATGAGAAAACTCCTTCCTGCAGCCGCCTTGGTGCGGCCGCACCCGGCGGGTCCGGTGCGGGCCGGCCTGGCGGGTTTGGTACGAACGCGTCCAGCCAGTCCACGGCGGGTGCGCCTGGCGGGGACCGTCGCGGCGCTGGCGACAGTATGCGTGGTCAGCGCGTGCGGGCCTGGTCACGGGTCACGGGCCATACCCAGCTCCGGCAACTCAGGCGCCACGTCCGGCCGGGCGCAGGCGCTGCACCTGGCGGCGCAGTGCATCCGTCAGCACGGCATCCCTGGCTTCCCCGACCCCGCCGTCAATGCCGCTGGCCAGGTCAACATAGACAAATCAGCACTGCTCACGGTGCCCAGGCCGGTCCTGACCCATGCCTTGTCGGCCTGCCGGCCCACCCTGGAGCGGGCGGGCGTCCTGGCGGGCAATACCCATGGCATGGGTAACGCGCCCACCCCGCAGCAGTTGCAGGCGCTGCTCGCGTTCGCACGCTGCATGCGGGCACACGGACTGCCGGGCTTCCCGGACCCCAACCCCCAGACCGGCGGGCTCAGCCTGCCACCTGCCGTGTCGAAATCCTCACCGGCCCTGCACTCCGCCACCCAGGCCTGCCGGTCCTACCTGCCAGGAAAGCCCTGATGGGCGCGGGGCGCGCCGTCCCGGCTGTGGTGACCGCGGCGGTGGCGGTGGTCATGGCGGTCGGCGGCTGGGAGGCCAGCCGGGCACTGGCGAGCGGCCCAGCCGGGGACGGCGGCGGCTCGGTGGTCCCGACATCCACCGCGGTGGTGGTGCACACCAACCTCACGACCACGACCCAGCTACCAGGGACGCTTGGGTACGCGGGCTCCTACCAGGTCGTCAACCAGGCCCAGGGGACGGCCTTCACCGCGCTGCCATCACCCGGCCGGGTAGTCCGACGAGGGCAGGACCTGTACGAGGTGGACGGCACGGGGATACCGCTGTTCTACGCGGCCCGGCCGATGTGGCGGGCTATCCAGGCCGGGGCCGGCCCGGGCGCTGACGTCTACCAGCTCGACCAGAACCTGATCGCGCTCGGGTACACCGACGCGGGTTATCTCACCCCCAGTGACACGTTCACCGCCGCCACGGCCGCCGCCATCGACGAATGGCAGAGCGCCCGCGGGCTCATCCCGACCGGCTCGGTCCAGCCAGGGCAGGTCGTCTTCGGGCCTGGCCCGCTGCGCGTCGTCACAGTCGCCGCAGCCCTTGGCGCCACGCCCCAGCCCGGGGCGGTGGTGCTGGATGCCACCTTCACCCGGCGGGTGGTAACCGTGTCCTTGCCGGTCACCCAGGAGTACCTGGTGAAGAAGGGCGATGCGGTCACCGTCACGCTCCCCGATGGGACGACCACCACCCCTGGTGTGGTCAGCTTCCTCGCCCCGGTGGCCACTGCCGCGGCACCGGCAGGGAACAGCGGGCAGACGGGCGGCCCTGCCAGCGGAGGGAGTTCGGCTGGTGGCTCCGCTGGCGGCGCGTCGGGTGAGACGGTGGCCATGACGGTGCGGCTCACCCACCCTGCCGCGGCCGGGCGGTTCGACCAGGCGCCCGTGGAAGTGAACATTGTCGACGCCCGCGCGGGCAACGTGCTCGCCGTCCCGGTCAACGCGCTGGTCGCGCTGGCCGGGGGCGGGTACGGGGTGGAGGTCACCGACGGCAGCCGCCGGAACCTCTTGGCGGTGCGGACCGGGCTCTTCGCCACAACACTTGTCCAGGTCAGCGGTGCCGGGCTGCGGCCGGGGATGCGGGTGGAGGTACCAAAGTCATGATCGCTCTCGAGCTGGAGCACGTCACCAAGGACTATCCGGGGGGCGTGGCGGCGCTTGAGGACGTGAGCCTGCGGCTGCGCGAGGGGGAGACCGTTGCGGTCGTCGGGCCCTCTGGCTCGGGCAAGTCCACGTTGCTGCACGTGGCGGGAACCCTGGAGCTGCCTACCGCTGGTGTGGTGAGAGTCGCGGGCCACGACACCTCCGGGCTGAGTGACCGTGAGCTGTCGGCGCAGCGGGCAGCGCACCTCGGGTTCGTGTTCCAGCGGTTCTTCCTGCTGGAGCAGCACAGCGTGACCGACAACGTCGCGTTGGGCCTGCTCTACAGGGGCGTACGGGCCGCACGGCGCCGCAGCGAGGCAGCCACGGCACTCGAACGGGTGGGGCTGGGGCACCGTGCCGCCCACCTGGCCGCCCGGCTGTCCGGCGGTGAACGGCAGCGGGTGGCCATCGCCCGCGCCGTGGTCGGACGGCCAGCCGTGGTGTTCGCCGACGAGCCAACCGGCAACCTCGACAGCGCCACCGGGGCGGGCATCCTGGGACTGCTCGGCGAGCTCAACGCCGACGGCACGACCATCGTCGTGGTCACCCACGACCAGCGGGTCGCCGAAGCCATGGGGCGGCAGGTCACTCTGCTGGACGGCCACGTGGTCGGGGACACCTGCCATGGCTGAGCGTGCGGCCCGGCTGTCCGCACGGGATCTGTTGAGCACCGCAAGCTCCGGCCTGCGGGCCAGGAAGCTGCGTGCAGGCTTGTCAGCGCTTGGCATCGCGGTCGGGATCGCCGCCATCGTGTCCATGCTCGGCGTCTCCGCGTCCTCGCAGGCAGACCTGCTCGCTCAGCTCGGCAGGCTCGGCAACCTGCTCACTGTGGCCCCTGGGCAGGCGCTAGCCGGAACACAGGTGCCGCTGCCAGCAACCGCGGAGGGCATGATCCGCCGCATCCCACCGGTCCAGTCGGTAGCCGCGGTCGCCATCATCGATGGTGCGGCCGTCTACCGGTCCACGGCCATCCCGGCGGTGGAGAGTGGCGGCATCACGGTGGCTGCCGCGGATACCGGTCTGCTGCGCACACTCGGTGGCAGCGTGGCAACTGGGGAGTTCCTCACCACCGCCAACGACCGCTTCCCCGCTGTGGTGCTGGGCTGGTCAGCCGCCCAACTCCTGGGCGTCCCCAACCTGCACAACCCCACCCAGGTCGATATCTCCGGCACCTACTTCACGGTGGTCGGCATCCTGCGGCCTGTCCCGCTGCTGCCCCAGATCGACGACTCCGCCCTCATCGGATTCCCCGCGGCCGCCGTGGTCCTCGGGTATCGCGCCGGACCCACGGACGTGTATCTGCGTGCCGACCCGGACCAGGTCAGCGCGGTCCAGAGCGTGCTAGCCGCGACCGCCAACCCCGCGCAGCCCAACGCGGTCCAGGTCAGCCGGCCCTCGGACATCCTCGCTGCCCGCATTGCGGTCGGCGGTGCCTTCACGTCCCTCGTCCTCGGTCTCGGCGCGGTGGCCCTGCTCGTCGGCGGCATCGGGATCGCCAACGTCATGGTCATCTCCGTCCTGGAACGGCGCGGGGAGATCGGGCTCCGCCGGGCGCTCGGTGCAACCCGCCGACAGGCCGGAGCCCAGTTCCTTACCGAGGCGCTGCTCTTGGCGGTCCTCGGCGGTGTCAGCGGCGACTTGCTCGGAGGCGCCGCGACCGCGGCCTACACCGCTGCAAGCCGGCTCCCCACGGTAGTCCCCGTCGCTGCGTTGTGGGCCGGGCTGGGTGCTGCCCTGGTCATCGGGACGCTCGCCGGACTCTATCCGGCACTGCGCGCGGCACGGCTGGCGCCTGCCGAGTCCCTGCGTGCTGTCTGACCATGGGCTGCGGCTCACTTTCGCAGGAGCATTTCGGCCACGGCCAGGTCGGTGGGGTAGGTGATCTTCAGATTGCGTTCCGTGCCTGGCACCACGTGGACACCGACCTCCGGCAGGTAGCGCAGCACGATCCCGCAGTCGTCGGTCGCTGGCAGGGTGGCGAAGTCGGGGTCGGCAGCGGCCAGGTCATGGGCCTGCCGGATCACCGCCAAGCGAAAGCCCTGCGGAGTCTGGCAGCGGGCCAGGCTGGCACGCGGCGGGATGCCCGTCATCACACCGTCGCTGACCAAGGCGATCGTGTCTGAGGACGGGACCGCGACTCCCACAGCGCGGTGGGTCGCGAGCGCGGCTATGCAGCCAGCGATCGTCGCCTGGTCCACCAACGGCCTCGCGGCGTCGTGCAGGAGGACGTCGCAGTCGGTGTCGCCGAGTGCGGCCAGTGCCCGTCGTGTGGACTCCACCCGGGTCTTGCCTCCGTCGATCACGCCGGTGACCTTGCGGTAGCCGCCTGCGGTGAGGAGGTCGGCCACGTGGGCCGCGTGGCCAGCGGTCATGACCACGAGGATGGAGCCGACGTCGGGTGCCTGCTCAAACGCGGCCACCGAGTGCTCGATCATGGGCCTGCCGCCGACCGGCAGCAGTTGCTTGGGCATCGGGGTGCCGAACCGCTCGCCGGTGCCACCCGCGAGTACCACCGCGACAGTCAGCATGACTCGGACCCTACTTGCGCTCCGCTGGCCGCCAGAAACCGCCCACCCATCAGTACATGCAGTACATGCCGTGATCCCGCACGCCGGGAGGACGAAGACCTCCGCCGAGCGCGGGAGATCGCCTACCACTGCTTAGGCGTCCCGGCCGGTGAGCAAGCCCGGCAAAGCCGGACTTATGGACGCTCCGCTGATCCCGCCCGCCTCCGGGTAGGCCGGCCGCCGGCCGTGTGAGCGGCGGTCTAGTCAGTCCCGCTGGCCGCTAAGCGGCTAAGATCGCCCACAGTGGAGGGTCCATGTCGATGCTGGCGTTGAGGGAACGCGCCCACAGACGCCTGGCACTGCGCGGGGTGGACTGGCGGTCGCCGGGCACGGTCCCGCGCACCGCAATGGCGGTCACCTTCACCGCCAGCGCCCTGTTCGCTGTGGCGGTGGCCTCCTTCACCACAAACGAGCTGCACCGCACGTGGGGGATCTTCGCGGCGTGTGCCTACTTGCTCGCGACCGCCTCGGTCCTGGCCTGGAAGTCACGGGGAGCAGACCTGGCGCTGCTGGTCAGCGCCGGGGGTGCGCTGGTCATGCCACTGTCGCTGATGGCAGTCGAGCACCTGTACCAGCCCGAGGTGGCGGTGATCGACCAGTCAGCCTCGTTGCTCGTCCACCATGGCACGCCCTACCTCGGGGCTGCGGCCCTCAATGCCGCACACAACCCCAACGTCTTCGACCCCTACCTGCCAGTCATGACAGCGTTCGGCCTGCCGCGTGCGCTGGCAGGGGGCTCAGCCATCACCGACCCACGGATCTGGTTCGGGGTGTGTTTCGTGGCGCTCTTCGCTGCGGCGCTCCGCCTGGCCGGCGTCAGCGACGTGCTGCGGTGGACCACGCTGGTGACGGCGTCCCCGGTGATCGCGTTCTCCCTGACGGTCGGGGGTACGGACATCCCGGTGCTGGCCTGCATGTGCCTCGGCCTGACACTGCTGTGGCGCAGGCCGCGGGTGGTGCTGGCGGGGGTCGTCCTCGGTGCCGCAGCGGCGATGAAGGCCACCGCGTGGCCGGCGCTGGTGGTGGCGGCCATCCTGATCCTGGCGCGGGATGGGAAGCGTCCCGCGGCCGTCATGTCCGGTACCGCACTGGCCGTGGTCGCGGCCATCGTCGGGCCGGTGGCCGCGCTGTGGCCCCGTGCCCTGGTGCTGAACGCGATCGACTTCCCATTGGGTCTCACGCGCGAGAAGTCGGCCGCGGCCAGCCCGCTCCCCGGGCACCTGCTCGCCGACACCGGGACCGCCGGGCACATGCTGGCCCTGGTACTGCTGGGGCTGGCGGGACTTGGGCTGGCGTTGTGGCTGGTCGTGCGGCCGCCGCGGACCGTCCCAGCGGCCACGTGGGTCTTGATCATCGGACTCAGCCTCATGATCGTGCTTGCGCCCAATACGCGGTTCGGCTACTTCCTCTACCCGGTCGGGTTGCTGGCCTGGCTGGGCGTCTCCGAGTTGAGTGGCGCGGCGGCCGGGGCCGGGGCCACCGGCGGTGAGCCAGGCGAGGGACCGGCCAGGTCCGCGAACTCAGCCAGCCAGCAGGCATACCAGTCGGCGAACCACTGATCCACGGCCGCCAGCGGCACGATGTGCTCGACCGTCTGTGCGTAGTACGCGCGTGCCCGGGCAGAGGGCAGGTTCCGCAGAGTCTGCACGTTGCTGGCGCGGTCGGCGAGCTTGACCAGGAGGGCATCGCGCGGCGCCTGGGGCAGCCGGCGCAGGTATGCGTCTTTGGCGGCTGCCTTGTCGGTGCCGGGGGGTGGCTCGGGGATCGTCACCCATCCGACCAGGTCAGCGACGCGCTGGCCAAAGGCGGCGGCCAGTTCAGGCAGTGTGCAGCTGGTGTCCTCGACCACGTCGTGCAGCACCACCGCGGACAACACGCCGGGGTCAGTCACGCCTGCCCCGCACACGGCCACCTCGAGCGCTTCCAGGAGGTGCTCCAGGTAGGGTGCGCCGGTCGGGCGGCGCTGGTCACCGTGGTGGGCGACGGCGAACGCCAGGGCACGCCCAACCTCGCTGGCCGCCTCGGGCGGCAGCCGCCCGCGCAGGGCCAGCTCAGCCTGCTCCTGGGTCCGCCAGGACAGGAACCGCCGCACCGCTCACCTCAGGCGAGTCGACTGCGGGTACGGGCGGTGGCTGGCCAGGTCACGGGATGGTCCCGGTAGACCCGGTGGCACCCGAGGACCCGGAATTGCCGAACATCGATGGGTTGTCCGGGCCAGCGAAGGCAGAGGAGTCATGGCAGATGTTCGCGTTACCGGCGACCCCGCCGAGCTGGCTGGTCACGCTCGTCACGGAGGGCCTGGACGTCCCCCCTGAGTTCCCGCTGGTCCCACTGGCGGAGTTGCTGTAGCTGGTGCCGACGACCAGCGCAACAGTGCCTGCTGGGAGACCTGCCACCTTTTGGACCTGGGAGTCCGCGATGCTCTGCTGGACGGTGTTGGCTGCGGCCAGGTCCGCTGGTGAGCTGTACTCGACGACGCTCTTGTTGTAGCCGAAGTTGGTCGCGTTGCCTGTGCCGACGACTTGGAAGCCCTTGCTCGTGAGCGCGGTCGCGGCGACCCCGGCCACACCCGACACACCGGAGCCGTTGAGCACCTGCAGCTTGACCTTGCCCGGGCTGACCGTGGCCACGGTCTGTACGTGCCTGCCGGGCCTGGCGTGCGCTGCGGCCTTGGAGAGGTGCGAGTCATGGGCGATGGCATAGAACAACTGGCTGGCCTGTGGCTGCACCCAGTCGACCCGGTTGGGGTCGTTCGGGTCGTTGACGACCGGGACCGAGATGAACCGCAGCGAGCTGGTGCTCAGGTTCTTGAGGCTGTTGGCGATGCCAAACATCTGCGACACGGTGAGCCCACTGTCTGTCGTCAAGGCACCGGCGACGTCGTGGATCAGGTGGTAGAGCCCGGTGGGGCTGCTCAGGACGCCCGAGTTCTTGAGCGTCTGCGCCAGCGAGGCCAGGAAAATCTGCTGCCGCTGGATCCGCTGCAGATCGGAGCCGAGGCCGATGTGCCGCTCACGGACGAACGCGAGCGCCTGGTAGCCGTGCACCACGTGCTTGCCGGCCGTCAGGTGCAGCTTGGACGCTGGGTCGTTGATGGCGAACGGCAGACACACAGGGACACCGCCGACATCGTCCACGATCTGCTTGAAGCTGGTGAAGTCAACCTCGAGGAAGTGGTCGATGCGGATGTGCGTGCTCTGTTCGAGGGTCTTCCACAGGCACGCCGGGCCGCCGTAGGCGAAGCTCGAGTTGAGCATCTCCGTCTGGCCCGGGGCCGCCTGCTGGCCGGTGGTGCCTGCCCCGTCCTTCAGGCACGAGTACACCGGCACCATGGAGTCGCGCGGGAAGCTGATCGCGTACGCATGCTGGTGAGTCGGTGAGATGTGCAGGATCAGGGTGGTGTCCGAGCGCGCTCCCTGGATTCCCGAGCCGTACCTGCTGCCGAGCCCAGACCGGGAGTCAGAGCCGATGATCAGGATGTTCGTAGACCCGTTGAACGCGGGCGGGCGCGGGCCGAGCATCTGCTCGGTGACGTTGACGTGGTTGATGCTGTCGTACACGTTGCGGTAGGCCGCATAGGCGGTGAATGCGATCCCGGTCACGACAACCGTGCCGATCACCGCGAGCACGCGCAGGATCGGGCGCTGGCCGAGGAGGGCGGCCCGCGCGCCGCCTGAGTCATGTGTGTCGTCGTCGTAACCCCAGGCGCTGGTCGCGCGGCGGGGCTGGCCACGCCTTGGCGCCTCATCATGGCTGCTAGGGTTGCGGTGCTCGCGCGAGGCGTAGCTGCCTGGGCCTCCGGTTCGGGAGCCAGCAGAGACCGGCCGCCTGGTCAGCGTCCCTTGCCGTCTTTGCCCAGTGGCCGGGAAGCTCTCACGGTCCCCGCGGTCTTCGTAACGACTCATGGCTGAGGTTCATCGCTCCTCGGCGGTTTCGTCCAGTTGGACGCTTCGTCACGGTCGGACGTTTCGTCGTGGCTCGTCGCCTGTGATAGGGGCGTCAGCCACTGCCCATTGTCGCCGCTGCGGCAAGCCGATGCCTGCGAGAACGGGGTAAACTCCCTGGGGAGGTCGTAAAGACACGGCAAATCGCCGAGGTCGATTACGGACATCTCGGTCAATTCCGGGTCTTACCTCCTCCCTCTCGAGGTCATACCCACCTTAGAGTGGGTGCGTGCGACTCGGATCCCGCCTTCTTGGACGACGCACGGGCCGTGGCCGGCGCCGCGCTGGCGTACTCCAGACCATGGGCCAATCCGGCGGACCAGTGGCTACGGAGAGCGAGCCAACTACTCCGGGAATGGTGACACACACGGCCGCCGACGGAGAGGGTCTCGAGGAGACCCCTGATGAGGATACAGGCGGGTCGTCCGGTGAGGGTTCTGGCCAGTCTCCCGGCCAGGGCGCGACTGCGGCGCCCGGCGGTGGACTGCCAGGTCAGGAGCCTGGGCCCGGCCTGCTCAATTGGTATGAACCCCCTGGAACCCCCGACTACTCCTCGCGCGAGGGGCCAACTCACGGCGCCGACGACGACACTGCTGACCATGAGCCTGTCCGGGAGCCAACAGCCGGGGCACCCATAGCGGCGGGCTCCGGCGAAGACGCGGTCAGCACCCAGGTCGGCGACGAGCCAGGCACGGCTGTGGCAGTCATCGACGGTGAGGCGCCCGGGGAGCCTGCGGCCAGCGGGCGTGCTGCCCAGGCGCGTGCGCTGCTAGTGCGTGTGCGGCACAGGCTGCAGGTGCTCGGCCGGCGGCTCCGCAACAATGCTGGTCAGACATTTGGCGTGGTCACCGCTGTCCCGTGCCTGGTGATAACCGCCTGGCTGGTACCGGGGGCCGGACTCCTGCTGGGGGGCCGGTTCCTGCCGGTGCCCATGGTCCTCATCGCCGCTCCGCTCACGGTCGCGCTGGTCATGCTGGTCGTCTGGAGCGTGCCCCACGGCTGGCTCGGGGCACGCACTGGGAAACACGCCGCAACTGCGGATACTCCGTCATGGACGCCGTGGTGGGGGCTCGGCGGGACGCTGGTGGTCGCGGTCGGGTTCGCTGTTTGGCAGATCCTGGTGAACTCGCCCGAGTGGATCACCAGCCGTGACCCAGGTGCCCTGACCCAGTTCGGCTACTGGATCGCCCAGAAGGGCTCGGTGCGGATCCCCCAAACAGCCAGCGCGTTCGGCGGTGGTCACCCTGGCCTCACTTTCGCGACATTCGGTTTCGCCAGCCAGGGACATGATCTGGTGCCGCAGTTCATGGCCGGGTTGCCGATCGTCGCATCGGCTGGGTTGTGGGCGCACGGGGCGCTGGGCGCAGCGGTCATCAGCCCGGTGCTCGGGGCCCTCGCGTTGATCTCTGTCGGCGGGCTCACGGGCAGGCTTGCCGGGCCGGCCTGGGCTCCTGCCGGGGCGCTGTTGCTTGCCCTGACCGTGCCGCAGATCTACACCAGCCGGTCGGCGTTCGACGAGCCCCTGACCCAGGCCCTGCTCTTCGGTGGCCTGTGCCTGGTGGTGGACTCACTGCGCTCGCGCAGGCCAGTGATCCCGGCCGCGCTGGGCGGGCTGGCGCTGGGCTTGACGGTCCTGGCCGACCTTGGATCCCTCGTGCTGTTGCTGCCGGTCATCCCGTTCCTCGGTGCCCTGATCGCCGGCCGTCGGCCGCAGGCGTGGCCGTTCGCCGGGGGACTGGTGGTGGGTGTGGACCTTGGGCTGGCCGCTGGGTTCGTGCTGGTCATGCGGCTGATGCACACGACAATCCCGTCGCTCGGCCTGATAGGGATCGTTGCGTGCGGGTTCGTTGCGGTGACCGCCGCGGGCGTAGCCATTGGGCTCCTCAGCCCCGCCCGGCGGATGGCGGCCCGGATACTGCGAGCGCGCCCGCTGCGCTGGCTGCCCGATGCTGGTGCCGCGGCCGTGGGAGTGCTGGCGCTGCTGGCCCTCCTCCGCCCCTACATACAGACGGTCCGGGGGCCGGCGAACGGCTATATCGCAGCCCTGCAGCGGCTGGAACACCTGCCCGTGGACCCAGGCCGCCTGTACGCGGAGAAGAGCTTCTACTGGTTGTTCTGGTACCTCGGCGTGCCTGCGCTGCTGCTGGGACTGGTCGGTCTCGCCATCATTACGCGGCGCTGCCTGCGTGCCTTGGTCACCTGGCGGGATCCACGTGGCGTGGCCCGCGCCTGGGCGCTCCCGGCCGCCATATTCGGCTGGGGGCTGCTGGTGGTGCTCTGGCAGCCGGACACCGTACCCGACCAGCCCTGGGCCAGCCGCCGGCTGGTCCCGGTGGCACTGCCGGGCCTGGTTGTGCTGGCTGTCTGGGTCGCGGCCCGCTTGACGGCCCGGGCGCGCAGCCAGGGCGCCGGGGTGGTGGTGGTTGCGGCGACAGTGGCGTGCTTCGTGGTCGCTCTGGGAGTGCCTCCGGCTGCCCTTACCTTCGGGATCGGTGCATCGCATGCCAAGTCACCTGCGGTGCGCCTGGCCCTGACCGGCCTGGCCCTCAAACGTGCCAACCGGGGTGAGTTCGCCGCGGTTCAGGCGATGTGCCAGAACCTGCCGGCCCGGTCGTCGGTGGTGCTGCTCGATGAGACGGCGGCACGCCGGTTCGCGCAGGCCATCCGTGG
>DASYYE010000221.1:0-2196 GCA_035946955.1 Streptosporangiaceae bacterium | reverse complement strand
GTCGTACCGCTTCGGGTTCGATTGAAAGATCCAGTGCGCCATGCTTCCCGCATCTCTCCTCGCATCGGCACGCTGAGGACTTAGTCGCACGAGAGTAAGCGGACTGAAAGTACGCCAGGCGACGCGTGACACGCAACGCGGTGCCCCATCTGACCGGCATTCCAGAGGTTCTGCTCGTAACCCGTTGGCAGCCAGGGGCTGGTCCAGGGGGCGGCCATAGCCAGCATCTGGCCCGGGTGAGCGGCTGCGGAAGAAGGAGTGGATCTGCCGGAGGCGGCCGGGCCAGGTGACGGCGGTGTTGGCGATGTAGTTCTTCAGCCCGGCCCACATGCGTTCAGTCGGTTTGCCACAGTGCATGCATCGTTGGACAGGCGGGTGTGAGCGAGCCGGTTATCGGCAGGGAGGGCCTGCTTCGGCTGGTCGAGTGGGCCGAGCGGCTGCGGGGCGAACAGGTCCGCATAACCGGCGTCGGGGAACACCTCCGCGCGGCGCCCGGCCAGGAACGCGAACATGCTGTTCTCGGGAACCAGGTGCCCGGCCAGCGCCGCCGCGTCCAGGAACTGCCGGTCTGCCCGCTCGAAACCCTGCATGGAAGGATTAGCCCAGGCCACCGAACACCAAGCCGGCAAACACGCTATAACCACTGCGCCTATTTCAGCAGGCTCATAATTAGCCCGGGCGCCTGCATGTTCCGTCGGCGCTAGGCCGGGGGCTTGATGGCGCGGGTGGCGAGGTAGCCAGGCAGGTACCTGGCCGTGGCGTCCGCGTGGTGTGGGGCTTCCACCAGGTGGGTGAGGACGAAGCCCGCGGCGAGCTGGCCGCCGATCTGCTCGGTCAGCGAGTGGCTGTACTCGATCGGGCCGTCTCCGTAGCAGCGGCTGCGCTCGGCGTCGGTCAGGTCGAGCGTGCTGAACGGGAGCCGGTGGCGCACCACGAGCTCCTCGCGCTCATCCAGCGCGGCCACGTCGAAGATGAAGATGTCCGGGTTCATGAACCCCGCCAGCAGGACGCCACCAGGCCGCAGCACGCGGTGCGACTCGCGCCAGACCGGTGCCAGGTCCGGGCAGAACACGTTCGACACCGGGTTGACGACCACCTCGAAGCTGGCGTCGGGGAAGGCGCCCAGATCCCGCATGTCGCCGGGTACCGTGCGGATCGCCAGACCCTCGCGGGCGGCTACCTCATCGTCGCGGGCGAGCTGCCGCGGCGAGTTGTCGAACACGGTCACCTGCGCGCCCGCCGCCGCCAGCACCGGTCCCTGCTGCCCGCCGCCGGAGGCCAGGCACAGTACCGGGGTGTCGGCCAGCTCGGCCGGGAACCAGTCGCGGGGGACGGGCCGGTGCCCGATGAGCACCACCGACCAGTCGCCCGCCCGGGCACGGGCGATGACCTCGGGCCCGACCGGCCGAGTCCAATCGTTGTCGCTGTCCACTTCGCGGTCCCACGCGGCGCGGTTGTGCGCAACAGGGTCGAAAGGCTCGGACACAGCAGCACAGTTTAGGCCCGGGCGCCCTCGTGGTCGCCGCGGGCTTGATGCTCGTGCTCGTCCGGGCTGCCGCCCATCATCTTGGGCATCTGCCCGCCGCCGGAGCGAACGAACCGCACGAGCATGTCGACGCGTGGGTCCGCCAGGGGGCCCAGACCGGGCAGGCCGCTGGCCCACCCAGCCGCCCGCGCGCTGCGGAACCATGCACGCACCCGGCCGGAGGAAGGTAAGTGTCAGCGCGAAGACTCGTGAACGGTGCTGCCGTACGGAGTTCCCGACATTCCGAGTAAGGCACGATTACGGTGCCCATCGTCCGACGGGCTCATGCCCGGAGCGCTAGCCTGCGCCGGTGATCAGTCCGCCGGCGCCTAGGTCTGCGGTGGCCACCAAAGTCTATGTGTGTCGGCTACGGATGGTGACTGCCTCGGTCGTGGTCGAGCGCTCGCGCGGCAACAGAACGCCGATTCTGAATGTCTAGCTCATTAGTAGGTTTCCGGCCATTCGTGTGCGCAGACTAACTGTTCTGTACACGCGTCCGGTACGACGGGGCAAAAGACAGCAAGAGCTCGGGTCGAATGTGCCTAGGTGCTGTGCCTTGGGCGGCATCGCGCGCTTCGGGGCAGGCTGGGCCGGGGAAGCCGAGTTACCCCCGGCCAGGCCAGACGGCCCTGCGCTGTTGGCCGGCGAGGCACCCAGGCGCACCCGGATCG